>DASTGH010000645.1:0-6717 GCA_035719345.1 Anaeromyxobacteraceae bacterium
GGGCCAGCCGCTCCGCCTCCCCCGGATCGCCGGTGGGCGGCGGCGCGAGCGCGTCGAGCGCCTCGTCCAGGCGGGCGCGCAGCCACGCCGGGGAGCGCGCCACCGCGCCGGCGAACGTCACGGCCCGCACGCGGTAGCGGCGACCTTCCCGGATCCGGACCTCGACCAGCGCGCCTCCGGGCACCGCCACCTCGTCCGCCTCCACCCGGGCGTCGGCGAAGCCCTGCGAGCGGTAGAACCCGCGCAGCCGCGTGGCGGCGGCCGCGAGCGCGGTCGCGTCGAGCGAGGGCTCGCTGGCGAGCGCGAGGCGCTCGGAGAGCTCCGCCGCCGGGAACGCCCGGGCGCCGGCGAAGCGCACCGCCACCCGTGGCCCCGGCTCCACGGCGACGCGGAGGGTGGCGCGCTCGCCCGCGATCCGCAGCTCGGGGTCGGCGACGCGGGCGCGCAGCCAGCCGGCGGCCCGGAGCCGCCCGCGCAGGCCGCGCAGGTCGTCGTCCACGGCGTCGAGGTCGAGCACGTCGCCGGGGCGGATGGAGAGCGACGCGGCCGTGCCCGCGCGCCGCGCACCCACCACCTCCACCGACTGCACGCGCGTCGGCGCACCGGGCGTCACCGCCAGCGTCACCTCGGCGCCGGGCTGCCCCTCGGCGCGCGCCTCGACGCGGGCGGAGCGCCAGCCCCGGCGCGCGTAGGCCGCCTGCACGCGCTCGGCCGCCTCCTCCAGCCGCCCGGGCCACAGCTCGGCGCCTGCCTCCAGCGCGGCGGCGCGCCGGACGCGCTCGGCGTCGAGCGGGGCCGGCGCGCCCTCCACCCGGACCGAGGCGACCACCCGCCGCGCCGGGCAGGCGAAGACCACCTCCACCGCGCCGTCGCCGGCGGGCTCGGACCGCGCCACGACCGCGCCGCAGCGGCCCGTGGAGAACAGGCGCTGCACGGTGAGCCGCACGTCCCGCGGCGAGAGCGGCTCTCCGGGCCGGACGGCGACGAGCGCCGGGAGGGACCCCTCCGCCTCGCCGGCGGGCAGCTCCAGCCGCACCGCCGCGACGCGCGGCCGATCCGGCGGCGCGCCGGCGGCGAGCGCGACCAGGAGGGCCAGACCGAGCGCGCCCGGCATCAGTCGTTCCACTCCCAGCGGAGCTTGAGGTCGACGCCGTGATCCCCGCCGGACGTGACCTCCGGCGTGTCGTTGTCCCACTGGTACTGGAGCGAGAAGCGCGATCCCAGGCGCATCTCCGCCTGCGCCCGCTGGCCGCGGGTACCGCCGAGCGGGGCCTGGTAGCGCAGGCGGAAGCGGTCGTCGATCACCTGCGACTCGAACTCGGCGCGCGGCTCGACCTGACCCGTGCCCTCCGAGTACGCGCTGGTGATGCGCAGGGAGAGGTCGCGCAGCACCTCGTTGCGCGGCACGAACCGCTTCACCTGCTCGTCGAGGCCGGAGGCGCTCACCAGCGCCTGCGCCGCGGCGGCGGTGGCCACCCCCGAGACGCCGCTGGCCGTGGCCACGTCGCGCGAGACCCAGCCCAGCGAGAGCAGCGTCACCACGTCCTGCGGCGGCAGCGCCGGCTCGCTCGTGAGCTGGAGCGACGGCTCCTCGTAAGGGCCGGTCACGTGCATGAAGACGCGGTAGTCGCGGACCTGCGCGTCGCCGTGGACGTCGAGCGACATCCGGATCCGGCGCCGCTCGGTGAAGTCGACCACCCCGTGCGTGAGGCGGAACTCGTTGCCGCGGAACGTGCCACGGCTGCCGTCGGTGAGGGTGAGCGTGCCGATGAGCCCGGGCGCCGCCAGCGTGCCGGTCAGGGTGAGGCTGCCGCGCAGCCCGGCGCGGACCAGGTCGTTCTCGATGCGCGCGTCGCCGTCCACGGCCAGGCCGACGTCGAGCGAGAGCCACTCGCCGGCGCGATCGAAGGCGCGCTCGGGGATGGGCCTGCGCCGGACCTCGACCAGCCGCTTCTCCAGATCGACCGGCTCGCGGTAGCGGGCGTGGAGCACGCGCAGCTTGCCGGAGAGGAGCATCGCCTCCCAGGTGCCGGTCGCCTGGAGGCGGCCCGAGAGCACCGACGGCAGCCACTCCGGGATGCGGAGCGACACCTCCTCCAGCGCCGCAGCGACGCGCACGCGCGCCGGGACGAAGCGGACCAGCTCCACCTCGCCCGAGAGCTCGGCGCGGCCACCGTTCACACGCGCCTGCAGCGCGTCGAAGAGCATGCGGTCCTGCGAGAAGGCGAGATCGCCGGCCATGGCGGTGAAGGCGACCGGCGCCTCGCGCAGGCGGAAGCCCCCGTCCTGCAGGTGGCCGCTCCCGACCAGCGTCGGAGAGGCCGCCGTCCCGGCGACGTGCGCCTCCAGCTCGAGCCGGCCGCGCGGCTCGGACACGCCCGGCAGGAGCCCGCCCAGGAGCCGCAGGTCGAGCGTGCCACGCGCATCGAGCGCCAGCGCGCCCGACGGCTCGCGCGCACCGCCCAGCGTGAACGCCGTGTTCGTGCCCTGCAGCGAGAGCGCCCGGAGCGTCACGCGGCGGTCCACCACCGCGAGCTCGACCGGCCCGACGCTCTCGACCGCGAAGTCGCCGTAGCCGCCGCGGACATGGGAGAGGGAGAGCGAGGCGCGGGCGCCGGCCAGGTCGCGCAGGCTGCCCGCGGCGCGCCCCCGGCCCCGGACGCTGGCGCGAAGGCCCGCCGGCGGGCCGCCGGGGAAGAACCGCGTCACGTCCGCCACGTCCACGTCGGCGTCCGCCTCGAACGGCATCGCCCCGTCGGTGCGGGCGCGCAGCGCGAGCGCCACGCCCTCGGTGTGGCCGTCGAGCGTCAGCGCGCTTCCCTCCAGCTCGCCGGAGAGGCGCACCGCGCCCACCGGCACGCCCTCGACGACCACGCTCCGGCCCTCGCCGGAGAAGCGCATCCGCGGCGCCTCCCACGAGCCGGTGAGCGCGGCCGAGCCGGCCACGGCTCCCATCCACCCGTCGCCCGGCAGCTCCAGGTCCGCCAGCGCGACGCCGGCGAGGCTCGTGTCGAGGTCCCAGGGGAAGGGAGCTTCCAGCCCGACGTGCCCGCGCGCCCGCGCCACGCCGGCACCGCGCCGGAGCTCGGCGTCGTCGAAGCGCGCGACCGCGCCGTGCTCGATGGCGCCGCGCAGGCGGCCGCCGTCGAAGGCGCGCCCGAGCAGCGCACCGCGCCCCAGCTCCGCCTCGAAGTCGACGTCGAGCGCCGGGGCCGGGCCGCGCGCCGTTCCGCGCGCGGTGACCTCACCGTCGAGAGCGTCGCGCGCGTGCACCGCGTCCGGCAGCCACGGCATGACCGCCTCGAACGCGTCGCGCAGCCGGCCCCGGATCTCCCAGCGCGCGTCCTGCACCTGCGGCGGCTCCTGGTCGAGCCGGACGCCGAGGTCGGCGGACCAGCGCGACTGCCCCTTCACCCCGTCGGCGCCGGCGACCGTCAACAGATACCGGTCGTGGCTCACGGTGGCCGAGGCGTCTCCGAGGTCGAGGTCGAGGAACCGGAGCCCCTGCACCCGCACCTTCCCCTCGACCCGCGGCAGGCCGTAGGGCGCGGCCCGGACCACCACGCCCTCGACGCGGGCCCGCCCTCCCAGCTGGACCGTGCCGAGGTGGCCGAGCGCGTCGAGGTCGGCCTCGCCGGCGCAGTCCAGCTCGAACCCGCGGTCGCCGTCGAAGGAGAGGAGCCCGTGCGTCGCCAGCGCACCGCGCCCGGCGCGGACCTGGGTCGTCTCGAGGTGGACGCCGGCGAGGTCGACGCGCACCCCGCCGTCGACGCGGGCGCGGGCGAGCTGCAGGAACCCGCGCTCCCCCCGCCACTTCTCCCAGCCGTGGTCGAGGACCCGGAAGTCGGCGAGCTCGAGCGCGACGTCGCCGGAGAGCGCGAGGGGCGCGGCCGTCCCGGTGACGCGGACCTTGCCCCCGACGCGCGCCATGACCCAGGCGTGCGGCAGCTGCAGCCGGCCGAGGATCTCGCCCAGCTCCACGCGCTCGAGCTGCGCCTCGGCCTCGAGCCCGACCTTGGCTCCGAGACGGAGCGTCCCGCGCGCGCTCACGCTGCCGCCCGTCTCGCCCGAGACGGTGAGGCGCTCCACGTCGAGCCGCTCGCCCTCGAGCCGCAGCCGGGCCCGCGCGTCCCCCATGCGCCAGCCGTCGACGTCGGCGCGCTGCAGCCGCGCCTCGCCCTCGATCACCGGCCGCGCCGCCGGCCCCCGGACGGCCGCGTCGACCGCGACCACGCCCGAGGCCGGGAGGTCGGGCCTCCCCGCCGCGGCGAGCAGCGCGGCGAGCTCGCCCCGGCCGGCCACGGCAAGGTCGAGGCGCGGGCGGCACAGATCGAGGACGGTCCCGCTCGCCACCGCCGAGGCGCCCGCCATCTCCGCGCTCGCCACGATCAGGTCGAGCCGGGAGAGGTCGAGCGCGAGATCCGCCCGGGCCTGCGCCTCGGAGAGCGCCAGGCGCCGCGCTCCCGCCGTGAGACTCACGCCCGCGGCGCGGACCTCGAGCCCGGTTCGCCGCGCGCCGTGCGGCGCGAGCACCGCGAGGCCGCGGCGCCCGGAGGCCGGCGCGGCGGCGACGTCGAGGCGCGCCACCGTCACGCGCTCGCCACCGGGCAGCGTCACGTCCAGCGCCCCCTCGCGCACGGTGAGGTGGTGTACCTGGAACTGCTGCAGCGCGGGCGGCGGGCAGGCCACGGGCGGCGCGCCCGGGGGCCGCGGCGGCACGCGCGCGCTGACGCGCGGCCTGGTCAGGACGAGCTCGGCGAGCTCCAGCCGGCGGCCGAGCGCCTGCACCGGCGCGAGGCGGGCCTCGACCGCGTCGGCCGTGAAGATCGGCGCGGCGGCGGGCCCGAGGCGCACGGCACCCGCGCGGACGCCCAGGCGGAACGGCTCGACCCGGCACCCCTCCACCGCCAGCTCCAGGCCGGTGGCGGCACGGACGCGGTCCCCGGCCAGGCGGCACAGCCGGTCGCCCGCCCAGGGCGTGGAGAGGCCGAGGACGGCGCCGCCCGTCAGCACCAGCACCGCCGCCAGGAACGCGAGCGCGATGGCACGCTTCACGGCCAGGCCCTGCCGGGAGCGCGGGGGGAGCGAGGCATCAACGGCTACTTGGTGAGCGACTCGAGGTAGCGATCGATCTCGTCGAGGTCGATGCGCTCCGCGCCGTGCGCCGGTGCGGCGGCGTCGGCTGCCCCCGCCGCGGGCGCGAGCGCGAGGTCGCGCGCGAGCCGCTCCACCAGCTTGTCGTCCACGTCGCGGGCGCGCGCCAGGAACCCCTCGAAGAGCGCGTTGTCGCAGAGCGTGTTGATGACGCGCGGCGTGCCGCCGGCGAACCGGTGCACGGCGGCGATGGCGGCGGGCGTGAACGGCACCCGCGGCGCACCGGCGAGGCGCAGGCGGTGCCGGATGTAGGCCTCGGTGGCCTCCGGGCTGAGTGGCTCGAGCCGGTAGCGCAGCGCCACGCGCTGCGCCAGCGGGGGATCGAGCTTCAGGTTCTCCTCGATCTCGGGCAGCCCGAAGAAGACGAAGGAGAGGAGCTTGCGCTCCGGCACCTCGAGGTTCAGCAGGCCCCGGAACTCCTCCATGATCTCGCGCGTGGCCAGCATCTGCGCCTCGTCGATGAGGACGACCGCCTTCTTGCCGGCCTCGTAGATGCGGACGAGACGCTGGTAGAGCTGGGAGAGGAGCGCGAGCTTCTCCTCGGCGGGGTTCTCCACGCCGAGCTGGAGCGCGATGCGCCGGAGCAGCCACTGGGCGGTGATGCCGGAGTGCACGATGACGAGGAGCGCGGCCTCGTACTCGTCCTCGGGGAGGTTGTCGAGCATGCGCCGCGCCAGCGTCGTCTTGCCGGCGCCGATGTCGCCGACGAGGAGGGCGAGCCCCTTCATCTGCGAGACGGCGTGCATGAGCCGCATCAGCGCCTGCGCGTGCTGCGCGGACGAATAGTAGAAGCGCGCCACCGGCGCGTTGGAGAAGGGCTCCTGCGACAGATCGTAGTGCTCGAGGTAGTTCAAGCGGAGCGCTCGTGCCTTCTACACGTACCCGATGTTCTTCTTCGGCCCGACCGCCGGGGGGGAAGCGCCGGCTGGCGCCGGGACGGCCGGCGAGCTGCCGGGGGGCGCGGCCGGGGCGCGCCCCGGACCGCCGCCGAGGCGCGCGACCAGCGCCTTGGCGTCGCGGTAGGCGGGGTCGGACTTCAGGACCTTCTGCAGGTACCACAGCGCCGACTCCGGGTCGCCGCACGCCTGGTAGGCGACGCCCAGCTCGTAATGGATGGCTCGCGCCGCCTGCGCCGTGAGGCCGTCGCAGGCGAGCGCGCGGAGATAGGCCTGCACCGCCTCCCTCGCCTCGCCCTTCTCCATGCGGCAGAGGGCGATCATGGTGAGGCAGTCGAGCTCCTTCTTCTTGCCCTTCCCGCCCAGGGCGACCTCGAACTCGTGGAGCGCGTCGTCGACGAGGCCCATCTCGCGGTAGGCGATGCCGAGGTCGTAGTGCGTGTCGGCGTCCTCGGCGGTGACCGTCTGCTCGACGCCCTTCTTGAACTGCGAGAAGACGTCCTCGACCGAGTACTGGAAGTCGTCGGCCGCGACCGGCGGGCCCGCGCCCAGCTCGTCGGCCAGCTCCTTGCCGATGTCGAACCCCTCGTCCGCCGGCGGCGGTGGGGATGGCGCGGCGCGGGCGGCGCGAGCCGCCGGCGCGGCCGCCGCCGGGGCGGGCGGGAGC
>DASTGH010000646.1:0-15622 GCA_035719345.1 Anaeromyxobacteraceae bacterium
AACCGGGGTTCGAATCCCCGTGGGGTCATCGCTTCATCGAACGGGCCGGACGAGCGAAGGGCGGAGACGCCGCGCGGCGCCTCCGCCCCGGGGGGCAGCGGGGAGCAGCGCTCCCCGCGCCGACCTCACGGCAGCGCGTCGAGCAGCGTCTGGCGGCCGTTCACGAACGCCGACGGTGCCCAGCTGTTCTTGTACGCGTGCTCACGCAGGAAGAACTGCTGCACGTCGTCCTTCGACTGGTGGCAGCTCAGGCACGTCGCGGTGGACGGGCTCACGAGCTTGTCGTCGAGGAGGTCGTTCCACGGCGCCTTGCCGGCGTCGAAGGTGACGGCCACCGCGCGCGTCGGATCCGGCAGGCTCTTGTCGGTGTCGTTCACATGGCACGCGCCGCAGTCGTTGAGCGGCCGCGAGTAGTGGATCTCCCGGACGCGGTGCGGGCGCCACGTCGCGTCGGTGCTCGGCGGCAGCTCGCTGGCAGGCTTGCAGGATCCGTCCGCCGCGCGCGCGCCCGAGTAGTCCTCGCCGGTGGCCGAGGAGCCGTGCACCTTGCACCAGGTGAGCGGGCCGTCCTCCGGATCGACGCACTTCACGCACCCGGCCTCGTCCGGCCAGTTCGTGACGCCGAGGAGCTTGCCATCCTCGCCCTTCGCGCCGAAGAAGAAGATCCCGTTCGACCGGTAGTACAGGAGCGGGACCTGGGTCTCGCCCGCCGAGTGGACGGCGTGGACCAGCGTGCGCAGGTCGTACGTCTCGCCGGCCTTGCCGTCGTATGCGGTCGCCGCGGTCACCCCCATCCCGACGCGGTTGTTCTGCTCGCTCGAGGACGGGTTGTGGCACATCACGCACAGCTCGATCTTGTCCACGCGGCTTCCGCCGTGCTGGTAGAGGCTGCCCAGGTGGCAGGCGTTGCACTTGTTCACGTCGACGATGGTGCGGCGCTGCGCGGTCGGGAGCGAGCCGTCGGACACCACGAACTCACGCGTCGGGGTCTGCGAGCGGACCCAGATGATCGTGTTCGTCGGCGCCCACTTCACCTGCGGCTTGCCCTGGAGCGCGACGATGCCGCGCGCCGCCGCCGTGCTCTGCAGCGGGACCTTGGTCGTGGCGACGCCCTCGGCGCACTTCGTGTTGGAGGCGGCGAGGTTCGTGGACTTCGGCTGGCCCGGCGAGCTTCCACCCGGATACGCATCGTTCACCCAGTCGTCCGCCTGCGCGTACGAGCGGAGGATGCTCATGTTGCTCGCGCAGCCGAGCGTGCTGTTCGTGCAGCCCTCCGACGAGCCGGTCCCCGTCGCGCCGAAGAACACCGGCCCCTTCGCGTAGTCCGAGTTGCACGGGTCGTACAGCGTCCCCCCGGCGTCCTTGGCCGTCCAGGTGACCTGGACGTCCTTCGTCGTCACGGCCACGCCGGTGAGCTCGAGCTGGATCGTCGGCGCGAGCACGACCGACTGGTCGGCACCGTCCCAGATGAGGCCGGCGCGCTCGGTCACGAGGCCGTCGTGGAACCCGGCGATCGTCGCCGGGATGCCGCTCGTGGCGTTGTGGCAGAGCGAGCAGTCCGTCGTCCCATCGTAGTCGCGGTGGAAGGCGAACGTGCCGCCCGCGACCGTCGCCGGGAAGCCGTCCCAGCCGTCGTGGCACGAGATGCAGAGGCCGTACGACACCGGCGCGCTGGCGACGGCGGCGCGGCCCTGCGCGGTGTCGTGACACGTCACGCAGTTGTTCATGAAGCCGGGGAATCCGATGGAGAAGTTGAACTTGTTCCCGTTCGACGCCCAGGTGAACGTGTACTGGCCGTCCGGCATGTTCTTCGAGTTGTGGATCCCGTGGGCGATGCCCATGAGCCCGGACCCCGCCCCCGGCAGCCGAGGATCGGCGGCGCCGGTGCGGTTGTGGCACACGATGCAGGGGTCGATGCCCTGCGGATACGTCACGTCGTGGACGGCGTCACGCCAGATGAGGTTGCCGTGGCAGTTCTTGCAGGCCTGGTTGCTGACGAGGTCGTGCGTGCGCGACTGGTAATACGCCACCGCCGTGGCGGTCACGCCCTGCAGGTTCATGACGCTGAGCATGTACGCCGCGCCCGCGACCGGGGCGGGGAACGTGGTGGAGGTCGCCAGCCCCGGCAGCGTGACGGTGTAGTTGCCGTTCCGGTTGGACGCGATGGTCCAGCTGCCGAGCGGGATCTTGGTGCGGACGCCGGCGTTGACCGGCGCCGCCTCCGGCGGCGTGCCGACGTAGACCCAGTAGGCGTCCTCGTTGTGATTGCGGACGACCGACGCCGAGCGCGTGAAGTCGTCGCGGTCCACGCCGTTCACCTTGACGTTGAAGCTGATCTTGACGTCGTTGCCCGCCACCGCCACCGCGTTCGCGGGCACGGTCACGGCGACGGCGAGCTGATCGGAGAGCGCGTGCTTGGACGGGAGCGTCGAGGCGTGGCAGGCGAAGCACCCCTCGGTCGTCGAGACCGTCGCCGTGCCGGGCGGCCCTGCCGAGCCCGGCGTGCCGGGCGGCCCGGCCGTACCGGGCGAACCGTCCGAGCCAGCCGGACCGGCGGGCCCGGTGTCGCCCGTGCACGCTGCGACGACCAAGGCGGCGAGGATGACGAGAATGCGCGATTGAGCCAGCTTCATCGGTTGTCCCCCCAGAAAGAGCTGCACCGTCGCGCCAGGACCGCTGCGAGGGCCCGCGCGACCGGCCCCCGCGGTGCCAGCGACGCGCCGCTGGGGCCGCGGTGTGTTGTCGTGCGCGGAGGTGCGCGACGCACTCACCCCGGGTTCACGTGCTCCGGCGCGCGTGCGGTCGGGTGGGATCGCCACCACGGGTCGGCGCGGGTTTGCGGCGCCGCGCGCGGCGCGACACGACGGGCGCCGGACCGGCGAGCTTCGCGCGCGCCGGTGCATTCACCACCCGTCGCACCCGTCGGCATCGGGTGGCCGGGGACTCGCGGGGGATTTCACGCGGTGATGTCACCCACGGTGGTCAGCGGGGTCGCAGCGCGCCCGTGCGCGCGGCAGCGGACCGCCCCTCAACGACCGGTGCAGCCGTGGACCGTGTTCGACCAGAGCGCCGTCGCCGTGAACGCGGCGCCGCCCAGCGTGACGCAGGCCTGCGCGCAACCGTCGGCGATCTCGCGTCCGTCGCGCGTCGCCCAGCCGCGGAAGTAATCCGGGTCCGTCATCGCCTCGGCGAGCTCGTGCGAGACGACGAACGTCGCCGCGCGCGCCTCCGGCGACGCGGAGCCGCACCCGTCCGCGAGGCTGCGGCGTGCGATCCACGCCGCGCTGATCGGCACGCCGTGACACGGCCCCCACCAGTGCGTGCCCCAGTACGCGGTGCCCGACTCGAGGACCGGCGAGAAGAGGAGGTACACGTCCTCGCTCCGCGGCGCGACCCCCAGCGCGTCGAGCGCGTCGCACACCGCCGCCAGCACCTCCGGCGCGCCCGGCTGTCCGCCGAGGGCGCTCCCCGGGACGAACGCGCTCCCGCCGAACGTCACGTGCGGCGCGCTGCCTCGCAGGTACGCGCCGAGGAGCGCGGCCCAGGGCGAGCCGTCGATCCCGCCGAGGAACCGCTCGACCGCGTCGACCGCATCGCCGAACTGCGCGGGGTCGCCTCCCCAGATCGCGTGGACCGTGGGGCTGTCGAGGACCGACCCGCCGAAGTCCTGGAGATCGTCGCTCACCTCGACCTCGACCACCGCGCGCACCGTGGGGTCGGCCACGCTGGTGGCGACCACGTGGTAACGGCCGAAGGGACCGGCGGTGTAGACGCCGGCCTCGGACACCGTGCCTGCGGCGGCGCCTTCGACGAGGGACCACGTCACGCCCGTGTCCGCGAGGCCGGTGACGACGGCCTGGAACGCCAGCGTGCCGTGCGGCTTCGCGCGCGCGGGGTTGGGGATGAGCGCGATGGCACCGCCCGCCTTCACGTGGATCGCGGCGGTGGCCACCTGGCTGGCCGCCGTCGCGGTCACGTGCACCGTGCCGGGGACTCCCGGCGAAGCGTAGGTCCCCGAGGCGTCCACGTGGCCCCCGCCCTCGCCCTCCGCCACGGACCAGGCGACGTCGCTCGCCGCTCCGAGCCCGAGCAAGGCCCGCATGGGCAGCGCGGCCCCGACCGACACGTCGGCCTCCGCCGGATCGATCGACAGCGTGGCCCACGGCGGCGCCGCCGCTTCGAGCGTCGGCGTCGCGCGCGGCCCAGGCGAGCTCGCGCCCGGGCCGCCCCCACAGGCGAGCGTGACCGCGAGCGCGACGAGGCCAGGTCCCCGGGTGATCTTGAAGGTCTTCCGGTCGATCATCGTCGAGCGGCACCACCGCCGAAGACCGGCAGCGTGCCAGCCCGTTTCCTCTCGGCGCCGAGGATGGCCACGGCGCTGCGCCACGACAGGGGCTCTCACGGAGCGAGTCGTACGCCTTAGGCCCCCAGTGGGAGCCCATGCTCCATCGCGCGATGTGGGACGGCCCTCTTCATCGAGTGGTGAGGAAATCGCCCTGGATCGGCGGCCCTGTGGCTCCGTGACGCGGGCGCTCCGTTGAACCCGGGCGATCCGAGCCGCTAACATGCTGCCCTCTTGGGGCGTTCCACACTAAGGACCGGGCCAGCGTGCCGCGCCTCGCGGCAGTTCGGCGTGGCGGCGCTCCTGGCTCTCGCCGGGCTCGCAGTGACCGTCCTCTCGGCGCGGCCGCTCCAGGCGCCCTTCTTCATGTTCCAGTTCGCGGCCGTGGTCGGCGCCGCGCTCCACGGCGGCCTGGGCCCGGGCCTCCTCACGATGGTCCTGTCCGGGATCGGCTTCTACGCCTTCTTCTTTGCACCGACCCTGCAACCCCACGAGGCGTACCGCCTGGCGGCGTTCGTGGTCGTCTCGGTGTTCTTCGCATGGCTGGCCTCGAAGATGCGGGAGGCGAAGCGGCGGGCAGAGGCCGCCGAGGCCGAGGCGAGGACGATGGCGGCCCGGCAGGAGCGCCTCGTCGCCATCGTCAGCCACGACTTCAAGAACCCGCTGCACGCGATCGCGTTCACGCTCGAGCACCTCCGCCGGCGCGGCGCGGTCGAGCCCGTGCATGCGAACGGCCTCGACCGCATCGAGTCGAGCACGCGCCGCATGCAGGCGATGGTGCGCGACCTGCTCGACTACGCGCGGGCGCAGCACGGCCCGGGGCTGCGGGTCGAGCGCGCGCCGGCGCGCCTCGGCGAGGTGTGCCGGGCCGCGCTCGAGGAGGTCCGCGCGGCCGAGCCGGGGCGGACGGTGGCGCTCGAGGTGCACGGGGACGACGCCGCACTGATCGACGCCGCGCGCGTCGAGCAGCTCGTCTGCAACCTGGCGGTGAACGCCCTGCACCACGGCGCCGCCGGCGCGCCGGTGGACGTGCGCGTCTCCGGCCAGGACGAGGCCGTCTGCCTCGAGGTCGCGAACGCAGGTGCCCTCTCGCCGGACCTGCTGCCGACGCTGTTCGACCCCTTCCGGCCGGGCGACCGGAGCGGGAGCGTGGGGCTCGGGCTCTTCATCGTCCGCGAGATCGCCCGCGCCCACGGGGGCCACGTGGCGGTGCGCTCGGAGCAGGGGCGGACGGCGTTCACGGTGACGTTCCCCCGCCCGGCCCCGCCGCCCGGCGCCGCGGCGCTGTCCGTGACGGCTTGCTCGGAACCGGATGGGGCCTCCGCGCGCTGAAGCGGAGCGACCCTCCGCCGGGCGGTGCAAGCTCCTTGAACCTCGCTCGCAGGATCCTTGGAGGCGTCGCCGTGGTCGCTCAGGGCCAGCCACGGGATCCCGGGCGGTTACGGCGCGCGGCCCACCGGCACGGTCCCTGCTCTGGATCGCCTCGTCGTAACCGCTGCGGACCGGCCTGAGCCACCGGGCCGCGGCGTGTCCACAAGGGCAGCGGCCTCTCCGACGGCCTCGAGCCGAGCCGTCGAAAGGGTCCTCCCGGCGGTACCGGGCGGTGGCGACCTCGAGCCGGGTCGCCACCGTCTTTTTTTCCCCGAGCACTCGGCGGGTCCCGCCCTCGCCGCGGACTTTGCTGCGGCGGCCGCGCGCCCGATCTTGCGCGCGTGAGCCCCCGCGACGACATCGACCCGAAGCGCCGCGCCTATGCGGCGGCGCTGGCCGAGCTCCGGAGCACGCCCACGCGCTACGCCTGGTCGAAGGCGCTCCGCATGCGCCGGGAGCTGCTCGGCATCGCCCGCGAGGTGCACGCGCCGGCCCCGGTCGCGCCGTTCCCGCTCGACTGAAGATCCGCCGGATCAGCCGCCGCCCTCTCGCGGGCCGAGCGCGAGCGCGCCGTGCGGCCCCTCCAGCAGCGCGGCGAGGCCGGGCGGGCCGCGCGCGATCGGCACCTCGAGCCCGAGGAGCGCATACGCGACCCGCAGCGCCGGGCCGTCCGGCGCCGACGCAGCGAGCCGGCGCAGGCGCAAGCCCGGCGGCGCCGCCTCCGCGGGGTGCGACGCCGTCCCCGCCCAGTCGATGAGGAACGGCAGCAGCCCGCCGCGATCGTCGCCGAGGTGCAGCGTCCTCCAGCGCAGGGCCACGCCGTCGGGCCGGGTGCGGGCGCCGGCGAGCGGGCCGTCGCAGGCGACCCCTGCGCCGCGCAGGCGCGCGGCGAGCGCGTCGAGGTCGCTCGCCGCCGCCGCCCAGCCGACGAGCCGCGGGCGGGCGAGCCCGGGCAACATCGTGAACCACGTGAGCGCGCGCTGCGCCGGGTCGGGAGCCATGATCTCGAGGTACCGCCTGCCCTCGAGCGCGAGGAGCGCGTTGCGGGTGCCGCGGCCGGGGTGCGAGCCACCCGGCGCCGCCCGGACGCCCGTCGCCGCCTCGACCAGCGCGATGCCCTCGTCGAGGTCGGCGCAGCCGAGCACGAGGTGGTCGAGCGCTGGCGGGACCTCGGCGCCTTCGACGTCCATCGCACCTCCCGCGGGCAGGCCCGCTCACGCCGCCGGCAGCAGGTCGGCGAAGACGAACCCCTCGCGCTCCACCACCTCGCCGCGGGCGATGGGGATGGGCGCCGAGAAGCCCGGGCCGTCCCAGGCGAAGGTGTGGAACTCGCCGCGCTCGCCGCACGGGTCCACTCCCGCCGGCAGCGCCTCGAGCAGCGCCGCGTCGTAGGCGCGACCGGCGAACCCGCGGTCGAGCTGCCGTGGATCGACGCAGGTGAGCACCGCGCGAAGGCCACCCGCGATCATGTCGCGCGCCAGCGAGGCGGTGTCGCGGCCCCACAGCGGGAATGCCGGCTCGAGCCCGGTGCCCGCCATGCGCGCCTCGCGATAGGCGCGCACGTCGGCGAGGAAGAGGTCCCCGAAGACGACGCGCGTCACGCCCTCGTCGCGCGCCTCCGCCAGGGCGCGGCCCATCTCCGCCTCGTAGCGATCGTTCGGGCAGGGCCAGGGGATGCGGACCTTGCGGCAGGGCAGCCCGAGCGCGGCGGCCTGGGCCTCGAGGAGCGCCTCGCGGACCGCGTGCATGGACACGCGCGCGAAGGCGTCGGTGACGGTGGTGAGCAGACCCACCACCTCGAGCTCGCCCCGGCGCCGTACCTCGCGCAGCGCCCAGGCGGAGTCCTTGCCGCTGCTCCAGGCGACGAGGGCGCGCGGGCGGGTCACCGGCCGCCCATAGCCGCCCCGTCCCTGCCGCGCACGTGGCGCGAGCCTACCCGAGGAGCGCCGCGCGCAGGTCGGCGAACGTCCTGGCGTCGGTCTGGGCCAGCACGCGCCGGCCGTCCTTCAGCTCGGCGAGGAAGGTGACCTTCTTCCCGCGCCCGCCGAGGAGCGCGCCCGCCAGCAGGCCGACCGGCCCCGCCAGGACGGCGCCCGCCGCGCCCCACCCCACGGCGCCGCCGAGCCGCACGACGTCGTGCTGGGAGGCGATCTCGATCGACTGGAAGAAGTCGCGGACCACCATCCGGTGTGCGGGCGAGGGCGCCTCGCGCGGGCGGAGGGTGACCTTGCCGTCCGCGAAGCGGCCGTCCCCGACGAAGTCCCCGGCCAGCACCTTGATCGCGCCCACGCGTCCTCCGCGCCGGATGGGAGCACGGACCGGCGGCGGGCGCAACGCGGCGGCGCGCTCCTCCCACCTGCACCGACGTCGACGGAGCGGCGCCGGGCGGCGTAGCCTCGCGGCGCGTGTCTCCCGCGCTCGTCGCGATCACCCTCCTCTTCCTCGCCTTCGGCCTCCCGGTCGCGGTCCACGCCGCCGCGAGGGGCCGGGCCGGGCTGCGATCGCGGCTGGGCGCGCGGCGGGCCCGGCGCGCGCCGCGGCTGCACCACCCGGTCGTCCTGGCGCACGGCCTCCTCGGCTTCGACGTGGTCGAGGTGGCCGGCGTCGAGCACGCCTACTTCCGCGGGGTCCCCGACCTGCTCGCGGCCCACGGCTGCGCCGTGCACAGCCCGAAGCTCGCGGCGGCGGGGTCCGTCGCCGAGCGCGCCGCGGCGCTCGCCGCCTGCGTGCGCGCGCTCCCCGACCGGAAGGTGAGCATCATCGCCCACAGCATGGGCGGCCTCGACGCGCGCTTCGCCATCTCGCGCCTCGGGCTCGCCGATCGCGTGGCGGCGCTCGTCACCGTCGGCACGCCGCACCTGGGCACGCCGCTCGCCGACGTGGGCACGGACGTCCTCGGCGACCGCCTCGGCCTGCGGCGCGCGCTGGAGTGCCTGGGCCTGGGCGTGGACGCGTTCTACGACCTCACCACCCCCGCGCTCGCGGCCTTCAACGGCGCGGTCCCGGACGCGGACGGCGTCGTCTACGCGAGCGTGGTGGGCGAGGCGCGCTCCCGCCGCCGGACGCACCCGCTCCTCCTCCCCGGGTGGCTCTACCTGCGCGCCTCCGCCGGCGCGAACGACGGCTGCGTCCCGGCCACCTCGCAGCCCTGGGGCGAGGTGTGGGGCCGCGTCGACGCCGACCACTGGGCGCAGATCGGGTGGTCGAAGCACTTCGACGCGGGCGCGTTCTACGAGGGATTGCTGAAGGAGCTGCGGGGGCGGGGGTTCTGAAGCAGGCTCCGGGCTTCAGGCTTCAGGCTGTAGCCCGTAGCCTCCACTCAGTACCGCTTCGGCTTCTCCCCGCCCTCCGGCCCGAAGAAGAGGACCCAGGTGCAGAAGTCGGTCGAGAACTTCTCGAAGCGGTGCACCTCGCCCGCCGCCGCGAACAGGACGTCGCCTGCGCTGAAAGCGATCCTCCGGTCGCCGGACACGAACCAGCCGCGGCCGCGCGCCACGACGTAGATCTCGTCGCGCCGGTGCGGCGTCTGCGGATCCGTGCCCTGCGGAGCGAAGATCTCGATCTGCAGCGAGCCGTGCCGGAAGACCTCGGCCCACGGCGTGCCGGATCCGGCCTGCAGCCGCTTGAGCGCGTCGTCGAGGCCGATCTTCCGGTCGCGGGAGAACACGGGCTGGGCGTCCATGCCCCCACCGTAGCAGCGGCGCGCCCCCGGCGGCACGCCCCTCGTGAGGAGGCGCCCGGACGCGCCGTCGCCCTGACCTACGGCTCCCGCCAGGGCTCGCTGGAGCGGAGCGCGGCCACGATCGCCCGGGTCGAGGGCGAGCGGTTGAGCGTGTAGAAGTGCACGCCCGGCGCGCCGCGGCGCAGGAGGTCGGCGCACTGCAGCGTGGCGTGCGCCACGCCGAGCTGGAGCGAGCCCTCGGCGTCGTCGCGGCGCACCTCCATGGCGGCGCGCAGCGCCGGCGGGATCTGCGCGCCGCACATCGCGGTGAAGCGCTCCACCTGATCCACGTTCGTGAACGGCATGATGCCGGGCAGGATGGGCAGCGCGATGCCGGCCGCCCGCGCCCGCTCCACGAAGCGGAAGTAGTGGGCGTTGTGGAAGAAGAGCTGCGTCACGAGGAAGTCGGCGCCGGCCCGCACCTTCGCCTGGAGATGCGCGAGATCGCGCGCGAGGTCGCGCGTCTCGACGTGCCCCTCGGGATAGGCCGCGGCCCCGATGCAGAAGCGCCAGCGCTCGGGCTGCGACCGGACGAAGGCGACGAGCTCGCTCGCGTAGCGGAAGCCCTCCGGGTGCGGCTCGAAGCGGAGCTGCCCGCGCGGCGGGTCGCCCCGCAGCGCCAGCACGTTCTGGATGCCGGCGGCCGCGATCTCGTCGAGCACCTCGCAGAGCTCGGCGCGCGAGGCGCCCACGCAGGTGACGTGGGCCATGGCCTCGATCTCGACCTCGCGCTTGAGGCGCGTCACGATCTCGAGCGTCTTGGCCCGCGTCGAGCCGCCGGCGCCGTAGGTCACCGACACGAAGGCGGGCGCGAGCGGCCGGAGCGCCTCCACCGAGGCGAAGAGCTGCCGCACGCCGTCGTCGGTCCTGGGCGGGAAGAACTCGAACGAGAAGATGGGCTCGCCCCGCTCCCGGGCGAACCGCAGGATGTCCGTGACCTTCACCCGCCGGACATTACCATCCCTGCGCATGAGCGCCGAGAAGGGCGAGCGGCCGCCGCGCTACATCACGCCGCAGGGCTTCCGCCGGCTGGCCGAGGAGCACGAGCGCATCTGGACCGTGCTCCGGCCGAAGATCGTGGCCGAGGTGGAGGCCGCGGCCGCGCTCGGCGACCGGAGCGAGAACGCCGAGTACATCTACGGCAAGCGCAAGCTGCGCGAGCTCGACCGGCGCCTGCGCTTCCTCTCGGAGAAGATGGACGCGCTCACCGTCATCGATCCGCGGCCGCACCCGTCCGGCCGCGCCTACTTCGGCGCCTGGGTGGTGGTGAAGGACGAGGAGGGCGCGGAGCGGGCGTACCGGCTGGTGGGCGTGGACGAGGCCGACGCGGCCGCCGGGCACATCAGCGTCGAGGCGCCGCTCGGGCGAGCGCTCCTCGGGAAGGCCGAGGGCGACGTGGCGCGCGTCCAGCGCCCGGCGGGCGCGGCGGAGGTGACCGTGGTCGAGGTGCGCTGGTCGCCCCCCGGCCGGGAAGGCGGCTGAGCCGCGCGCTGCCGGGGCGCGAACGGCGCCCTAGCGTTTGGAGGTGGCGCCGCGGGCGCGAGACCGGGTCGGGGACGCGGTGGCCGAGATGTCCGGCCCTGCCGTGCGCCACGTGCTGCGACCGCTCTCCCGCCGCGGCCGGATGCACCCGCCGCCGCTGGAGGGCGGGCGGCGCCTGCTCATCGTGCAGCTCGACGGCGTCTCCCGGCGGCGGCTGGAGTGGGCGATGCGGGAGGGCCACATGCCCTTCCTCGCCCGGCGGCTCGACCGGGGTCGCGCCGGCCTCACCGGCGCACGCAGCGGCGTGCCCGCCTCCACGCCCGCCTTCCAGGCGGGCCTGTTCTATGGGGTGTCGCCGAGCGTGCCCGGCTTCACCTGGTACGACCGCCGCGACGGGCGCGAGATCCGGATGGACCGCTCCACCGACGCCGCCGCCATCGAGGCGAGCCTCTCGGAGCGGAACCCGCCGCTCCTGCGCGGCGGCACCTCCTACTTCTCCATCTTCAGCGGCGGGGCGGCGCTGCCGCACTTCTGCCTCTCCGGCCTCGCCGGGGAGTGGGAGCTGGGCGCGCTCTCCGAGGGCTTCTCCTGGCACGACGCGCTGGCGAGCCTCCTCGTCCATTCGCTCACCGCGGCGCGCACCGCCGGGCGGGGCACCTACGAGCTCGGCGTGGGCGTGTGGCAGGGCCGGCGCTGGTCGGCGCGGCGCGGGCGGCTCAAGCACGAGCCGCGCTTCCTCGTGCACCGGCTGCTCGTCGGCGCGCTCATGCGCGAGCTCCTCGTGGAGGGCGTGATCATCGACGTGGCGCGCGGCGTCCCCATCGTCTACTGCGACCTCCTCGGCTACGACGAGTACGCGCACCGGCGCGGGCCGGACGCGCCCGAGGCCGTCGTCCACCTGCGCTCCATGGACCGTGCGCTGGCGGCGCTCTTCGCGGCCACCGAGGCCGTCCCGGAGCTGCGCTACGACGTCTTCGTCCTCTCCGACCACGGGCACGTCGCCACCAAGCCGTTCCAGGCGTTCACCGGGCTCTCGCTGCCGGAGTACCTGGCGCTGGCCGACGGCGGGGTGGCGGTGCCGCGGCGGGTCGGCGACGAGGAGGCGCTCCGGCTGTCGCAGACGCGCGCCCTGCGCGCCGCGTTCCAGGGCTTCCCGCGCTGGCTGCGGCGGCCGGTCGGACGGCGCTTCGACGCGCTGGAGCGCAGCGCCCTCGGGCACGCGCTCGGCTTCGCCCGGCGCGATCGCGTGGTCACGGCCGAGGCGGGAGACCTCGCCCACGTCTACTTCACCGACGAGCGCGCGCCGGTCGGGCTCGACGTCATCCGCGCGCGCCACCCCGGCGTGCTCGCCGCGCTGGCGGAGTCGCGCGCCATCGGCCTGGTCGCGGTGCGGAACGGCCGCCGCGGGGTGGCGCTGGTGGGCGGCGCCGAGCACGACCTCATGCGCGAGGAGGACGTGCGGAGGCTCCCCCACCCCGAGCCCGGGCTCCTCGCCACCTACCTCGCCGACCTCGTCTCCATGCCCCACTCCGGGGACCTCGTCGTCCTCGGCTGGCGCGGCGAGGGCAAGGTGCCGGTCGCCTACGCCTGGGAGTTCGGCTCCCACGGCGGGGTGGCGCCCGAGGAGCTGGAGACGTTCGTCGTCCACCCGCCCGAACGCCGGCTGCCGTTCGGCGACGGCATCCGGCCCGATCACTTCTACCGCCTCTTCCACGACGCCTACCGCACGCCGGCGCGGCCGCCCCGCGCGCGCCGGCCGCCGCCGGCCGCGGAGCAGGAGGAGGCGCCGGAATGGGCCTGAGGATCATGTCCTGGAACATCCACGGCATGCGCGGCCGCGACGGGCGCCAGGACCCGGAGCGGGTGGCGGAGGTGATCGGCGAGGCGCGCGCCGACGTCGCGGGGTTGCAGGAGGTGGGCGCGCTCGGCGGCCCCGGGGAGCTGCTCGACCCGGCGGGCACGCTCGCGCGGCTCACCGGACTCACCCAGGCGTTCGGGCTCACCATCCTGCGCGGCGGCTTCCCCTACGGGAACGCCATCCTCTCGCGCTTTCCCATCACCGCCTCGCGCAGCTACGACCTGTCGGTTCCGGAGCGCGAGAAGCGCGGCTGCCTGCGCGCCGACGTCGACCTCGGCGACGCGGCGCTCCATGTCTTCAACTGCCACCTCGGGCTCGACCGCCGCGAGCGGCGGCGCCAGGCCGCCCAGCTCCTCTCCGCCGACATCCTGCGCGACACGGCGCTCGCCTACCCGCTCGTCCTCGTCGGCGACTTCAACGCCTGGACGAGCCGGTCGGCGGTCCCGCGCTGGATCCGCCGCCAGCTCGCCGACGCCGCCGTGCTGGCGGGCGACGCCCGCGCCACGTTCCCCTCGCCGTTCCCGCTGCTTCGCCTCGACCGCGCCTACGTCGGCCCGGCCGTGCGCGTCCTCGGGTGCGAGGTGCACGACAGCTCGCTCGCCCGGCTCGCCTCCGACCACCTGCCCGTGCTGGCGGAGGTGGAGATCGAGCCGTCGGCGCGCAGGCCGCCACGGGCGCGGCCCATCACCGCGCGGGGGGTCGCCACCGACGTGGCTTAGCCTCCCGCGGCCCGGGTGCGCACCTTCTCGGCACAGGGGGAGGACCGAGCGATGACCTGGAGCGACCTGATGGACCTTCGCTGGAAGGACGTGAAGAAGCTGTCGAGGAAGATCGACCGCGACGACGTGCTGCACCGGATGGGCCTCGAGCAGCACACGCCGACGAGCGACTTCTTCGCCAGCCTGGGCGTGTTCGCGGTGGGCGTGCTGGTCGGCGCAGCGCTCGGGCTCATGTTCGCGCCGAAGCCGGGCACCGAGATGCGCAGCCAGCTCAACGACCGCATCCGCAACCGCGGCCGCGGCGCGCAGGACGAGATGCGGGCCGGCGGGATGGGCGCGAGCGACACCGGGATCGTGGGGAACCCGCGGACGGGTGGGCCGGGCTCCCTCGGCGCGATCTAGGCCGGTGCGGGGAGAGGGCGGGGACGTCGGGGAGAGAGCCCGGCCAGCGGCTGACGCTCACCCCTCGACGGCCCCCGCGATCCGCGCCCAGAGCGCGTCCGTCCCCGTGCCCTCCACCGCCGAGAACGGCACGACGTCGCCCTGCGGCACGCCGAGCCCGGAGGCCACCGCGCGCGCGGCGCCGAAGCGGTGGCTCTTGGCGAGCTTGTCCATCTTGGTCGCCGCCACCAGCACCGGACGGCCGGTGGCGGAGAGGAAGGCCAGCGCCTCCCGGTCGCTCTCCGGCGGCTCGTGGCGCGCGTCCACGATGAGGACGACCGCGCGCAGGAGGTCGCGCTCGCGCAGGTACTCCTCGATCATCGCCGCCCAGCGGTCGCGCTCCGCCTTCGAGACCTTGGCGAAGCCGTAGCCGGGCAGGTCGCAGAAGCGCAGCGGCCGCGGGCGGGCCGCGGGCGAGTCCTGGCGCAGGATGCGGAAGAACTGCAGCGCCTGCGTGCGCCCCGGGGTGGACGACACGCGCGCCAGCCCCTCCTTCCGCGCGAGCGCGTTCAGCATCGAGGACTTGCCGACGTTGCTCCGCCCGACGAACGCCACCTCGGGCAGGGGCTCCGCCGGCCACTCCGCGCGGCGGGTGGCGGTCTTCACGAACTCGGCGGCGACGACGCGGGCCGGCATCTAGCGCCGCGCCGGAGCAGGAGCCGGCGCCGGGACCGGGACGGGGGCCGCCGGCGGCGCGCTCGCCCGCGCCGCGCGCTCGGCGCGGTCGGCCGTCCAGTGGTCGATGAGCGGGAGCTTCTTCGCGTACTCGAAGCGGTGCAGCGACGGCGCCGACTCCGTGTGGCAGGCGAGGCAGCTCTTCTCGCCCGGGTCGACGAGCCCCACCGCGCGCGACAGCTCGCGGTCGCGCATGACGTAGGCATGCGCGTACAGCCGCCCGGGACCGTGGCACGTCTCGCACGAGACGGAGGCGGCCCCCTTGTCGAGGTCGGGCGCGTGGCAGGTGGTGCAGCGCGCGTCCTTGCGGCGCGCCTCGGGCACCGCCTCGAGCGCCCGCGCGTGCGGGCTCACCCGCCACGCCTCGTAGGCGGCCGGATGGCAGGCCTTGCACGTCTCCGGCCCGATGAGGTCGGCGGCGAGCGCGGCCCCGGGGGCGAGCGCGAGGAGCGCGGCTGCGACGAGGGGACGCACCGGCGAGCCAGTATAATGCCGGGATGCGTTTCCACCCCTCCGTCGTCGCCGCCGCCGCCCTGGCGCTCCTCCCCGCCGCCTCCTTCGCCAAGGGATGGTCGGGCGTCACCCCCGGCGCCACCACCGAACCCGAGGTCGCCGCCAAGTTCGGACCGCCCTCGACGAAAGGGCAGCACGGCGGCCGCCTCGCGCTCGTCTACATGGGCGATCAGGCCATCGCCGGCACCCGCCAGGCGCAGTTCTTCTTCCCGGGCGAGGGCGGCGCCGTCACCGAGATCGTCGTCTTCCCCACGAACCAGCTCGACAAGGAGACGGTGGAGGGGACCTACGGGAAGCCGACGCAGAAGGCCTTCACCGACGACTTCCGCATCGTGTGGCTGTACAAGCCCACCGGCATCACCGTGTTCTTCGGCAAGGAGGGCTCGGTGGACGCCATCAGCTTCAAGGCGCCCGAGCCCGCGGCCGCCTCGCCGGGCACACCCGCGCCGGGGAAGGCGGGGGCGGCGCCCGCCGCGCCGCACGCCCCGGCGGCGCCCCCC
>DASTGH010000647.1:0-2940 GCA_035719345.1 Anaeromyxobacteraceae bacterium
CCGGTCACGATGCTGCCGGTGAACTTGCCGTCGATGCGGACGGTGCCCTCGAAGGTGAGCTTGCCCTCGAACTCCGACCCGCGGCCCAGCAGGGCGTTGAGATCGCTCGAGACGGCGGGGGACGAGGTGATCTCGTCGCGCTTCAGCATGGCCATGGTGTTCGACTCCTCGCGCAGGGTGGTGGACGGCTCGGGCTCGGACCGTACGGGGGGGCCGTAGGGATCCGGGGGAGCGTCCTCCCGCGGCTTGTTCCAGAAAGGCATGTCGCCTCTTTCGGGTTCACGGCTCGCCGCCGGTGTCCGGGAGGATACGGGCGGCATGGACCCTTACTACGCCCCGATTTTGCCGAGTATTCCGTCCAGCTCATCGAGGGATGTGTAGTCCAGTTCGATTCTCCCAGTGAAATCGCCGCTTGGCACCACCCGACAGCGGCAACCCAAACGGCGCTGCAGGCGCGTGATCACGGCCCGAACGGCCGGGGAATCGGGGGGCGTCCCGGCGGGCTTGCGCTTGCCGCCCCCTCCGGCGAGCTCGCGGGCGAGCGCCTCCGTCGCGCGGACGGAGAGGCGATCGCGGAGCACGCGGGCGGCGGCGCGCCGGATGGCGTCGGCGCCCTCCAGCCCGAGGAGAGCGCGCGCGTGGCCCATCTCCAGCCGGCCCTCGGAGACGGCCTCCCGCACCTCCTCCGGGAGGCGGAGGAGGCGAAGCGCGTTGGCGACGGTGGAGCGCTCCTTCCCCACGCGCTCCGCCACCTGCTCCTGGGTGAGGCCGTGCTCGTCGACGAGCGCCTGGTACGCCTCGGCCTCCTCGATCGCGTTCAGGTCGGCGCGCTGCAGGTTCTCGACGAGCGCGAGCTCGAACGCCTGCACGTCGGTGGCCTCGCGGACGAGCGCAGGGATCTCCTTCAGGCCTGCCCGCTGCGCCGCACGCCAGCGGCGCTCGCCGGCGACGATGCGGTACCGCTGCCCGTTGCGCCGGACGAGGATGGGCTCGACCACGCCGTGCTCGCGGATCGACGCCGCCAGCTCCTCCAGGCGGGCCTCGTCGAAGCGCTTGCGCGGCTGGCCCGGGTTCCGCTCCACCGCCTCGATGGGCAGCGAGAGGAAGGCGCGGCCGGCGGCCAGCGCCGCCGCGGGGGCGGGTGCCGGGGCGGGCGCGTTGGAGAGGAGCGCCGCCATCCCCCGGCCGAGCGCCGGGCGCCGCTTGTCGGCGAGGCTCACGCCGCCCTCCCCATCCGATCGACGCGACGCACGACCTCGCGCGCCAGCTCCAGGTAGCTCTGGCACCCCTTGGAAGTCACGTCGTAGAGGAGGATGGGCTTGCCGTGGCTCGGGCTCTCGGAGAGCCGCACGTTCCGCGGGATCACCGTCTTGAAGACCTCCCTGCGGAAGTGCTTGCGGATCTCGTCCTCCACCTGCGCCGCGAGGTTGTTGGCGGCGTGCATGGTGAGGACGATGCCGTCCACCTGGAGCGCTGGGTTGGCCGCGCCCTTCACCAGGTCGATGGTGCGGAGCACGTCGGCGAGCCCCTCCAGCGCGAAGTACTCGCACTGGATGGGGATGATGACGCCCTGGGCCGCGACGAGCCCGTTCAGCGTGAGCAGGCCGAGCGAGGGCGGGCAGTCGACGAGCACGTACTCGTACTCGTGGGCCACGGGCCCCAGGGCGTCGGCCAGGCGGCGCTCCCGCCCGGAGACGTCGGCCAGCTCCAGCTCGGCCCCGACGAGGTGCCGGCTCGCCGGCGCCAGGTCGAGGAACTTGAGCTCCGTCCGCCGGACCACCTCGGCCAGCGGCCGCCCGTCGAGGAGCACCTCGTAGACGCTGCCGTCGACCTGGTCGCGCGCGATCCCGAGCGCCGACCCGGCGTTGCCCTGCGGGTCGACGTCGACGAGGAGGGTCCGCCGCTCGGCGGCCGCCAGGGAGGCAGCCAGGTTCACGGCGGTGGTCGTCTTGCCGACGCCACCCTTCTGGTTTGCGATGGTGATGATGCGCGGCATCCGATCCCCGTGGTCTCGCGCGGGCTTACCGCGGCCGCCCGAGCGGCGCAAGCGGGCAGCCTCGGGCGGGACCGGCGGGCTGGCAGCGGCTTCGGTGGCAGGCGTGGGCACGGGCGGGCGCTCCTTGGAAGGGGCGGATCTCGGGGAGTCTGCGCCGGAGATCTGACATGGCGCGGCGGGGCGGCGGGAGTCGGTGTTCCACGTGGAACATCGCCCCGTCCCCGTCCCCGTCGCCGACCTCGACCTACGAACCGGCTGTTCCACGTGGAACACTGGCCGGCCTGGACCCGCGCCGCCGCTCAGCTCGCGACCGCGAACCGCGCCACCGCCCGCGCCGCCCCGCTCCGCGGAAGGGTGAACCGGTCGACCACCTCGAGCGCGAGGCCCTGCTCCGCGCCGAGCGCCGCGAGTCCGGCCTCGTCCGCCTCCCGCCCCAGCATCGCGAAGAGCCGGCCCCCCGGCGCCAGGTAGCGGGCGCCCAGCGGGAGCCAGCGCGCCGGGTCGGCCAGGGCGCGGCTCACCACCGCCTCGCAGCGCGGGAGCCGCTCCCGCTCCGGCTCGCCCGCCGCGCGCACCGCCCGCGCCTCGACCGCGAGGTCGAGCTCCGCCGCGACCGCCTTCACGAACGCCACCTTCTTCGCCACCGCGTCGCAGCACGTGACCCGCAGCGCCGGGCGCGCGCAGGCGAGCACGGCGCCCGGGATCCCTGCGCCGCTGCCGACGTCGAGCAGCGTCGCCGCGCTCCCCAGCGTCCGCAGGAGCGCGAGGCTGTCGACGAGGTGGAGCTCGGCCACCTCGGCCGGCGCCGTCACGGCGGTGAGGTTCACCTTCGCGTTCCAGGCGAGGAGGCGCTCCGCGAAGCGCGCCAGGCGGGCCCGACCGGCCTCGTCCATGGCCAGGCCCAGGGCCGCGGCCCCGGCCGCCAGCGCGTCATCGAATGCAGG
>DASTGH010000648.1:0-7006 GCA_035719345.1 Anaeromyxobacteraceae bacterium
GCACGCCGCGTCGCGCCTCCCGCGGGGCGCGCGCGCCGAGCCCGCCGGTGCGCCGCCGCCCGCGCCGTAGCGCCGGTGTCGTCGCCGCGCCCACATCCGCCAGCTTTCTTCGGACCCCCTCTTCCGACCGGGCCGGCTCCGGCGGTAGAACCCGCGGGTGCCGGAAGCCCTCGTGACGCTCTCCCCGCCGCCCCCGGGCGGCAAGTGGAGGAACCCGCACCGCCGCCTCCCGGCCGTCCGCTGGGCAGTGCAGGGCCTCTACGCCGCGTTCTGCGTACTCGTGGGCATCGAGTTCGTCGCCTTCTACGAGCAGGCGGCGGCGGGCGGACCCGTCACCGCCTCGCGCCCGCCGGCGGTGGAGGCGTTCCTCCCCATCAGCGCGCTCCTCGGCCTGAAGCGCCTCGTGCTCACCGGGCAGTGGGACGACGTGCACCCCGCCGGCCTCGCCATCCTCGTCGCCGCGCTCGGCACCGCCCTCGTCGCCCGCAAGGCGTTCTGCTCGTGGGTGTGCCCGGGCGGCACGCTCTCGCGCGCGCTGGAGTGGCTCGGCGCCAAGGTGCTGTGGCGGCGCGGGCGGCACCCGGTCCTGCCGCGCTGGGTCGACCTGCCGCTCCTCTCGCTCAAGTACGTCCTGCTCGCGTTCTTCGCCTGGATCGTCCTCCTCCAGATGCCGGCGCCCGCCATCGAGGGCTTCCTGCGCTCGCCCTACAACATGGCGGCGGACGCGAAGATGCTGCTCTTCTTCCGCGACCCGTCGGCACTGGTGGCCGGGATCCTCGTCGCGCTGGTGGTGCTGTCGGTGGTCGTGAAGCACTTCTGGTGCAAGTACCTCTGCCCCTACGGCGCACTGCTCGGGCTGGTGAGCCTGCTCTCGCCCGCGCGCGTGCGGCGCGACGCGGCCGCGTGCAACGACTGCCGCGCCTGCACCCGGGCCTGCCCCTCCGCCATCCCGGTGCACCGGCGCGCCTCGGTGTGGACGGCCGAGTGCACCGGCTGCATGTCCTGCGTCGCGGCCTGCACCACGCCCGACTGCCTCACCGTCACGCGGCGGGGCGCGACGGGCCTGTCCCCCTGGCTCGTGCCCGCCGCGGCGCTCGGCGTCATGCTCGGCGCCTGGGCGATCGCCCGCGCCACCGGCCACTGGGAGACCGCGCTGCCGGGCGAGATGCTGGCGCGGGTCTACCGGATGGCGCCGTACCTGGGGCACTAGGCTACGGGCTCCAGGCTACGGGCTACAGCGGCTCGAAGTTCCCGAAGCCTGAAGTCTGCAGCCTGCCGCGAGCGCCCTGGCGCGAGCGGCTCCCCATGCCGACCGTGAAGGTCGGCTCTCGGAGGGGCCTCGCATGGAACGGATCAGGTCGGCGTACCGCGCGCTGCAGGCGCTCGCCATCTCGCTCTGGCTCACGCCGGCGCTGGCGCTGGCGCAGCAAGGGACGCAGCCCGGCTCGGCGCCCTCCGGCGCGGACACGGCGGCGAAGGGCGGCGGCTCCAGCTTCCTCTGGATCATCGCGCTCCTCGTCGTGCTCGCGCTCGCCTGGTGGGCCATCGGCTCGCGGCGCCGAGCAGGCCGCCTGCACCGCTGAGGCGGTGCGGCGCAGATCCGGCAGCCCCCCGCGGCCCGCCGGTGCATGATCGCCCCCGCCGTCACGGCGGAGGTGCACCATGCACGGGCGTCTCGTCTGGGAGGAGATCGAGTCGGAGGCGCTGCGCGGGAACCCGCTCGGCGACCCGGCGCGCCGGCCGATCCTGCTCTGGCTCCCGCCGGAGCACGGGCGGGGCACGGCGCTCCCCGCCGTCTACTTCCTGCACGGGTTCAGCGGCAGCGCGCGCGGCTGGGCCAACGTCACCGCCTTCCAGCCCTCCGTCCCGGAGCGGCTCGACGCGCTCGCCGCCGAGGGCGCGGTGCCGCCGCTCGTCGCCGTCTTCGTCGACGGCTGGACCGCGCTCGGCGGCAGCCAGTGGGTGAACAGCGGCACCCTCGGCCGCTACCGCGACTACCTGGCGCGCGACGTGGTGAGCTTCGTCGAGGCGCGCTTCGGGACGGCGCCGTCGGTGGCCGCCCGCGCGGTGGTGGGCACGAGCTCGGGCGGCTACGGCGCGCTGGTGATGGGCGCGCACCACCCCGACGTCTTCGGGCACGTCGCCTCGCACGCCGGCGACGCCGGGTTCGAGTACTGCTACCTCCCGGACTTCCCGCAGGCCGCGGCGGCGCTGCAGGGCACCGATCCCGCCCGGTGGATGGACGCGTTCCGCCGGCGCGCCCGCGAGGCGAGGCCGCGCCCCGACGACCACGCCGTCCTCAACGTGCTGGCCATGGCCGCCGCCTACTCTCCGCACGCCGGTGCGCCGCTCGGGCTCGACCTGCCGTTCGACCCCGAGACCTGCGCGTTGCGCGATGCGGTGTGGTCGCGCTGGCTGGCGCACGACCCGGTGCGCTTCGTGCCCGAGCGCATGGCGTCGTTCCGCTCGCTCCGCTCCATCTACCTCGACTGCGGCACGCGCGACGAGTACCACCTGCGCTGGGGAGCGCGCGCGGTGGTGAAGGCGCTGCGCGCCGCCGGCCTCGAGCCGCTGCACGAGGAGTTCGACGACGGCCACCGCGGCATCGACTACCGCTACGACCGATCGCTGCGCTGGCTCGGCGAGCGGCTCACCTCCCGGTGAAGGCGCGCCGAGATCTCGCTCACCCGCCGAAGACCAGCTCGGCGGCCTTGCGCCAGGCCGGCCGCGCCAGGAGCCGCTCGAGCCAGGCCTTCACTCCGGGATGGAGGTCGAGCGACAGCCCGGCCTCGACCGCCAGCGCGAGATGGGGCGCGTAGGCGACGTCGGCGAGCGTGAACGCGCCCTCCAGCCACTCCTTCCCGGCGAGCGCGTCCTGCAGCACCGGCAGGTAGCGCGCCAGCTCCTTGCGCCCCGCCTCCGCGGTGGCCGCATCCGCATGCATCTTCCAGTAGGCCTGCATCCGGGGATGGCCGGCGCGCACGAGCTGCAGGCACGCCGGCGAGACGTGGGCGGACTGGAAGAAGAGCCACCGCTGCACGGCGGCGCGGCCCTCCACCGTGCGCGGCACGAGCCCCGCGCCGGGGTGCTTCTCGGCCGCATACCAGTTGATGGCGTTCGATTCCCAGAGCCGGACCTCGCCGTCGACGAGCGCGGGGATCTTTCCCATCGGATTCACCGCCAGATACGCCTCGGTCCGGTTCTCGCCCCGCTGCGGGTCGACGAGCCGCGGCGTGAACGGGGCGCCCACCTCCACGAGCCCGAAGACCGAGCGCGAGGAGTTGCCCGACATCCGCCCGTAATAGAGGTCCATGCGCGGATGCTTACCGCTCGCCGCGCGGCGGCGCCCGCCTCAGGCCGCCACGGACGGGTGCGCCTCGATCGCCGGCTCGGCCGCAGGCGCCGCCGCCGGCCGCCGGAAGGCGCGGCGCAGGTAGGCGAGCACGGGGACGTTCACCGCCAGGACCTGGAGCGGCGGCACGTCCACGCCCCAGGCCACGAGCGTGAGCGCGGCGTAGAGCGCGACCGCGCGCCGCCAGCGCGGATCCGCCTCCACGAGCGCCAGCGGCAGGAGCCAGGTGAGATACCAGGGCTGCACGAACGGCGACGCGACGAGGAGGTACGCGAGCAGGAAGACGAGCGACTCGTGCAGCACCGCCTCCACCGTGCGCGCACGCCGCACGGCGCGCACGGCGAGCGCGGCCAGGAGCGCCACGCCGGCGCCCCAGCCCAGGCGGTACGCCCAGGCGGCGGCCGAGGGGCTCCACAGCCCGCCGAGGAGCGCGGCGATCTCGGTGAAGGAGCGCGTCGTGCGCCCGGGGTCGGCGCGCAACGCCGAGAGGGGGCCCGCCAGCGACGCCGGCCCGTCCCAGTACGGCAGGAACAGCAGCGCACCGGTCACCGCGGCGATCGCCACCCCGAGCGCGGCGCGCGCCCGCGAGCCGCGCGCCAGGTAGGCGAGATAGAGCCCGAGCACCGGCGCGACCGCGAACTTCGTCCAGAACCCGATGGAGAGGAGGAGCACCGCGAGCAGGTGCCGGCCGGCCAGGGCCGCCCCGACGAACGCCGTCAGGGCGAGCAGCATGACGCCGTCGTTGTGCACCTGGCCCGCGATCTCCCAGGCGAGGAGCGGGTTCCAGGCGAGGAGGACGAACGCCGGCGCGGCCCGCTCCGGCGCGAGGTGTCGGCGACACACGGCGTGGGCGGCGAGCACCGTGGCGACGGCCGTGGCGAGGAGGACGACCTTGAAGAGCGCCATCGCCGCCGGGACCGACCCGGCGCGGCCGGCCAGGGCGTTCAGCGCGGTGAGCAGCGGGCCGTAGGCGGTCGGCGCCCCGATCCAGTTCGGGCTCACCAGGGCGCGGAAGGGATCGCCCGCCGGGAGCGTCGCGGGCCCGGCGGCGTACGGGTCGAGCCCGAGCGCCGACATCCGGCCGTAGGCGAGGTTCGAGAAGAGGTCGTTCGAGGTGTAGGGCAGCGCCAGCGCCACCGCCAGCTGCAGGGCGAGCGCGCCGGCGAGCAGCGGCCGGAGCGACGCCCCCCCCTCGTCGGCGGCGGCGAGGTAGGCGCGCGCCGCGACCGCCGCCAGCGCCAGCCACGCCGCCCCGAGCACGCCGTAGCTCCACGGCGTCCCGACGCGATCGACGACCAGCGTCCCCAGCCATGCGACGCGGATCCAGGTGAGGGCGGCGAGCCCCGCGAGCGACAGCGCCAGCGCGCGCGCGCGCCGCGCGCGCAGCGCAGGCGAGCCCGGCGCGGGGACCGGACGGGCCGGCGCGGAGCGGGACGGCACGAAGACGCCTCGGATCAGGGCGCGGCGCGGTCGGCGGCGCGCGGCGCCCCGGCGGCGGCGACCGCCGGCGGGAAGAGCGACTCGCCGGGGTCGAGGCGGTAGACGCGGGCGACCTCGATGCCGTGCACCCACTCCGAGTGCCACGGCGCCCGGTGCGCCAGCTGGCTCAGGGCCTGCTCGTTGTGCCAGTGGACCCGGCCCGGCTCCACCACCACGTAGCAGGGCGCGTTCGTCTTGCAGCCGCGCTCCTCGCGGATGGGCGAGGTGACGAGGTCGGTGCGGCCCGCCTCGTCCGCGTAGAAGCGGGCGGGCCACTCCGTCTCGGAGCAGACCTCGGCGTTCGCCTCGGCGCGCACCGCGATGGCGGCCATCGCCTCCCGGAAGCCGACGTCGAAGAGGTCGCAGTGCGGGAAGAAGTAGGTGACGTTCTTGTCGCCGCCGCCGAGCGCGTTGATGAACAGGCGGTAGTGCGGGGCGTGGGCGGCGGCCGCGCTCGCCTCGCCCGCGGCCACCAGGACGGCGCAGCCGGCGAAGGTGAAGCGGTGGAGCGAGAAGCGGAGCGCGCCCGGCACCGCGAAGCGGAGCCGCCGCGTGGCGGCGCGCGCCAGCACCACGGTCGCGTGCGCGGCGAGCAGGAAGAGCGCCGGCGCCACGGAGGTGAAGTAGCGGCCGTACTTCGCGCCGGTGATGAGGAAGCTCACGTAGAAGACGGCCATCCACACGAGGACGATGCGGTGCGCCGGCTTGCGCTGCCAGAGCGCGATGCCGAGCCCGGCCGCGCCCAGGAGCACGGTCGGCACCGCGAACTTCACCGCCGCGAAGACGAGGAAGAACCAGGGCGGCGTCGCCTTCACGTACTGCAGACCGAGGTTCGACCAGAGCTTGCCCATGAAGAGGATGCTCTCGGTCGTGGCCCGGTCGCCGATGCGGTCGCCGTGCGTCCAGCGCCACAGGTACTCCCAGGTGCGCGGCGAGAAGACCGGGAAGTCGAGCACGCCGAAGGCGGCGAAGGCGACGCCCACGAGCAGCGCCCAGCGGCGAGCGGGGATGCGCCAGCCGGCCTCGCGGCGCGTCCACAGCCAGGCCAGCACCGGGATGGGGAAGTAGAAGAAGTAGTACTTGGCGGCGAACATCGCGCCCACCGCGCCCGCGACCACGAGCTCCCAGCGCCGCGCCGCGTCCCGGCGGTGCTCCGCCCAGGCGGCGCGCGCCTCGACCGTCGCCTTGAGCACGACGAGGAGCATGAGCCCGAGCAGCACGTCCTCGCGGGCGATGCGCTGGTAGCCGATGAAGGTCGTGGAGCAAGCGGCCAGCGCTCCCGCGAGCAGGCCGGTGTCGCGGCCGAAGAGCGACCTGCCCAGCTCCGCCACCGCCCAGACGCTGAGCGCACCGAGGAGCGCGTTCGGCAGCCGGGTCAGGAGCTCCGGCGGCAGGTGCTTGGGGAGGAACGCGAGCGCCAGCGCCACGAGGCCCTTCGTGGCGATCGGGTGCTCGAGCTCGTCGGCGAGGAAGTCGAGGCGCAGGTAGTTGTGCGAGATGATCCAGGTGTGGGTCTCGTCGTCGGAGAAGCCCTCGGCCGCCAGGCCCCGGATCCGGAACCAGAGCCCCACCACCATGAGCGCGCCGAGGATGGCGACGCCCCACCAGCCCCACGGCTGGGCGCCCTGGCTGCCGACGACGCGCGGCCCGGGCGACGGCTCCGTGACGACGGGACGGCGATCGGGCGCGAGGCCCGACCTCTCCACAGCTGCGACCGAGCGTTTCAACCGGCCTCCCACGACGACAGACCCGTTTGGATGCATGGGCCAGCGGTCGGGACTCATAGCATGGCGGTGCAGTGCGGCGATAGAATAGTGGGCTGCCCATCCCCCGACGTCGGGTCGCCCTGCGGGGTCAATCACGCGATCACGTCGGTGGCAATCACCTGCTCGCACGCTGCTCACCCCTGCGCACATCCGCCACCTGACGCGCGCGTCATACCCGCGCTCGCGCGGCTATGACGCTCGTGCCGCTGTCCGGCCGTTTTGCACGTTCCGCAGCGCAGCCGGCGAGGGAACGGAACCGGGTCGAGCTACGACCCGAAGACGAAGGCGACGACGTGGACGTACAAGTACTCGGACAACGGCAAGGACGTCGCGTGCAGCTCCGTCGTCGACCAGAACACCGGCAAGTCGAGCACCACCTGCGACAACGGCTTCAAGTCGAGCTACGACC
>DASTGH010000649.1:0-6013 GCA_035719345.1 Anaeromyxobacteraceae bacterium
GCCCCCGCCGGCGCTGCCCCCGCGCCCGGCTCCGGCTCCGACCTCTTCGCCGAGTGGCCGCGCGACCCGGCGCCGCCGAAGGGCTCCCCCGAGGACAAGCTCGAGTTCTTCCGCGAGCGGCTGCGCGTCAAGGACACCTTCCTGGCCCGCGTCAAGGAAGCGGTGGCGGCGCACCGGCAGGACGCGCTGGAGCTGCGCCAGGAGCTGGAGGGCGTCCGGCGCACGCTCGCCGCCGCCGAGCGCGCGCGAGCCGAGCAGGACAAGGCGCTGGCCCAGGCGCGCGCCGACGGGGAGGCGCTCGAGGCGCGGCGGGCGGACCTCGAGCGCCGGCTCTCCGAGTCCGAGACCACGCGGCAGTCGCTGTCCGAGGTGCTCTCGGAGACGATGCAGGCGTCGGAGGCTGCCGAGCAGGCGTGGTCGCAGCGGCTGGCGGCGTCGGAGGACGCGCGCGCCCGCGGCGAGGCGGCGGCGGCCGAGGAGCGGACCCAGGCGGCCGCCACGCTGGCGGCGGAGCGCGAGGCGCGCCGGGAGGCCGAGGCGGCCCACGGCGCGGAGCGCGCCGACCTCGAGGGACGCCTCGAGGCGCTGCGGGTCGAGCGCGAGGGGCTGTCGGCGGACGTGTCGCGGGTCGAGGCCGAGCTCGCGGCCGAGCGCGCGCAGGGGGCCGAGGCGCGCGCGGCGGCGGCGGCGGCGCTGGCGGCGGAGACGACGGAGAAGGAGCACGCGCAGCGCAACGCCGTGGGCCTGGCCCAGGAGCTGGCCGAGGCGCGCGGCCGGGGCGAGGCGCTCGAGGGCGATCTCGGCCGGGAGCGCGCCGCGCGCGAGGCGACGGCGGAGGAGCTGCGGCTGGCCCGCGGCGAGGCGACGGCCTACGCGGAGAAGGCGACCGCGCTGGAGCAGGCCTACCGGGCGCTGGAGGTGGAGCTGGGGGCGGCCAAGGATCACGCGGGCGGGCTGGCCCGGGCGCTCGACGAGGGGCGCGCCTCGGCGGCGGGCGAGGTGAGCCGGCTGCAGGCCGCGCTGGGCGAGGGCGCGCGGCGCGAGGCGCAGGTCCAGGCCGAGCGCGAGGAGCTCGCCCAGAAGCTCGCCGGCGAGCTGAAGGGGCACGAAGGGTCCCGCGCGCGCGTCGCGGCGCTGGAGGGCGAGGTGGAGCGGCTGGCCGCGCTCGAGCCCCAGGCGGCGGAGACGCCGCGCCTGCGGCGCGAGCTGGCGCACGCGCACGAGCTCCTCAAGCAGCGCACGCAGCAGGCCGAGGCGGCGGCGCGCGCCGCCCACCAGGCGACGGCCGAGCGCGAGAAGCTGAAGGAGCAGGCCGCGCTCGAACTGCAGGCCAAGGCGAGCGAGGCGGCGCGCCTCGCCTCCGAGGCGGCGGCCGTGCGCCGGCGTCTCGCGGAGCTCGAGACGGAGCGGCAGGAGCGCGACGCGCACGTGACGCGGCTGCTCGCCGACGCCGAGGCGCAGCGGCGCACGGTGGCCGAGGAGGCGCTCGAGGCCGAGCGGCGCCACGCCGGCGAGCTGCAGCGCATGAAGGGCGGGCTGGTCGAGCTGGAGCGGCGGCTGGAGGCGAGCGCCCGGGCGGAGGGCGGGTCCCGGCGGCGCATCGCCGAGCTGGAGAAGGACCGCGCCGAGGCGGCGGGGCTGGCAGACCGCGTCGCCGCCGCCGAGGAGTCCGCCGATCGCGCGCGCCAGGAGGTCGAGGACCTCAAGTCCGAGAACGACTTCCTGAACGGCGAGGTGGCCCGCTACCACCAGAAGAACAAGGATCTGCTGGCGCAGGTGAAGAAGCCGTAGCAGGGAACGCGGGGTGGCTCCGCCTGCCCCGCCACCGTACGGCGTCTACGTCCACTTTCCGTGGTGCAGCTTCCGCTGCCCGTACTGCGACTTCGCGGTGGCGGTCGAGGCGGAGGTGCCGGAGGCGCGCTACGCCGCGGCGCTCCGCGCCGAGCTCGAGGCGCGGCGGCCGCCGTTCGCGGGCCTCGCCGCCCGCTCGCTCTACCTGGGCGGCGGGACGCCTTCCCTCTTCGCGCCGGAGCGCATCGCCGAGGTCATCGCAGCGGTACGCGATCGCTGCCAGCTCCCCGCCGGGGCCGAGGTGACGCTCGAGGCGAACCCGGAGTCGTGCCATCCGGCGCGGCTCGCGGCGTTCCGCGAGGCGGGGGTGAACCGGCTCTCGCTCGGCGTGCAGTCGTTCGACGCGGCCGTGCTCGCCAAGCTCGGGCGGCGGCACCGGCCCGAGGACGCGACCCGGGCCGTCCAAGCGGCGCGGGGCGCCTTCGAGAACGTCTCGGTGGACGTCATCTACGGCGCGCGCCGCTCCACGGTGGCGACCGCGCGCGAGGACGGCGCGCGCCTCGCCGCCCTGGGCGTGCCGCACGTCTCGGCGTATGCGCTGACGGTCGAGGCCGAGGCGCTCGGCGAGGAGACGCCGCTCGCCCGGCTGCGCCGCGCCGGCCGCCTGCCGCTGCCGCCGGACGAGGAGGTCGTGGCGCAGGCGCGCGCCCTGCGCGGCGCGCTGCGGCGCGGCGGGCTGCGCCGCTACGAGATCTCGAACTTCGCGCGGCCGGGCTTCGAGTCGGTGCACAACCGGCTGTACTGGTCGTCGGACGCGTACCTCGGCATCGGCGTGGGCGCGTACGGCTGCGCGCCGCTCCCGGGCGGCGCCGCGGTGCGCTGGGGCAACGCCCGCACGCCGGCGGCCTGGTTCGAGGCGGTGGAGGCCGGCCGGCTGCCCACGGCGGAGGAGGACCGCCTCGGCCCGCCCGAGCGCGCGGAGGAGCGGGTGCTGCTCGCGCTGCGGACGCGGGAGGGGCTGCCGGAGGACGAGGTCGCCGCGGGGCGGAGGGGAGAGGTGGACGCGCTCCTCCGCGCGCGGCTCGCGGTGCGGCGCGGCGGGAACATCGTGCTCACCTCGCGCGGGATGGACGTGCACAGCGCGGTGGTGGAGAGGTTGATCTGAGGGGGCGTGACGGGCGCGGAGCCGTGATGAACCCGCCCTCTCCCCGACCCCGACCCCGACCCCGACCTCGTTCTCGTCCTCGATCCCCACAAAAAGGCCGGCCCCGGGACTGTCGTCTCGGGGCCGAGGTGCACGGACTGCCGGGGCCGGCCAGGCTACGTGTGCGGCATCAGGTCCACGATCCCTTCCGCGCGGGGGGACGCCGCGCGGGCCGGACGGGGGGAGCGACCGGCACCGGGACCGCGACCGGGTGCCGCACGGGGGGCGCGCCCGCGAGCCCGACCCAGCCGAGGAGCTTCTCGAGGAGGTCGGTCAGGCCCGCGCGCACGATGCTCCGTCGAGCAAGGCGGATGCCGCCCGGCACGGACCGGCTGTCCGCGCCTTAGCCGCCGGCGGCACCGGGTCGCGCGTCACCCGGGGTGACGCGCTCGAACACCATGGGCTCGCCCTGGGCCCCGTCCACCTCCGAGGCGAAGCGGGCGAAGCCGGCGAACTCGCCGGGCGGGACGCGCGCCCGCCGGAGTGCCCACCCGTCGGAGCGCAGGAGCGTCCCCGAGGTCGTGCGGTCGGCGCGCGTGTAGCGGCCCCACGGGGAAGGGACATCGAGCGCCGGGCCCGGCACGGCGCGGAAGCCCGCCGGAGGCACGACCTCGACCTCGAGCGTGGTGCGCTCGTCGCCGGCGACGAGGAGCGGCGTCTCGCGCGCCGCGCGCTGCACGAAGCGCGCGCCCATGCGGGCCGGGAACAGCGGCGCGTCCACCACCAGCCGATCGCCGGCGAGCCGCGCCCAGCGCTCCACGCGCACCTTCCAGCGCAGGACCACCGCCGCGTCCGGGTCCTTCTCGCCGTCGACGGCGAGATCGAGCAGCGCCGGGCCGGGGAAGCTCCGCGCCAGGCCGCCCTCCGCCGCCTGGCGGCGCGCGGACGGATCGAGGCGCTCCAGCGACGCCCGCAGCGACGACGCCTCGAAGCCGACGTACTCCTCCCGGCCCTCCACGGTGGCGCCGCCCGCGGCGTCGAGCGCCGCCGTGATCCGCACCGCGCGCGCCTCGGGCGCGCCCGGAGGCGTCCTGACGGCGAGCACGCCGTCGCCCGGATAGGGCAGCACGAGCGCGGCGGAGTCGCGGGCGGCGGCGGGCAGCACGCCGAAGGGCGTGTGGCGCGTGGTCGGGTCGAGCCACAGCTCGCGCCCGGGCAGCTCGACCCGCAGGACGGCATAGCTCCACAGCTCCGGCCGCGGGAAGCGGAACGGCCCCGGGTCGCGTCCGAAATCGCGCACCAGCGCGACCCGCGAGCGGATCCCGAGCGCGTCGAGCAGGGCCTGCAGGAGCACCGTCCGGCTGCCGCGGCCGCGCGAGAGGATGCTCGCGGCCGGCTCGGTCCAGGACCCTCCCTGTCCGCCGACGAGGTCGTCCACGCGGCGGTAGGCGGCGCGCGCCAGCGCCTCGGGGCCGCGCGACGCCTCCGGCACCGAGGCCCGCACCTCCTCGGCCAGCGCGGCGACCTCGCGGCTCGGGCGGAAGCCGTCGAGGAGCGCGTCGGCGAGCGCGCGCGCCAGGTCGTCCTGCGTGCCGCCCGCGCCCGCCTGCACGAACGGCAGGTGCTCCGAGTCCGAGGGGGCCCCGGGCTCGGCGTGCAGCGCCGGGACCCGCTCGCGCGCCACCCGCACCACGGCGCGTCCCGACCGCACCTCGGGCTCGGGCGAGGCGACGCCGCGCCCGTCGAGCGCGAGACCGAGCGCGACCGGCGCAGCCGCCGCGTAGGTGGATCGCCACAGGGGCGCGTCGCCCCGGAAGAAGAAGGGGTCCGCGGTGAAGCCGGGCACGGCCGCGCCCCGCGGCGGCACGCTCCGCAGCCAGGCCCACTCCGCGAAGTCGCCCGGCTCGAGCCCGGGGAGGGAGAGCGTCCGCTTGTCGCCGACCGGCTCGTCCGGCTCGAGGACGCGTCCGTCGCGCTTGACGGTCCGGGCGACGAGCAGCTCCGCGCCGTCCGGCACCGCCACCTCGCCGGCGCGGTCCACGGCGCGCTGGTCGCGCGCCTCGATGACCTCGTGGATGAGCTCGGTGTAGGCGCCGCCCGGGTATGCCTCGATCGCGCCCAGGTCGAGCACGGCCACGCTCGAGCTGTCGCCGGGCGGCGCAGCGGCGCGGTAGCTGGCGATGGCCGCCCGTCCGTCCTCGTCGAGGTCGGAGAGCGGCTCGCGGCCGTCCTCCAGCGCCAGCGCACGCCGCAGGGCCAGGTCCGAGCCGTCGAGCAGCAGCGCGCGCTCTCGCGCGGCGCGGGCCGCGACGGGATCACCCGCCGCCTCGCGCAGCTCCGCCTCGCGCTTCGCCAGGCGCGGATCGCGGGGCCAGGCGCGGGCGAGCACGGAGACTGCGTCCGCCCCGGCACCCGGGTCGCCGCTCGCCGCGAGCAAGCCGGCGTGGACCAGGACGGCGTCGGGGCGGGCCGGCGCCTCGCGCGCCAGCTCCGCCGAGAGCGCGAGCGCGCCGGCGAGGTCGCCGCGGCGCCGGCGGTGCTCGACGAGCCGCTCGCGTCCCCCGGGGCAGCGCGCCAGCGCCTGGACCAGCTCGTCCTGCCGCGCCAGCGCGTCGCGGCGGGTCGCCAGGTCCTGCAGCAGCTCGAGCGCGGCACAGGTGCCGCCCACCCGCACCGCGTCGCGGGCCAGACGCTCCGCCGGCTCGGCGAGGCCCCGCGCCAGCGCCACCCGGGCCCGCGCCAGGAGCGCCGGAGGCCGAGCCGCGTCGGCCTCCGCCAGGCCCTCGAGCAGCGCGGCCGCGTCGTCGAGCCGGTCGCCGGCGCGCGCCAGCTCCGCCCGCGCCAGCCGCGCCGCCCCGTCGGACGGGTCGGCCGCGAGCGCGCGGTCGAGGTCGGCCTCGGCACGGGCGCGCCCCACCCGCTCCGAGAGCGCCGGATCGCCGCGCCGCGCCTCGGCGCGGGCGGCGAGCAGCGCGGCCCGCACCCGGTCCCAGCGGGCCGGGTCGTCGGGGTCGGCGCGCAGCTGCAACGTGGAGGCGCCGTGCTCGAACGTGCCCGCCGGGGTGACCGCGAGCAGCT
>DASTGH010000650.1:0-2417 GCA_035719345.1 Anaeromyxobacteraceae bacterium
GGTGTCGGGCTGGGCCGCGGCGCTGCGCGCGGCCGCCGTCCGCGTGCTGAACGCGCTGCCGGAGATGGGCGCGCTCGGCCTGGGCGGGACCGCGGTCGGCACCGGCCTGAACGCCGATCCCCGCTACCCGCGCCTCGTCGTCGAGGAGCTGGCGAAGCTCACCGGCGCGCCGCTCGTGCCCGCACCGAACCCGTTCTACGCCATGCAGTCGCTCGCGCCCTTCGCCTCCCTCTCCGGCGCGCTGCGCGCCGCGGCCATCGAGCTGCTGCGCATCGGCGGCGACGTGCGGCTCCTCGGCTCCGGCCCGAACACGGGCCTCGGCGAGCTGCGCCTGCCGCCGGTGCAGCCGGGCTCCTCCATCATGCCGGGCAAGGTGAACCCGTCCATGGCCGAGATGCTGGCGATGGTGGCCTACCAGGTGATCGGCCTCGACGCCGCCATCGCCGCCGCCGCCACCGGTGGGCAGCTCGAGCTGAACGTCATGATGCCGCTCGTCGCCTGGGACCTGCCGCACGCCCTCGGCATCGTGGCGAGCGCGGTGCGCGCCTTCGACGAGCGCTGCGCGCAGGGGCTGGAGGCGGACGAGGCGCGCTGCCGCCACTTCGCCGAGCGCACCGTCAGCCTGGCCACCGCGCTGGCGCCGCGCATCGGCTACGCCGCCGCCGCCGAGATCGTGAAGGAGTCGGTCCGGACGGGCCGCTCCATCGTCGATCTGGCAGCGGAGCGGAGCGGCCTCCCCGCGCGCGACGTCCGTCGGGCCCTCGATCCCGGTCGCCTCACCCGGCCCGGCCGCGCCTAGCGAGGCGGGCCCGCGCCCGGCCCGCGTTATGATGTCGCCCGTGCGGCTCCACGTGCTCGTCGGGCTGGCGCTCCTCGGCGCCGCGTCGCCTCCCGTCTCGGCCCGCCCTGCGCCGCGTCCGGTCGGGACGGTGGTCGGGACGCTGCGCCACAAGGGATGTCCGACCGCACCGGTCGGCGCGCACGTGTCGGTCATCGGCCGGGACGCCGGCGCCCAGGCCGACGCCGACGGCCGCTTCGCGCTCTCCCTCCCTCCGGGCGTCTACTCGCTCGTCATCTCCGGCCCCGGGCTCGTCCCGGACCAGCGCGTCGACGAGGTGCTCGTCCCCTCCGGGCAGACCCACGACCTCGGCCCGGTGGAGGTGTGGCCGGAGGAGCGGCCCGCCGGCTGCACCGCGGCCGTGCCGCCCGCCGCCTCGCCCGAGGGCGTGGTGGCCACCGCGCCGGACACGCCGGCGGTCGACCTCCCCGGTGCGGCGGTGGCGCCGGCGAGCGTCTCCGCCGATCAGGTGTGGGTGCGCGCCGGCGGCGGCGCCGCACCCGGGCAGTTCGGGTTCCAGGGGAGCCCCTCGCGCGACGACGAGGACGCGCTCGGGCCACCCACCTTCGCGGTGGGGCAGGGTGGGATGCTGTGGGTGTTCGACGCGCTGAACGGCCGCGTGCAGCGCTTCGACACGCGCGGCAAGCTCGTCGGCTCCTTCGCCGCCGGGCGCCGCGGCGAGGACGCGGTGGTGGAGTCGGACCTCGCCGTCTCGGACGAGGAGCACGTCTTCCTCTTCGTCGAGGGAGACCCGGCGACGCTCCTCCAGCTCGACGCCAGCGGGCGGACGCTCGTGAACGCCAGCCTCCCGTCCTCGTTCCGCGGAGTGGACCTGCTCTTCACGGCGCGGCAGCGTCCCGTCTTCCTCATGCTCAACGGGCAGACCGTGCGGGCCGAGCTGTCGTGGGGCGGGGTGCGCCCCGACGGGCCGTGGCCGGGGTTGCCGGCCGGCGATCTCTTCGCGCGGGCCGACCGCGTCGACCGCTGGCGCGCCGCCGTGAAGCTCGCGGCCGCCGACGGGCGGGTGAGGCGCAGCGTGCAGCTCCACTCGCGCGTGCCCATCTCGGGCGTGCGGCTCGTCGGAGTGGACCGGCGCGGCGACGTGGTGGTGGCGCTCGACCGCGCCGAGCCGGCGGAGGGGGACGCGCCGCCCAGGGCGGAGGTCCTGCTCATCGCGGTCGACGCGCACGGGCACCTCGCCGGCTCCGTGGCGGTGCCTCCGGGGAACCGCCGCTTCGAGTTTCGCGAGTTCGCGCTCCACCCCGACGGCGCCGTGGTGCAGATGCAGTCCGATGCCGCCGAGGTGCGCTTCGTCCGCTGGACGCTGCGCCCGCCGCCGAAGGACGCGGTGGCGGGTGAGGGGCTGGTGCGGGGTCGCGTGATGGACGCCGGCCGGCCGGGCGCCGGCGCCACCGTCGCCGTCCCGCGGCTGCGCCGCACCGTGCCGGTGGCGCCCGACGGCACGTTCGAGCTGCGGCTGCCGGCGGGCAACTGGGTCGTGAACGTGCGCCGCGGTGGCCCGAGCAACCCGGGTGACCCGTGGCCGGTGGACCTCCGCGTCGCGGTCGCGGCGGGGGCC
>DASTGH010000651.1:0-2821 GCA_035719345.1 Anaeromyxobacteraceae bacterium
GTGCTGGTGGCGCACGCCGCCGGGATCGCGACGGCCGCCGGCGACGTCGTCGTGGGCGCGGTCGTGCCGCCCATCGCCTTCCAGCCGAAGGTCGCCGACGCCCCCGGGGCGCAGCACGGCGCGGAGGGACGGCCGTGAGCCTCGCCCGCGCTGCCCGGCGCGCCCCGAGCGCGGCGGCCGTGCTCTGGCGGCTGCGCCGGGGGCGGGCGGCCATCGCCAGCGTCAACCTGCTCAACCGCTGCAACCAGGCGTGCCCCATGTGCTCCGTGCACGCCTCGCCCGACCACGCGCTCACGCTCGCCGATCTGGCCTCCGCCTTCCGGGCGCTCCGCGCGGGCGGGGTGCGCATCGTCGAGCTCTCCGGGGGCGAGCCCTTCCTGCGCAGGGACCTCCCCGAGGTGATCGCGCTCGCCGACCGCGAGGGCCTCCTCTTCACCTTCAACACGAACGCGACCGCTCTCACCGAGCCCGGCCTGCGCGCGCTCGCCGGCGCGCGCGGGCTGCTGCAGGTGGCGGTGAGCCTCGACTCGCTCGACCGCGAGCGGTACGCGCGGCTCCGCGGGCGCGACCTCCTCGACCGGGCGCTCGCCGGCCTCGACCGGCTGCGCGGCGCCGGGCTCGGCGCGCCGCTCAAGCTCAACGTCGCCGTCTCGCGCCACAACGTGGCGGAGGTGCCGGCGCTCCTCGCCTTCGCGCGCCAGCGCGGGCTGTTCCTCTCCGCCTTCCCGGTGAACCAGGGGCCCGGCGCGCACCGCAGCGACTCGGGGGCGTTCGCGGCGGAGGCGCCGGAGCGCCAGGCCATCGCCGCCGCGTTCGACGACCTCGCCCGGCGCCGGAGCCGGGGCGAGCCGCTGTGGGAGCCCTCGGGCTTCTACCGCGCCGCGGCGCGCTTCGTGCGCGGCGAGCCGCTCGCCCCCTGCGGCGCGGGCCGCCTCTACCTCGACCTCCGCGCCGACGGGTCGGTCGCGCCCTGCGTGGAGCTGCCGGCGGTGGCCCGCGTGGAGGACCTCGCCTCGGGCCGCGCCTGGGAGGCGCTCTCCGCCGCGCAGGGCGCGGTGGCCGCGTGCCGGCGCGACACGCCCTGCTGCTACACCTGCACGGTGAGCCTGGCCGAGAGCGGGCGGCGCCCCATCGCCTTCGCCGCCGAGGGCGCGCTCGTCATGCTGCGCGCCCGGGCGCGCGCGATCCTCGGGGCGCGCGGATGACGGCCAGCGCGCCGGTGGTGGTGCTGGGCGCCGGGCCGGCCGGGCTCACCGCCGCGCTGGCGCTCGCCCGCGCCGGGCGGGCGGGGGTGGTGGTGGAGCGCGAGGACGGCGTCGGCGGCCTGGCCCGCACCATCGAGCGCGACGGGTATCGCTTCGACATCGGCGGCCACCGCTTCTACACGCGCATGCCGGAGGTGCGCGCCATCTGGGACGAGCTCATCGCCGGCGACATGCTGCGCCGCGAGCGCCGCTCCCGCATCCTCTTCGGCGGCCGCTACTTCGACTACCCGCTCACCGCCTCGAGCGCGCTCGCCGGCCTCGGGCCGGTCGAGGCGGCGCGCATCGCGGGCAGCTTCGCCCGGGCGCGCCTCTTCCCCCGCCGCCCGGAGACGAGCCTCGCCGACTGGGTGGTGAACCGCTTCGGCGAGCGGCTCTTCGAGACGTTCTTCCGCGGCTACACCGAGAAGCTGTGGGGCATCCCCTGCGAGCGCATCGGCGCGGCCTGGGCGGCGCAGCGCATCCGCGGCCTCTCCCTGCGCGCCGCCGTCGCCGACATGATCCGGCGCGGGTCGGGCGGGCAGCGCACGCTCGTCACCGACTTCGAGTACCCGCGGCTCGGCCCGAGCATGCTCTGGGACAGGATGCGCGCCGGGGTGGAGGCGCTCGGCGGCCGCTTCCTGCTCTCCCACCGCGCCGTCCGGCTGCGCCACGAGGCGGGCGCCGTGCGCGAGGTGGTGGTGGAGGGCCCGGACGGCGCGCTCGGGCTCCCCGCCTCGGCCGCGGTCTCGACGCTGGCGCTCCGCGACCTGGTGGCCGCCTTCGACCCGGCGCTGCCCGAGGAGGTCGCCTTCGCGGCCGCGAGCCTGCGCCACCGCTCGTTCATCGAGGTGGCGCTCGTGCTCGACGGGCCGGACCCGTTCCCCGACACCTGGCTCTACCTGCACGATCGCACCGTCCGGGCGGGGCGCGTCCAGAACTTCCGCGCCTGGAGCCCGGAGCTCGTGCCCGACCCGGCGCACGCCTGCCTCGGCCTGGAGTACTTCTGCTCGGCCGGCGACGACCTGTGGTCGCGCGCCGACCACGACCTCGTGCGCATCGCCGAGGAGGACCTGGCGGCGCTCGGCTTCGGGGCCGCCCGCACCGTCCACGCGCACGTCGTCCGCATGCGCGACGCCTACCCCGTGTACGACGACGCCTATGCGGCGCGGCTGCGGTCCGTGGCGGCGGGCCTCGGCTCCATCGCCAACCTGGCGCTGGCCGGGCGGAACGGCCTGCACCGCTACAACAACATGGACCACGCCATGAAGAGCGGGCTGCTCGCCGCCGAGAACGTGCTCGGCGCGCGCCACGACCCGTGGGCCGCCGACCTCGACGACGGCTACCTGACCGACACGTCGGCGTTGACGCGCTCGCGCAGAAAGCGTTCGAGCTGCAGCCGCCGATCGGGGTCGGCCTCGATGGCGAGAATGCGTGGACGTGACGACATCGACAGTTGGTCGGAAGGCAAGAACGGTTACAAACTCCATTCCGCCCGCGGCGGTGCTGGCGCCCCCGCAAATCCCCCGGAGTTCGCTCGTTGCACAGTTTTGAACGCCGGATCCGCGTGCCGTTTCAGC
>DASTGH010000652.1:0-3786 GCA_035719345.1 Anaeromyxobacteraceae bacterium
GGTGCACGGGCTCGACTCGGTGCCGACGTACCCCGCGTCGCACGGGACGCCGCCGCCTGGCTCCAGGCGGCGCGCGAGGCGCTCTCGCGCGGCGACCTGGCGCAGGCCCGCGCGGCGCTGGCGCGCGCCGGGGTGACGACCGCCCAGGCGAGCCGGAGCGCGGCCGAGGCGACGTCCCAGGGGCGGTGATCGGCCGGTATCGGCCCGGCGGGAATGGCCGGGTGGCGCGTCAGGGCGTTGACGGGGGCCAGCGGATCCGGCCCTCTCCCCTTCCCTCCCCCGCCCGACAGCGGGGGAGGGGGACCGGGGCCTGCCGTCGCCGTTCCGTCGGCCCGGCGCCCTCATGGCCGCGGCGAGCGTGTGCCCCCGCCTCTCGTCGCGCCCCTGACGCCGCGGGCGGCACCGATCGTGCAGAAGCGACGCTACGTGAACGACGCCCACGTGCTCATCGTCGACTCGGACCGGCGCGAGGCGGAGCGCCTCGCCGCGGCGCTCGCGGGCGCCGGACACGCCACGCACCTCGCGGGCTCGGGGCTGGAGGCGCTGCGGCGCGCGCGCGGCTCCGCCGACATCGACGCGGTGGTGGCCGCCGACGCGCTGCCCGACATGCCCGGGCTGCACCTCGTCCGCGCGCTGAAGCAGCGGCACGAGCCGGCGTTCCTGCCGGGCGTGCTCCTCTCCGCGCGCGACGACGTCGACGCGCGCGTCGCCCGGCTGCTCGAGGGCGCCGACGAGTGCCTGCCGCGCGGCTGCGTGCCGGCCGAGCTCGTGGCGCGCGTCGCGGCCATGGTCCGCATCAAGCGCGCCCAGGACGAGCTGCGCCGCGAGAAGGACGCCCTGGAGCGGCTCTCGGTGACGGACCCGCTCACCGGCCTCTTCAACCGCCGCTGGTTCCAGCACGCGCTGGGGCAGGAGATCGAGCGGTCGCGGCGCCAGGGCCACCCGCTCGCGCTCGCGCTCGTGGACCTCGACCACTTCAAGCGCGTGAACGACCGGCACGGCCACGACACCGGCGACCGCGCGCTCCAGCTCGCCGCCGAGCTGCTGAAGGGCCAGCTCCGCCGCGTGGACGTGTGCACGCGCTGGGGCGGCGAGGAGTTCGCGCTCCTCCTCCCCGCCACCGACCGCGCCGGCGCGGCGGTGGTCGCCACGCGGGTGCTGAAGGTGCTGCGCGAGCGCGCCGCGCTGGAGGTGGCCTCGATCGCGGGCGAGCCGCCGGCGCGCGTGCGGCTCACCGCCTCGCTGGGCGTGGCGGTCTTCCCCTCGCCCGAGCTGGACGGGCCGGACGCGCTCTTCCGCGCGGCCGACACCGCGCTCTACCGCGCCAAGCAGACGGGCCGCGACCGCGCCTGCCTGGCGTGGGAGAGCGCCCGGCCGAGCGCGGGGCCGATGGTGCTGGATCCGCGCCCGGCCTGCGCCTGACCGCCGCTACAGGATCCCGGCGCGGCCCTTCCGGTACTGCTCGAACTCGGTCGTGAGGATGGCGACGTGCTCGCGCTCCTCGGCGGCGAGCTCCTCGTACAGCTCGCGCTCGACCGAGCCGGCGGGGGTCTTCGCACCCGCCTCGGTGAAGAACTTCACCGCGCGCTCCTCGAAGGCGATGGCGATGCGGAACAGGTTCGCCGGGTCCTCCGGCCGGTGCTCGAGGCCGGCGTAGATGGCGGCGCGCTCGATGCGGAAGTCGGGCGAGGGCGCCGGCACCTCGGCGTGGTAGCGGCGCGAGAGCGTCGCCATGTGCTCCGTCTCCATCCGCGCGAACTTCTCGAAGAGCTCCCTCAGCACCGGGTCGGTGCTCTCCCTCGACGCGTGCGTGTAGAAGGCCATGCCGCCGAGCTCGATCTCGAAGGCGACCCGCACCGCCTGCAGCGCCGCCGCCCCCTCCACCTTGCGGTCCTCGGCCACCGAGAGCTTCCCGGTGCCGCAGATCGGGCACAGGCCGTAGGGGAAGGCGAAGCCCTCGCTCACCTTGTGGCAGCTACCGCACTTCCACGCGAGCGTGGCCGAGGCGCAGCAGATGTACTCCTCGTCGCCGTCGATGGGGCGGTGGCACTTCGGGCAGGTGTGCGCGAGCGGCATCTCGAACGCTCCCTTGGCCGCGACCGCGCCGGCGTGCCGGGACGGCTCCTCGCCGGGCGCGAGCGGCTTCGGCGGCTCGAACTTCGCCACGTCGGCGGCGGTGATGGGCCACACCGCCTTGCCACCCTGCAGCCAGGCGGCGATCGAACGCGCGGCGCGGCGGCCGGCGCCCATGGCCAGGATGACGGTCGCCCCGCCGGTGACGATGTCGCCGCCGGCGAACACGCCCGGCAGGCTCGTCGCCTGCGTCGACTCGAGCTTCCCGTCGTCGGCGGCGATGTTGCCCCACTTGTTGAGCGAGAGGCCGGGCGTGGACTCGGTGACGATGGGGTTGGCCTTGGTGCCGAGCGCGGAGATGACCGTGTCGCACTCGAGCGTGATGATCTCGCCCGTGCCGACCGGCTTGCGCCGGCCCTTCTCGTCGGGCTCGCCGAGCACCATCCGCTCCGCCTTCATGCCGGTGACGATGCCCTCGGCGTCGGCCAGGATCTCGACCGGGCCGTGCAGGAAGAAGAACTCGATGCCCTCCTCCTTGGCGTGCCGGATCTCCTCGACGCGCGCCGGCGCCTCCGCCTCGGTGCGGCGATAGACGCAGCGCACCGTGGGCGTGCCGAGCCGCTTCGCCACGCGCAGGCAGTCCATGGCGGTGTTGCCGGCGCCGATGACGACCACGCTCTTGCCGATGGTGATGGGCGTGTCGAGGAAGGGGAACTTGTCCCCGCCCATGAGGTTCACGCGCGTGAGGAACTCGTTCGCGCTGTAGACCTGCCCCGCGTTCTCGCCGGGGATGCCGAGGAAGGCCGGTGCGCCCGCACCCACGCCCAGGAACACGGCGTCGAAGCCCTTCTCCTGCATGAGCTGCTGGACGGTGAACGTCTTGCCGATGACCTTGTTGGTCTCGATGACGACGCCCATGTCCCGGAGCTGCTGCACCTCGCGGGAGATGATCTCGCGCGGCAGGCGGAAGGCGGGGATGCCGTACTGGAGCACGCCGCCGACGACGTGCAGCGCCTCGTAGACGGTGACGTCCGCCCCGAACTTCACGAGGTCGGCCGCCGCCGCCAGGCCGGCCGGGCCGGAGCCGCACACCGCCACCCGCCCGAGCTTGTTGGCGAAGCGCGGCGGCTCCGCCTTGGGCAGCGCGGCGTGATCGCCGACGAAGCGCTCCAGGCGGCCGATGCCGACCGACTCCACCTTGGAGTTGATGATGCACTGCGCCTCGCACTGCGTCTCCTGCGGGCAGACGCGGCCGCACACGGAGGGGAAGGCGTTCGACTCGCGGATCACGGCCGCCGCGCCGTCGAGGTCGCGCACGAGCAGGTGGCGGATGAAGCGCGGGATGTCGATCTGCACCGGGCAGCCCGCCACGCACTTCGGCTTCGCGCACTGGATGCAGCGCTCCGCCTCGGCGAGCGCCTGCTCGAGCGAGTAGCCGAGGTTCACCTCCTTGAAGTTCCTCGACCGCTCGAGGGCGTCGCGCTCCGGCATGTGATTCTGCTTGGGCGCGAGCTCCTTGATCTTCTTGTAGTTGCGCTTCTCCTCCTCGAAGAGCTGCTTCTCGAGGTTGCAGACGTGGTTGTAGTCCTCGGTCGCCTTCGCCTCCTGCGCCTTGAAGCGCTTCTGGCGCGCGATGAGCTCCTTGAAGTCGACCTTGTGGCCGTCGAAGTCCGGGCCCTCGACGCAGGCGAACTTCACCTTGCCGTCGACGGT
>DASTGH010000653.1:0-2089 GCA_035719345.1 Anaeromyxobacteraceae bacterium
GAACAAGAACCAAGGCGCCGACGCGGCCAGAGAGGCGACCCGGCCTCCGGTGGCCAGGGAGGGCTGATGGCCCCGCCAATCGGTCAGGCTCGGCCTTCCAGCGCCTGGGAGGCCGCCTGGCTCGCTGACCGCACCGTCTACGTACCGCCAAAGGAGGGGTGAGGGGGATGGGCCAGCACATCAAACACAGCGACGACACCTGCGGCGGCTGGAACACCGGCAGGGTCGGAGGCGTGGAGTGCCTCCGGGGCTACGCCCGGCTCCAAGCCGAGGACGAACGTACCAGCGCCCGGCTCACTGAGCAGTGCCTCCGGGAAGCCCCGGGTCCCCGCTGGGCGGCCAAGGTCATCGTCCAGTGCTCCGCCCCCGGCTGTCTCCGCCGCGCCACCGGCCGCGGCATGTGTGACAAGCACCGCGCTTACTCCGACAGACTATTGCGCACACGTCCACTTTGCGTCACCACGGACAGCGAATGAGCGCGATGCCAGCCAAGCCCGAGCAGAAGCCCAAGGCCGCCGAGGAGCTCACCGGCTACGCCATCGCTCGCCGCCGCGACAACACGTTCAGCGTGGTCTCCCTGCGCATCAAGGGCGACACCGTGATCAGCCGCTCCGAGACCCAGCCCGACACCCTCGCCGCAGCGCTCGGCTATCTGGACCGCGCCATGCAGAAGGCTCACGTGTCATGACGGCGCTCGCCATCGCGCTCGGGTGGATCGGGACGCTCGCCGCTGGGTGCTTCGCCGCGTGGCTGCAACAGCGGCGCATGCCGGCCGAGGTCTCCAACCACCTCTCCGTGCTGGAGGGCCGGTTGCTCGAAGTGGAGCACGCGCTGGCCTCGCCGCAGACCGCTCCGTGGGACGAGAAGCGCATCAAGCGCCTGGAGGACACCGTCTCCGTCCTCGCCCTCGGCGCCGGGCTCAAGCAGAAGCCACCCCCCGAGCAGGTCAAGGGTTAAGGGCTGAAAAGCAATGCCTTGGGTCAAGGGAAAGTCAGGAAACCCTAACGGCCCTCCGCCGAAGCGCAACGCCCTCGCCCGCCTCATCCGAACGCAGACCATGAACGGCCAGGAGCTCGTGGAGTGGTCGCTCCGCGTTCTGCGCGACGAGTCGCTTCCCATCGCCGCTCGCCAGGCCGAGAAGGAATGGCTCTCCGACCGCGGCTGGGGCAAGGCCGTAGAGACGATCGTGCTTGAGGACGACCGCGAGTCCGCGGGCCTCCCTGCGCCCACTCCGGAGGCGCTGGAGGCCATCGCGGGCGCTCCCGATGGAAACCTCCAGTGACCGCATCTCGCGCGAGGAGGCCATCTCGCGCCTCTGGTCGCTCGGACGACTCCGGTTCAAGCTGTTCCCAGACCAGCGCGAGGTCTACGACGCGATCCGCGCCTTCCTCGCCGACCCCGCCACGCGCTTCGAGGATTACTGGGTCGATATCAGCCGCCAGTGGGGGAAGACACTCCTCGGGCTCCTCATCTCGACCGAGGAGGCCATCCGCACCCCAGAGACTCTCATCGGCTACACGGCAGCCACCCGCACCGCTCTGTGGCAGTTCGTCATGCCGAACATGGACGTGCTCCTATCCGATTGCCCGGATGAGCTACGTCCTCACTGGGACACCGTCAGCAACGACTTCGTTTTCCCCAACGGCAGCCGCATCCATCTCGCGGGCGTGAACAACGGCCATGAGAACGATGCGCGCGGCCCGAGGCGCAACCTCATGGTGAACGAAGAGGCCGGCTTCGTGGACCGCTTCGCCTATCTCCACGACTCGGTTGAATTGCCGATGCTGACCACCACCGGCGGCCGGATCCTGAACATCACCACGCCCGCCGAGACACCGGCCCATGAGTCATTCGGCTACATGGTGACGTGCAGGCAGAAGGGCCACTACATCCGGCGCACCATCGAGGACAACCGACACCTCACGGAAGGCACGAAGGCGAAGCTCATCGAACGCGCTGGCGGGCGCGAGTCCACCACCTGCCGCCGAGAGTTGTTCTGCGAATGGGTGACGGATGAGACGCGGGCCATCATCCCCGAGTACACCGAGCAGGCCGACGCCGAGATCGCCCAGCCCACGGACGGCCCCAC
>DASTGH010000654.1:0-31192 GCA_035719345.1 Anaeromyxobacteraceae bacterium
GGGGTCGGCCACGAGCGCGACCCAGAAGCCGGGGGGGGCCGGGCGCTCGGGGGCGCGCAGCACGGGCTCGACCGGGGCGGCGGCCGCGTCGCGCCGGCGGCGGCGGAACACCCAGCCGGCGGACGAGAACACGGCGCCCGCGAGGGCGAGCTCGTAACCCAGGATCGGCACCATCGCTCCCCACCGCCTCCCTTTCCGGAGGCGAACGGCGCGAGGATGCGCGCGGCCGGGCCGTCCGTCGACCCCTACCCAGCGTCGAATGGGCGCCTCCCCCCGGAAAAGGGGGGAGTCGAGGGGCGCGCCCGGACGGTGCTGCGATTTTCACGCTGGGTCAGTGCGAGCCGCCCCTCCTCGGAGGGCCCCCCAGCATGTCACCGAAACACGGGAGCCTTGGGGTGCGGCCTTTCGACGCGTGGCGGTACGACATGGCGTGAAGGGGCCGGAACCCCGCGCCGCACCAGGAGGAGGCCCATGCCGACGGGTCCCGTCCCAGTACCAGGCGTAGTTCTAAGGAGGGAACCCAAATATCCAAATCGTGTCATGGTGAAAGTTGATCGTCGTCAAGAAATCGGCGCCCGCGGACCGCGGTGGCACGTGGCAGCCGCGGCGCTAGCTTCACGAGCGCCGCCGCGGAGGCGGGCCGGAGGGAGAGAGCATGCGACAGCGGAAGCTCGGGCGGCAGGGCCTCGTCGTCTCGGCGCAGGGCCTGGGGTGCATGGGGATGAGCGAGTTCTACGGCCCGGGAGACGAGGCGGAGTCGATCGCCACCATCCACCGGGCGCTCGAGCTGGGCGTGACGCTGCTCGACACGGCCGACATGTACGGGCCGTTCCGGAACGAGGAGCTCGTCGGCAAGGCGCTGCGAGGGCGCCGCGAGCGCGCCGTGGTGGCGACGAAGTTCGGCAACGAGCGGCGCGCCGACGGGTCGTGGGTCCGGGTGAACGGCACGCCCGAGTACGTGCGGAAGGCGTGCGACGCGTCGCTCCGCCGGCTCGGCATCGACCGCATCGACCTCTACTACCAGCACCGCGTCGACCCGGCGGTGCCGATCGAGGACACGGTCGGCGCCATGGCGGAGCTGGTCCGGGCGGGCAAGGTGCGCTTCCTGGGGCTCTCCGAGGCCGGGCCGGCGACGATCCGGCGGGCGCACGCCGTCCACCCCATCACCGCGCTGCAGACCGAGTACTCGCTGTGGAGCCGCGACGTGGAGGACGCGATCCTCCCGGCCGTCCGGGAGCTCGGCATCGGCTTCGTCGCCTACAGCCCGCTCGGCCGCGGATTCCTCTCCGGCCAGATCCGGCGCCCCGAGGACCTCGCCGAGGGCGACTACCGGCGCACGAGCCCACGCTTCCAGGGCGAGAACTTCCAGAGGAACCTGCAGCTCGTGGACCGGGTGCGGGCCCTGGCCGGCGCGAAGGGCGTCACCGCCTCGCAGCTGGCGCTCGCCTGGGTCCTCTCGCGCGGCGACGACGTGGTGCCCATCCCCGGCACCAAGCGCCGGAAGTACCTCGAGGAGAACGCCGGCGCCGACGCCGTCTCGCTCGCCGCCGACGACCTGCGGCGCCTCGACGAGCTGGCGCCGAGGGGCGCCGCCGCCGGCGAGCGCTACGACGAGCAGCGGATGAAGATGGTGAACCTCTGAGCGCGGCGGCGCGGACCCTGCTCGTCCGCGGCGCGGCGCTCGTGGCGACGCTCGACGACGCGCGGCGCGAGCTCGCCGACGCCTCGGTGCTGGTGCGCGGCGGGGCCATCGAGGCGGTCGGGCCGGCCGCGGAGCTGCCGCGCACCGCCGACGAGGTGGTCGACGCCCGCGGCCACCTCGTCGTCCCCGGCCTCGTCAACACGCACCATCACATGTACCAGTCGCTCACCCGGGCGCTGCCGGCGGTGCAGGACGCGGAGCTGTTCGCGTGGCTGCGCGGCCTCTACCCGGTGTGGGCCGGCCTCACCCCGGAGATGGTCCGCGTCTCGACGAAGGTGGCGATGGCCGAGCTCCTGCTCTCCGGCTGCACCACCACCAGCGATCACCTCTACCTCTTCCCCGGCGGCGTCCGGCTCGACGACAGCATCGAGGCGGCGCTCGAGGTCGGGATGCGGTTCGTCGCGACGCGCGGCGCGATGAGCGTGGGGCGGAGCGCCGGCGGGCTCCCGCCGGACGAGCTGGTGGAGCGCGAGGACGCCATCCTGGCCGACGCCCGGCGGCTGGTGGAGCGCTGGCACCAGCGCGGCCCCGGCGCCATGATCCAGGTGGCGATCGCGCCCTGCTCGCCGTTCTCGGTGAGCCCGGACCTCATGCGCGAGGCCGCGGCGCTGGCGCGCGCGCTCGGCGTCCGACTGCACACGCACCTCGCCGAGAACGACCACGACGTGGCCTACGCGCGGGAGCGCTTCGGGCGCACGCCGGCGGAGTACGCCGAGGACCTGGGGTGGCTCGGGCCCGACGTCTGGCACGCGCACGCGGTCAAGCTCGACGCGGCCGGCGTGGCGCGCTTCGCGGCCACCGGCACCGGGGTGGCGCACTGCCCGGCGAGCAACATGCGGCTCGCCAGCGGCATCGCGCCGGTGCGCGCGCTCGTGGACGCCGGCGCGCCGGTGGGCCTGGGCGTGGACGGGAGCGCGTCGAACGACGCGGCGCACCTCGTGGCCGAGGCGCGGCTGGCACTCCTGCTGGCGCGGGTGGGAGCGTCGCTCGAGCCGTTCGGCTGCGACCGCGGGCCGGCGGCCATGACCGCGCGCGACGCGCTCGCGCTCGCCACCCGCGGCGGCGCGGCGGTGCTGGGCCGGGCGGACCTCGGCCGGATCGCCCCGGGGATGCGCGGCGACCTCGCGCTCTTCGACCTCCGCGAGCTGCCGTTCGCGGGTGGCGCGGTCCACGATGCGGTGGGCGCGCTCCTCCTCTGCGCGCCGGCGCGCGCCGCGTACACGATCGTGGAGGGCAGGGTGCTGGTGAAGGAGGGACGCCTCACCGGGCTCGAGCTGGAGCCGCTGGTGAGGCGTCACGACGAGCTGGCGAGGAGGCTGGTGAGGGGGGAGTGAGGCCGTGCTTCGACTCCGCGCCGCGTTGCGGCGCTACGCTCAGCACGAACGGAGACCACCCACCGTTCGCCCTGAGCGTAGCCGCGCAGCGGCGGAGTCGAAGGGCGTTCCCGGTCTACTTCCCCGCGGGAATCTTCCCCTCCACACCCTTCACGTAGAACGCGATCTCGCCCTTCCACTTGTCGTCGCCGACCTGGTCCTTCGCGAGGACCTCCTTGCCGGTGTTGTCGAAGAGCGGGCCCTTGAACACGGCGCCGGGGTTGGCCTTCAGATAGTCGGAGGCCTCCTGCACCTTCTGCTTCACCTCGGCCGGGACGAAGTCGGCCACCTTGGCGAGCTGGGTGATGCCCTCCTTCAGGCCCCACTTCGTCATCTCGGTCTTCCACGTGCCCTCGAGCGCGTCCTTGAGCGCCTTCTCGTAGTACGGGCCCCACGTCAGCACGCACGAGCCGAGGTGCGCCTTGGGCGCGAAGGCGCTCATGTCGCTGTCCCAGCCGAACGCGTACTTGCCGGCCTTCTCGGCCGCCTGCAGCACCGCCGTCGAGTCGGTGTTCTGCAGGAGCACGTCGGCACCGCCGTTCATGAGCGACACCGCCGCCTCCGTCTCCTTGGGCGGGTCGAACCAGCTGTTCACCCACACCACCTTCGTCTTCACCTTCGGGTTCACGCTCTGCGCGCCCAGGGTGAAGGCGTTGATGTTGCGGAGCACCTCGGGGATGGGGAACGAGGCCACGAAGCCGAGCGTGCTCGTCTTCGTCATCTTCCCGGCGACGATGCCGGCGAGGTAGGCGGCCTCGTAGAAGCGCGCCTCGTAGACGCGCAGGTTGGGCGCCGTCTTGTAGCCGGTGGCGTGCTCGAAGAAGACGTTCGGGTTGTCCTTCGCCACCTTCTCCATCGAGTCGCCGAAGCCGAACGAGGTGGCGAACACGATCTTGTTGCCCTGCGCCACGAGGTCGCGGATGACGCGCTCGGCGTCCGGGCCCTCCGGCACCTTCTCCACGTAGCTCGTCTGCACCTTGTCGCCGAGCTTCTCCTGCGCGTACTTGCGGCCGAGGTCGTGCGCGAACGTCCAGCCGGCGTCGCCCACCGGCCCGACGTAGACGAAGGCCGCCTTGAGCGGCTCGGCCTTCGCCGGCGCGGCCGCAGCGGGGGCGGCCGGCGAGGCGGCGGGCGCGGGCGCGGCCTCCTTCTTCTCGCTGCAGCCGGCGAGGCCGCAGAGCGCGAGCGCGGCGCCGAGCGCGAGGTGCTTCGTCACGGAAGCGAGGTGCATGGTGTGGTGTCTCCTGTCGGTGAAAGCCCCCGAGGGGGCGGGATGATCGGGCAAAGGACCGCGGATCACAAGCCCGGGAAGAACGGCTTTCCCAGCGACGCCGGCATGTTGATGCGGATCCACGCCGGATTGCGCGAGATCAGCACCAGCACCGCGATCGTCGCCAGGTACGGCAGCATGCTCATGAACTGGCTCGCGACGTGGACCCCCGACGCCTGCAGGTGGAGCTGCAGCATCGTCACGCCGCCGAACAGGTAGGCTCCAAGCAGGATTCGCGCCGGCCGCCAGGTGGCGAAGACCGTGAGCGCCAGCGCGATCCAGCCCCGGCCCGCGACCATCCCCTCCACCCAGAGCGGCGTGTAGATGACGGAGAGATAGGCACCGGCCAGCCCGCACAGCGAGCCGCCCACCATCACCGCCACCAGGCGGATGCGGCGCACCGGGTAGCCGAGGGCGTGGGCCGACTCGGGCGACTCGCCGATGGAGCGCAGCACCAGCCCGGCCCGCGTGCGGTACAGGAAGAAGGCCACGGCGCCGGCGAGCGCCATCGCCCCGTAGACCATGGGGTGCTGCCGGAAGATCGCCACGCCGACGAAGGGCAGGTCGGAGAGCACCGGCACGAGGTCGGGCGAGCGCTCGGGCAGCTGCCGGCCGACGAAGTTCACCCCCACGAACGCGGAGAACCCGCCGCCGAACAGGCTCACCGCCAGGCCGGTGGCGTACTGGTTCGTGTTGAGCCAGATGACGAGCCAGCCGAAGCCGGCGGCCACGGCCGCGCCGGCGAGCGCGCCCGCGCCCAGGCCGAGCCAGGCGCTGCCGGAGAGGTTCGCCGCGGCGAAGCCGCTCACCGCCGCGATCAGCATCATCCCCTCGGCGCCGAGGTTGAGGACGCCGACCCGCTCGTTGAGGAGCAGCCCCAGCCCCGCGATGGCGAGCGGGGTGCCGGCGGCGAGCGTCGCCGCGAGGAGCAATGCCAGCCCGGTCACGGCGAGCCCTCCGCCTGCCGTACCACCTCGCGGCCGACCCAGCGCGGCCGGAACTGGATGAGCGTGTCGCAGCCGAGGAGGGCGAGCAGGAGCACGCCCTGGAAGACGCCGGTGAGCGCCGCCGGCATGCCGACCCGTGACTGCGCCAGCTCGCCGCCGATGAGGAACATGGAGAGGAGCAGGCTCCCCAGCACGCAGCCCAGCGGGTGGAGGCGCCCGACGAACGCCACGATGATGGCGGTGAAGCCGTAGCCGCTGGAGACGTGCGGCGTGAGCTGGCCCATGGGCCCGGCCACCTCGAACGCTCCGGCGATGCCGGCGAGCGCGCCCGAGACGAGCAGCGCCGTCCACAGCGCCGCCCGCGACGAGAACCCGGCGTAGCGGGCCGCGGCCGGCGCCGGGCCGCTGATCTGGAGCTGCATGCCGCGGTAGGTGCGGAACATGAACGTCCAGGCGACCGCCGCCGCCGCCAGCGCCACCGCCGAGCCCCAGTGCAGCCGCATCCCGGGGACGATGCGCGGGACGGCCGTGGCCGGCGCGAAGCTGACGGTCTGCGGGAAGTTCCAGCCCTTCGGGTCCTTCCACGGGCCGAAGACGAGCCAGTTGAGGAAGAGGTCGGCCACGTAGACGAGCATGAGGCTGACCAGGATCTCGTTGGCGTTGAACCGGTCGCGGAGCAGCGCCACGATCGACGCCCAGAGCGCCCCGGCGGCCGCCCCGGCCAGCACCAGCAGCGGGAGGAAGGCCCAGCGGTTCACGGCCAGCGAGGCGTCGGTGACCCACAGCGCGACCCCGCCGCCGCCGATGGCGCCGAGCAGGAACTGCCCCTCGGCGCCGATGTTCCAGACGTTGGACCGGTAGCAGAGGGCGAGCCCGAGCGAGCAGAGGACGAGCGGCGTCGCCTTGAGGCCGAGCTCGGTGAGGCCGCGCGCGCCGCGCAGCGGCTCGATCAGGAACACGGAGAGCCCGCGGGCCGGGTCCTTGCCCAGCGCCGCGAAGAGCATGCCGGCGGCGACGACCGTGACGCCGAGCGCGATGGCGGGCGACAGCAGCGTCATGGCCCGCGACGGCGCGGCGCGCGGCTCGAGGCGGATCATGGCCGCTCACCCGGCGCGGCGGCGTCGCGCCCCTCGCCCGATCCCGGCGCGGGCCACAAGCCGCTCATCCACTCACCGACCAGCTCGTAGCTCGCCGCCGAGGTCGGGATCGACGGCGAGAGCCGGCCGCGGAACATGACGTGGAGCCGGTCGGTCAGCTCGAACAGCTCCTCCAGCTCCTCGGAGACGACGAGCACCGCGCACCCGGCGTCGCGCAGCTGGAGGAGCTCGCTCCGGATCTGGGCCGCCGCGCCGACGTCGACGCCCCAGGTCGGCTGCGCCACCACCAGCACCTTGGGGACGGCGTCGATCTCGCGCCCGACGATGTACTTCTGGAGGTTGCCGCCGGACAGGCTCTTGGCGACGGCCTGCGGGCCCGGCGCCTTCACCCGGAAGCGGTCGATGATGCCCTCCGCCTGCGAGCGGAGGGCGCCCCGGTCGATCCAGCCGAAGGCGCGCAGCGCCTCCTTGCGCGTGAGGAGGAGGTTCTGCGCCAGGGAGAGCCCGGGCACGGCGCCGCGGCCGAGGCGCTCCTCCGGCACGAAGTGCAGCCCGAGCTTGCGGCGCGCGCCGGCGCCCATGCGGCCCGCCGGCACCCCGCGCAGCACGATGGCGCCGGCGGCGGCGCGCGGGTCCTCGCCGGAGAGCGCGGCCAGCAGCTCCTGCTGCCCGTTCCCGGAGACGCCGGCGACGCCGACGATCTCGCCGGCGCGCACCTCGAGCGACACCCCCTCGAGCGGCACGCCGAAGCGGTCGCGGCGAGGCAGCGACAGGTCGGAGACCGACAGGACCCGCTCGCCGGGCTGGGCGGCGCGGCGCAGGAGCTTCGGCGGCTCGGCGCCGATCATGAGGCGGGAGAGGCTGGCCGTGGTCTCGCGCGTCGGATCGCAGCGGCCGGACACCCGCCCGGCCCGCAGCACCGTGCACTCGTGGCAGAGCGTGCGGATCTCGTCGAGCTTGTGGCTGATGTAGAGGATGGAGCAGCCGGTCGAGGCGAGCTGCCGCAGCGTCACGAAGAGCTTCTCCACCGCCTGCGGCGTGAGGACGGAGGTGGGCTCGTCGAGGATGAGGAGCTGCGGCCCGGCGAGGAGCGCGCGCACGATCTCGACGCGCTGCCGCTCGCCGACCGAGAGCGTGTGCACGGGCCGGTGCGGGTCGAGCTCGAGCCCGTACTCCGCCGCCTTGGCGCGGATGCCGTCCACCACCGACTGCAGGCGCACCTGGCGCGACAGGCCGAGCCAGACGTTCTCCGCCACGGTGAGCGTGTCGAAGAGCGAGAAGTGCTGGAAGACCATCGCGATCCCCAGCGCCCGCGCCTCGTGCGGGTTGTGGATGCGCACCTCCCGGCCGTTCCAGCGCACGACGCCGGCGTCGGGGCGGACGGCGCCGTAGATGATCTTCATCAGCGTCGACTTGCCCGCGCCGTTCTCGCCCAGGACGGCGTGGATCTCCCCGGGGCGGACCGTCAGCGCGACGTCGTCGTTCGCGAGCAGCGCGCCGTAGCGCTTCGTCACGTGCTCGAGCTCGAGCCGTGGGACGGCGGCGTTCGGAGGAGCTTCCGGCACGGGGAGGGACATCCTAGCGCACGGCCTCGTTCCGGCGGGTCAGGGCCGGGTCTTGATGGGCGAGACGAAGTGGTAGTCGATGTCCCAGGGGAAGTAGATCCACTTCTCCTGCTTGAACTCCTTCACGAACGTGTCGACGACCGGGCGGCCGAGCGGCTTCGCGTAGAGCGTGGCGAAGTGGGCCCGGGGGAGCCGCTCGCGGACGGCCCGGGCGGTGACGCCCGTGTCCACCAGGTCGTCGATGAGCAGCCAGCCGGCGCCGTCGCCCTCGACCGTCTTCAGCCAGCGGAGCTGCCCCTGCTTCTGCTCCGCGCCCCCGCCCTGGCCCGCCCCGTAGCTCACCACGCAGACCGTGTCGATGAGCCGGATCTCCAGCTCGCGGGCGACGAGCGCCGCGGGGACGAGGCCGCCGCGGGTGATGGCGATGATCCCCTTCCAGTCGCCCAGGTCGTGCAGCAGGTGGCACAGGTAGCGCGCGTCTCGGTGCAGCTCCGGCCACGAGATGACGATCTCGTCCTTGTACGGGTTCGCCTCGCCGAGGGACATGGCGAAAGCTTGTAGTCCACCGGCCTGACGTGAAACAACGGCGGCCCATGCCCGAGCGACCCGCCGCCCCCGGCGCCTCCGGCGCCGCGCCGCGCCCGCACCAGGCGCCCCCGCGCCGCAGCTTCGACGACGCGCTCCTGCGCCGCACGTTCGACGTCGCCCGGCGCGCCCGCGCCTCCGGCAACCACCCGTTCGGCGCGCTGCTGGCCGGCCCGGACGGCGAGGTGCTCCTCGAGCGCGAGAACGGCTACCTGCCGGACCGCGACATGACGGCGCACGCCGAGCGGCTCCTCGCCACCGATGCATCGCGGCGCTGGCGCCCCGACGTCCTCGCCGCCTGCACCCTCTACAGCTCGGCCGAGCCGTGCGCGATGTGCGCCGCGGCGGCGTACTGGGCTGGTGTCGGAAGGGTGGTGTACGGTCTCTCGGAGCGGCGCCTCAAGGCGCTCACCGGCGCGCACGAGGAGAACCCGACGCTCGATCTGCCGTGCCGCGACGTGTTCGCCGCCGGCCAGCGGCGGGTCGAGGTGGTGGGGCCACTCCTCGAGGACGAGGCGGCGGCGCTGCACGCCGGCGCCTGGTGACGGCGCGCGCGATCGGCTAGGCGACCTCGAGCTCCGCCGCCCGCAGGTGAACGCCGAGCTTGCGCTGCGCGCGGGCCTGCAGCTGGTGCACGCGCTCCTGGCTGCAGCCGAAGCGCCGGCCGACCTCGCGCAGCGAGAGCGGCTCGTCCGTCAGGAGACGCGCGCCGACGAGGAACCGCTCGCGCTCGTCGAGGTGGGTGAGCGCCTCGGTGATGCGGCGCCGGGCCACCTCGCGCTCCTGGGCGTCCGCGAGCCCGTCCTCGGGCGAGCTCTCGCCGGCGACGGCGAGCGCGAGGTCCTCGCTCGCCCCGTCGAGCGGGAGGTCGCCCTCGAACGCGTCACTGCCGGCGGCGGCGCGGACGAGCGACGCCGAGCGAAGCAGGTGCTGCCGCATGTAGGCGCGGATCCACCACGAGGCGTAGGTCACGAGCCGCACGCCGCGCGACGGGTCGAAGCGCTTCACCGCCTCCATGAGGCCGATGTTCCCCTCCTGGATGAGGTCGGCGAGGCGCGCGCCGCTCGTGGTGTAGCGGCGGGCGATGAGGACGACGAAGCGGAGGTTCGCGGTCACGAGCTGGTGGGCTGCCTCCACGTCCCCGTCGCGCAGGTAGGCCTCGGCCAGGGTCCGCTCCTGCTCCGAGGACAGGAGCGGAAAGGCGCGGATCGAGGCGAGATACGGGCGGACGGAGGCGGAGTCGCTGGACATGCCGTGCTGACCCCCCACCTGCGGCAAACGGGCGTCCCGCGGGCACGGTGGCCATACCTGGGACGCCGGTCGCCCCTCACGGAGGTAAACGGCCGAGGATTTGAGCGAATCGGGGGTGGGCCCGGAGCGGATCGAGGTCGTTGTCGCGGTCCATCCAGGCGCGAAACCCTCGCCCGGTGGCGACCGCCCGGTCGAGCAGCTCGAGCGCCCGCTCGGGCTCGCCGGCGATGGCCAGCGCGCAGGCGCAGTTGTAGAGGACGTCGAACACGTCCGGGTGCAGCGCCAGCGCCCGGTCCACCATGGCGAGCCCGCGCGCGCGGTCCCCGGCGCGGATGATGGCGCCCGCCGCGAAGTAGCCGGCGCGCGCGTCGTCCGGGTTCGCCTGCAGCCGGCGCTCGGCGCGCTCGATGCCGCGGCGCCCCGCCTCCGCCGCGCGGTCCGCCGCGCCGAGCGCCAGGTACGCCTGCTGCAACAGCACCGGCGAGCTGTAGTCCTCGGGGTCGCGCCGCGCGGCCTCCTCGAACGAGCGCGCCGCCTCGGCGAACCGCCCCTCCGCGAACAGGAAGCGGGCGTAGTAGTACCACCCGTGCCACAGGCCGGGGTTGAGCACGAGCGCGCGGCGGAACCCGGCCTCCGCCTCGTCGGCGCGGCGCGAGAGCGAGAGCAGGTTGGCCCGCGCCACGTGCGCCTCCGCCAGCTCCGGATCGAGCTGGAGCGCCTCCTCGCTGGCGGCGAGCGCCTCGGCGCGCACGCTCTGGGTCCGGCCACCCGCGAGCTGCCAGCGCAGCAGGCAGAAGCCGACGTCGGCCATGCCGGCGTGGGCCTCCGCGAACGTCACGTCGACCTCGATCGCTCCCTTGAGGAGCTGCCGCGCCGCGTGGTAGCCCGCATCCGACTGCTGCCGGATGAGCTGGCGGGCGCGCAGGTACATCTCGTAGGCGAGCGGGTTGCGCGTGCCGCGGCGCCCGAGGCGGCTCGCCTCGGCGCGCGACAGCCGCACCTCGAGCGCGTGCGCCACGGCGCGGGCGATCTCCTCCTGCACCTCGAACACGTCGCCCAGCTTGCGGTCGAAGGTCTCGGACCACAGCTCGTAGCCGTCGGCGCCGGACACCAGCCGGGCGGTGATGCGCACCCGCTCGCCCGACTTGCGCACGCTGCCCTCGAGCAGCGTCGTCACGCCGAGCGCCCGCGCGATCTCGCGGCTGTCGGCGGCCTTGCCCCGCCACTGGAAGGAGGAGCTGCGCGCGGCCACCCTGAGGCCGCAGAGCGCGGAGAGCGCGTTCAGGATCTCCTCCGCCAGCCCGTCGCACAGCCAGTCCTGATCGCGCGCCGGCGAGAGGTCGGCGAAGGGGAGCACCGCCACCGACCCGCTCGCGCCCGGGCGGACCCGGACCTCGAGCGCGCTCTCCGGGGCGCGGGACAGCTCGAGCGCGAACGCCTGCAGCGGCGCGACCAGCTCGCCCGCGTCGCGCGGCCGGAGGACCGGATCCTCGTCCAGCATGCGCGCGACGAGCGGGCCGAGGCCGGGAGCCTCGGGGACGGAGAGCGCCGGCGCCACCGCGCCGGGCGGGGCGTCCTCCGCGAACGGCAGCGCCCCGGAGAGCGCCTGGAACAGGATCACGCCCAGCGAGAAGACGTCGCTGCGCTCGTCCTCGGGCGCGCCCCGGCGCTGCTCGGGCGCCATGTAGCGAGGCGTCCCGCCCTCCACCTTGCGGTGGCCGAACGCGTGCGCGAGGCCGAGGTCGAGGATCTTCACCTGCCCGTCCGAGCAGAGGAACACGTTCCCCGGCGTGAGGTCGCGGTGGACGACGCCCTGCGCGTGCGCGTGCCCGAGCCCCTTCGCCACCTCCAGCGCGACGCGGACCGCCTCGCGCACCGGCATGGCGCCGTGGCGGAGGCGCTCGGCCAGCGTCTGGCCGCGGAGCAGCTCGAGCACGAGGTACGGCCCGTGCTCGCTCCGGCCCACGTCGTGCAGCGTCACGACGTTGGGATGGGAGAGGCGCGCCGCGGCCTCCGCCTCGCGCAGGAGCCGCTCCTCGCGCACCGGCGCCGCCGCGCCCGCCGCCACCGCCTTGAAGGCGACGGTGCGGCCGAGCTCGCGGTCGCGCGCCTCCCACACCACGCCGAAGCCTCCGCGCCCGACCTCGCGCACCAGCTCGAACCGGCCGAAGACCGCGCCGGGGCGCAGCGCCTCGGACCAGCCGTCCGGCGCCGCCTCGCCCGGGCCGGCCAGCTCCGCGAGGAGCGCCGAGAGCGCCTGGGGCAGGGCGCCGCCGCGCCCGCTCGAGCGGGCCGCCACGGTTCACCCCTCGCCGCGGCGCGCGGCGACGAAGCGGGAGGTCACCATGTCCATCGAGTCGATGTGCGAGAGGAACCAGGCCGGCACCGCCTCCGCCGCGTAGCTCCGGAGGCGGCCGGCGTCGCCGCCGGCGCGGTAGCGCTCCACCTCGGCGGAGAGCTCGGCCAGCACCCGGTCGTGCTCCGCCTTGTGGACGGGGTAGGGCGGGAAGGCGGCGTCGCGCATCGACACCTCCTCGCGGGCGAAGTGCTCGCGCGTGTGCTCCACGAAGCGATCGAAGGCGGCGAGCGTCACCGCCCGGTCGCCGCCGCCGCGGCGCTCCGCGTCGAGCGCGTCGACCGCCGCGTTGAGCAGTCGCGCCTCCTCCCGGTGATCGTCGTTCATGAAGGCGAGGAAGACGCGCGGGATCGCCTCGAGGTCGATGAGCGCCATGGCGGTGGCATAACGGCGCGCCGGGGGCGCTGCCTCGGGCTGCCGGTGCGGCCGGGTGCGCCGTGCGGGGAGGGCGCTTAGAGCATGGGCGCGATGGCACGCGGCGTGCCGGTCCGGATGCGGGCGGTGGTGATCGAGCGCGCGGGCGCGCCTCCGGCGCTGCGCGAGCTGCCGGTGCCCGAGCCGGGTCCGGGCGAGATCCTGCTGCGCGTCCTCGCCTGCGGCGTCTGCCGGACCGATCTGCACCTCGCGGACGGCGACCTGCCGCTCGCGCGGCCGACCGTGCCCGGGCACGAGATCGTGGGCGAGGTGGTGCGCCGGGGGCCGGGGGTGGAGCGGTTCCGCGAGGGGGACCGCGCCGGCGTGGCCTGGCTCGGGTGGGCGTGCGGCGCCTGCGAGTGCTGCCGGGCCGGGCGCGAGAACCTGTGCGCGCGCGCGCAATTCACCGGTTGGCAGCGCCCCGGCGGCTACGCCGAGTACACGGCCGCGGACGCCCGCTTCGCCTACCCGCTGCCCGCCGGGGCGGAGCCGGCCTCGATCGCGCCGTGGCTGTGCGCCGGGCTCATCGGCCACCGCGCGTGGCGGATGGCGGGCGAGGTGCGCCGGCTCGGGATCTACGGGTTCGGCGCGGCGGGCCACCTCCTGGCGCAGGTGGCGCGCCACGCCGGGCAGGAGGTCCTCGCCTTCACCCGGCCCGGCGACGCGGCGGCGCAGCGGCTGGCGCGCGAGCTGGGCGCGGCCTGGGCGGGCGGCTCCGACGAGGCCCCGCCGGCGCCGCTCGACGCGGCGGTGCTGTTCGCGCCCGTGGGCGCGCTCGTGCCGGCGGCGCTGGCCGCGGTGGCGCCCGGTGGCGTCGTCGTCTGCGCCGGGATCCACATGACGGACATCCCGGGGTTCCCGTACCGGCTGCTGTGGGAGGAGCGCGTGCTGCGCTCGGTCGCGAACCTGGCGCGGGAGGACGCGGAGCGGTTCCTCGCGCTCGCGCCGCGGGTGCCGGTGCGGTGCGCGGTGACGACGTATCCGCTCGAGCGGGCCGCGGAGGCGCTGGCCCGGCTTCGGGCGGGCGAGGTGGAGGGGGCGGCGGTGCTCACCATCGGCTGAACCGGAGGAGGAGGAGCGACCATGGCGGAGAACACGTACGAGGGCGGCTGCCACTGCGGTGCGGTGCGGTACCGGGTGACGCTCGACCTCCAGGCGCCGGCGATCACCTGCAACTGCTCCATCTGCTCGAAGACGGGGACGATCCTGACCTTCGCGCCGGCGGAGCGCTTCCAGCTCCTCTCCGGCCAGGAGGCGCTCACCGACTACCAGTTCGGGAAGAAGCGGATCCACCACCTCTTCTGCAGCCGGTGCGGGATCCGCTCGTTCGCGCGCGGCGTCGCGCCCGATGGCCGCGCGGTGGCGGCCGTGAACGCCCGCTGCCTCGACGGCGTCGACCCGGCGGCGCTGGCGACGAAGCCGTTCGACGGGAAGAAGCTGCCGCTCGAGTGAGCGATGGGTGAAACGCGTGCACCGGTTTGGGTGCGCATGCGCGGGCAACGTAGCTAAGGCCGGAGCACCTTGAACGCGTGGGTCCAGTCGTTGCGGCGGAGCCCCGGGATGCACCAGAGCATGCAGAGCGGTTCGATGGCCCGCGCCGCCTCGGGGCCGCCGCAGTCCTCGGTCTCCCAGCCGAACTGATCCAGGAGCTGAACGACCTGGCGCTTCGCGCCCTCGTCGCGGCCGCAGATGAACATGGTGGGCCGGCCGCCGGGAAGCGCCGGGTTCACCATGAGCGTGCTCCCGACGGAGGAGAACGCTTTCACGAAGCGTGCCTGCGGGGCGCGCGCCTGCAGCTTCTCGAGGAGCGACTCGTTCGGGCCGGTGAAGAACTGGAGGACGCCGTTCACGGGCGGCGCGTCGGCGATGGGGTTGGTGGTGTCGATGACGGTCTTGCCGGCGAGCGCGGACGCACAGGCGTCGACGGCCGCGACCGCGGCGGTGCCCTTCACGGCGAGCACGACCAGCTCGCCGAAGCGCGCCGCCTCCTCGGAGGTGACCGCCCGAGCCCGCGTGCCCCGCTTCGCCGCCCAGTCCGAGAGTTTCCCGGGCTCGCGCGAGCCGCGCGCCACCTCGTGACCGTGCTTCAGGAAACCATCCGCGAGCGTCTCCCCAACGCCCCCGGAGCCGATGACGCCGATCTTCATGCAGGACCTCCCGCGCGGGGCGATCTAGGGAGGCGCGATGCGCCGCGCACGTCCGTCCAACCCCGATGGCGCGAGTCCACCTCGGCCCATCGCGCATCTGCGAGCGGGGCAGGGTGCTACCGGAAGGAGAGGCGGTACTGCGGGGTGTCCATCAACCGGTGGCTGCGCACGCGACGCCATGCCGGACGCGCATCAGGTACGTACCCGCCGGGAAGACGACCCCAGGCTTCCCGGCTTGCCGGTCGTTCCAGGCGCTGCGGTACGCCCGCAAGAACTCGAGCAGACGCCCGAGCGCCTCGATGCGCTTCCACTTGTCGCGAGCGGCGACCCGTGGGTTGAGCTCGCTGCGACGCTCGAGACGAGACGGGTGCTGCGTCGGCTTCTGCGCGAGCACTCTGTTCACGCCAAGAAACCCTCCACGCGCATGCCAGAGCGAGCGCGCGCGATCCTCACGCTCCGCGACGGCCGAAGCCAGGTCGGAACGAAATCGCTCCGGGGACGAGAACCCGCATGGCACCGTCAGGCGCAGCGACACGACCGCCGGCAGCGTGCCGGCCGGATCGAAGAAGGCGCCGGGCCGGCGCGCCTCGAGCGCATCGCCGCCGATGCGGTCGGGTCCAGACCATGGCCCCGGCCACGCGCTCCCGGTGCGCACGAGGCCCGCGGCCACGGGATTCGCGAGCACATACGCGATCTTGTCGAGCACGTCGGCTGGCGTGGTGAGCTTGACGGCGCTGTAGCTGTCGGGAGCCCAGAAGGTCTCGGTCCGGCCCGAGATCGCGTTGAGCGCGCGTGCCACGAGCGCGTCGAGCAGTTGCTGGAACGCGGGCAATCGCGCGTGCGGGTCGGTGACGACCAGGTGGTAGTGGTTGGAAAGGACGCAGAAGGCGTGGACGTCGATGCCGTACCGGTGCGCTGCCACCGCAAGGAGAAACAGGAACACCTGGCTCGTGGTGGGTGACGGGCGCAGCAGAAACTGCCTCTGGGAGCAGCGACGAGTCACGAGATACGTGGTGCCCGGCAAGATCTCGCGCGGCGGACTCATGGGCCGCTGCGAAAGCACGCAGCGTGCCGGTGGGATCGCCACGGTTTCGCTGGGCGCCACCATGCCGTCTCGGTCCGCCGCGCGGCCCGACCGGCCGACGCGCGGAACTCTCGGTCGGGAAGACGAGACGCGGAACTCTCGGTCGGGAAGAGGGGTGGCCGGTCGGGACTCACCTCCCCAGCAGCGCGTTCTCCAGGCCGCGGTCCGACGGGCGCTCGCCGATCCAGGTGCGGAGGAGTGCGTCCGCGAAGTCCTTCCCCGGGTAGATCGAGCTGCGGCCGTCGGGCACCGTGAGCCGGGAGCCGACGCCCGGCACGTAGGCGATCGCGATGCGCTCGCCGCGGTGCACGGTCAGCTTCGACATGACCTCGTCGTGGAACTGGACCAGCCCCGGCCGGAGCCGCTCCGCCTGCCCCGGCGAGTTCCGCTCGAACGCCTCGCGGAAGCCGTCCAGGATCTTCTCGTGGTCGACGTCGCGCACGAAGTGGAGCTCGACGAGCCAGGCCGCGTCGTCCTGCAGGATGGCACCGGCATCGTGAGACGGATGCTCGAGCCAGAGGCCGCAGACGTAGACGTCCCAGATGAGCTTGCGCCGCAGCCCGGCGCCGTTGAGGACGAGGGTGCGGCCCTCGACCGTCACCTCGTCGGCGAGCCCGACGCCGGACACGTCGCGCGCCTCCGCCGGGAGCGCGAGGACGGCGGCGAGCGCGAGCGCGGCAGCGATGCGCACCGGGCCAGGGTAAGCCCGCACGGCGCGTCCGGCATGACCCGGCCGGGCTCTCCCGATCATGGCCTCGCCCTCACCCCTTCACCGCGCCGGCGGTGAGGCCGGAGACGATCCGACGCTGGAAGACGAGCACGAGCACCACGAGCGGCACGGTCACGATCACCGACGCCGCCATGACCCGCCCCCAGGGCAGCTCGAACTGCGACGAGCCGGAGACGAGCGCGATGGCCACCGGCACCGTCCGCATCTCGTTCGAGAGCGTGAAGGTGAGCGCGAACAGGAACTCGTTCCAGGCGGTGATGAAGGCGAGCAGGCCGGTGGTGACGAGCGCCGGCCCGAGGAGCGGCAGGAACACGCGCGTCACCACCGTCCACGGCCGCGCCCCGTCCATCACCGCCGCCTCCTCCAGCTCCCTCGGCAGCTGGCGCATGAAGGTGGTGAGCACCCAGGTCGTGAACGGCAGCGTGAAGAGCAGGTACGACAGCGTCAGCGAGGCGAGGTGGTTGTAGAGCCCGAGCGCTCGCACCAGCTCGAGCATCCCGGAGAGCACCGCCACCTGCGGGAACATCGAGACCGACAGCACCAGCGCCAGGAGCAGCCCGCGCCCGCGGAAGCGCACCCGCCCCAGCGCCCAGCTCGCCGCCACCGCCAGGGCGAGCGAGAGCGCCACCACCGAGCTCGCCACCAGCACCGAGTTGAGCACGTTGCGCGCGAACGGCTGCTCGCGGAAGACGGCGGCGTAGTTGTCCCAGGCCGGCCGCCGCGGGAACGCCTCGACCCGGTAGAGCGCGCTCCCCGCCTTCAGCGACGAGACGATCGCCCAGTAGAACGGGAAGACGGTGTAGGCGACGATGCCCGCCACGAGCAGGTGGAACCCGGCGCGGCGCGCGAGGCCCTGGGCCCGCACCTCAGGCCGCCTCCCCGCCGCGGAAACGCCCGGCGACGAGCGCCAGCGCCGTGAAGCTGGCGACGACGAGGAAGAGGGACGTCGCCGCCGCCGACCCGTAGCCCACGTCGCCGAACTCGACGAGCTGCTGGCGCGCGAAGACGGCCATCGAGGCGGTGTGCCGGCTGTTGCCGGTCAGAACGTACGGGAGGTCGAAGACGCGCAGCGCGTCGAGCAGGCGGAAGACGACCGCGACCACCAGCGCCGGCCGGATGAGCGGCAGCGTCACGCGCCAGAAGATCGTCCAGCCGGAGACGCCGTCGACCCGCGCCGCCTCGTACAGCTCGGCGGGCACGAGCTGCAGCGCCGCCAGCGCCAGCAGCGCCATGAAGGGCGTCGTCTTCCAGACGTCGACCGCGACCACCGCCGCCAGCGCCAGCGACGGATCGGCCGTCCAGGCGCGCGGGCCGGAGAGGAGGTGCAGCCGCACCAGCACGGCGTTCACGACGCCGTAGAGGTCGTTCAGCATCCAGCTCCACATCTGCGCCGAGACGACGGTGGGGATGGCCCAGGGCACGAGCACCGCCGCCCGCAGGAGCCCGCGGCCGGGGAGGTGCGCGTCGAGCGCCAGCGCGAAGACGACCCCGAGCACGGTCTCCAGCGCCACCGAGACGAGCGCGAAGACGACCGTGTTCGCGACCGAGCGCCACCAGTCGGGGTCGGCGGCCAGCCCCTGGAAGTTGGCGAGCCCGACGTAGGCGCGGCTCTCGAGGTCGGTGAGGCGCGCGTCGGTGAAGCCGAACCAGACGGTGCGGACGAGCGGCCAGCCGGCCACGAGCGCGAGGACCGCCAGCACCGGCGCGACGAAGGTCCACGCCGCTCGCCGGCGCTCGCGCGTGAGCCGAGACGGCATCGGCCTCTACCACTTCCCGCCGTGCGAGAGCCGCGTCAGCGAGCGCTGCAGGCGCGACAGGGCCTGCTCCGGCGGCGCCTGGCCGGCGAGCGCGTCGTGCACCGCGTTCCACAGCTCGCTCGACACCTGGTTGTATCGGGCGCCGGTCACGCGCGACGGGCGCGCCACCGCGCTCTTGAAGGTGGGGAGCAGCTCGCCGAGGAAGGGGTTCGCCTTCAGGATCTCCGGGTCCTGGTAGAGCGCCGGGATGGTGGGGTTGAGGCTCGCCTCGAGCGCGGCGCGCTTCTGCTCCTCGGGGCCGGTGAGGAAGACGGCCAGGTCGACCGCCGCCTGCACGTTCTTCGAGTACCTGTTCACGGCGAGCTGCCAGCCGCCGAGCGCGCCGGTGTGCTTCCCGTCCGGCCCGCCCTTCGGCAGCGGCGCGACGCCGACCTTGCCCTTCACCGGGCTGTCCGCCGCCTGGGAGAGCGCCCAGGCGTAGGGCCAGTTGCGCATGAAGACGGCGTTCCCCGACTGGAAGGCGCCGCGCGCCTCCTCCTCGGCGTAGTTGAGGACGCCCTCGGGCGCGATCGCCTTCGGCCAGCTCGCCGCCAGCTTCAGGGCCTCCGCCGCCTTGGGATTGTCGACCGTCGGCTTGCCGCTCGCATCCACGATCGTCCCGCCGCCGAAGCTGTCGATCCACTCCAGCGCGTTGCAGGTGAGGCCCTCGTAGGCGCGGCCCTGGAAGACGAGGCCCCACAGGCCGGCGTGCCCCGCCTTGCGCTCGGCGTCCTGGATCGCGCGCGCCGTCTCCGTGAGCTCCTGCCAGGTCTCCGGCACCTTGCGCCCGTGCTTCTCGAGGAGGTCCCTGCGGTAGTAGAGCAGGCCCGCGTCCGTGAACCAGGGCAGCGCCACGAGGTGCCCGTTCACGGTGTTCGCCTCGAGGATGGCGGGGAAGTGGCGCGACTTCACGTCCGGTGGCACGGCGGCGCCGATGTCGACGAGGTGCTGCGCCAGCACGCCCGGCCAGACGATGTCGATGCGCAGGACGTCGATGTCGCCCGAGCGCGACCCGAGCATCTGCTGGTACTGCGCCAGGATCTCGTTCGACTCCTTGGAGGTGGAGACGACGCGCACCTGGTGGCCCGACTTCTTCGCCCACGCCTCCGCGCCGGTCTTGCAGAGGTCGAACTCGATCCCGACCGAGCCGCAGGCGATGGTCAGGGTGGCGCCGGCCTGCGCGCGGGCCGCCGCCGCGGGTGCGAGGCACGCCAGCGCGGCGAGGACGGCGACGGCGCGGCGGGCGAGGCTTGGCATGGGCACTCCTCTGCGCGCCAAGGTGGATGCGCACCTCGGCGCGAGGAATGCCCCCGCTCAGTACCGCACCCGGTCCGCCTTCCTCGTCCATGCGTCGAACGCCACCCGGGCCTCGCCCGCCAGGAGCCGCTCCATCGGCAGGACCCGGCGCTCGGGAGGGAGCGCCACCTCGCGGTAGATGAGCGCGTCGTCGAACCCGATGCGCGCCGCGTCCTCGCGCGCGTTCGCGTACCAGATGCGGTCGAGCCGCGCCCAGTAGACGGCGGAGAGGCACATCGGGCACGGCTCGCAGCTCGTGTAGATCTCGCAGCCGGAGAGGTCGAAGCGCCCGAGCGCGGCGCAGGCGGCGCGGATGGCCACCACCTCGGCGTGCGCCGTCGGGTCGTTCTCGGAGGTGACGCGGTTCTGGCCCTCGCCCACGATGCGCCCGGCCTGGACCACCACCGACCCGAACGGCCCGCCCTGGTTGCGGTCCATCCCGTCCTGCGCGAGCGCGATCGCCCGGCGCATGAACGTCTCGTGGCTCATCGCTCGCCCTCCGGTCGTCGCTGCAGGAGCTGCGCCGCGACCGCGATGGCGATCGCCGCCGGGTGCTTGCCGCGCACGCCCTCGACCCCGACCGGGCAGACGAGCGCCGCGATCCGCTCGGGCGGGAAGCCCCTCGCCTCGAGCCGCTGCGTGAAGCGCGCGCGCTTCGTCGCCGAGCCGATGACGCCCACGTACCCGAGCTCGCCGGCGCGGCGGAGCGCCGCCTCGACGATCTCCTGGTCGAGGGCGTGGCTGTGCGTCATGACCACGACGTCGGCGCCCGCCGGCAGCGCCGCCACCTCGTCCGCCGGCGCCTCGCTCACCACCGCCCGCACGCGCGCCGGCAGCTCGCGGGGGAACTCGCCCTCGCGCCCGTCCACCCACGTCACGGAGCAGGGCAGGTCGGCGAGGAGCCGCACCAGCGCCTTGCCCACGTGCCCGGCCCCGAACACCGCCACCTGCCAGCGCGCCGGCAGCACCGGCTCGAAGAGGAGCGCGGCCGCGCCGCCGCAGCACTGGCCGAGCGCGGGCCCGAGCTTGTACTCCTTCACCAGCGGCGCGGCGGGGGCGGCGCCGGGCGCGAGCAGCGCGCGGGCCGTGGCGAGCGCCTCCAGCTCGAGGTGCCCGCCGCCGACGCTGCCCTCGAGCCCGTCCTCGAAGACGACCATCTTGGCGCCGGCCTCGCGCGGCGTGGAGCCGTCGGCGCGGAGCACGGTCACCAGGACCGCGGGCCGGCCGGCCGCGGCCGCCTCCGCCAGGGCCGTGATCCAGCCGCTCACCCGGCCGCGCCGGACGCCGCCTCCCGGCCCTCCCGCGCCATCCGCGCCTTGAGCTCCTCCACGGCCAGGAGCACGCGCTCCGGCGTCGCCGGCGCGTCGAGCCGCGGGGCCAGGCGGCCGTCGGCGATCGACGCCACCGCGTCGCGCAGCGCGTGGAAGACGGAGATGCCGAGCATGAGCGGCGGCTCGCCCACCGCCTTCGAGCCGTGGACGACCGGCTCGCGGTTCCGCGCGTGCAGCAGCGTCACCCGGAAGTCCTCGGGCACGTCGCCGCAGGCGGGGATCTTGTAGGTGGAGGGCGCGTGCGTCTGGAGCCGGCCGGCGCCGTCCCACCACAGCTCCTCGCTGGTGAGCCAGCCGACGCCCTGCACGAACCCGCCCTCCACCTGGCCGCGGTCGACCGCCGGGTTGATCGACGCCCCGCAGTCGTGGAGGAGGTCGACGCGCCGGATCCGGTACTCGCCGGTGAGCGTGTCGATCTCCACCTCCGAGCAGGCGGCGCCGCAGGCGAAGTAGAGGAAGGGCCGGCCCCGGTGGCGCTTCTTGTCCCAGTGGATCTTGGGCGTGCGATAGAAGCCCGTCGCCGACAGGGCGACGCGGGCCTCGTGCGCCAGCCGCGCCAGCGCGCCGAAGGCCAGGCGCCTGCGGCCGATGGCCACCTCGCCGCCCGCGAAGACGGCGTCCTGCGCGCGGCCGCCCAGGTGCTCGGCGGCGACGGCCGCCAGGCGCCCCCGGATGGCGCGCGCCGCGAGGCGCGCCGCCGCGCCGTTGAGGTCGCTCCCCGAGGAGGCGGCGGTGGGCGAGGCGTTCGGGACCTTCTCGGTGGTGGTGGCGGTGATCTTCACCTGCTCGAGCGGGACCCCCAGCTCGTCGGCGACGACCTGGGCCACCTTGACGAACAGGCCCTGGCCCATCTCCGTGCCGCCGTGGTTCAGCTGCACGCTCCCGTCGGCGTAGACGTGCACGAGCGCGCCCGCCTGGTTGAGGTGGGTGGCGGTGAAGCTGATGCCGAACTTCACCGGCGTGAGCGCGATCCCGCGCCGGAGCACCGGGCTCTCCGCGTTGAAGCGCCGGATCGCCTCGCGACGCCCCTCGTACTCCGCGCTCCGGGCGAGGTCGTCGACGATGGCCCGGAGCTGCCGCCCGTCCACCTCCATGCCGTAGGGCGTGGTGTCGCGGCGGCGCGCGCCGTAGAGGTTCCGGCGCCTGACCTGGAGCGGGTCCAGCCCGAGACGGCGGGCCACCTCGTCCAGCACCGCCTCGATGGCCATCATCCCCTGCGGACCGCCGAACCCGCGGAAGGCGGTGTTCGAGACCGTGTTCGTCCTGCAGCGGTGCGAGGTGACCCGCACGTGCGGCAGGAAGTAGGCGTTGTCGGCGTGCATCATGGCGCGGTCGTTCACCGCGCCGGAGAGGTCGGGGGAGAAGCCGCAGCGCGAGGCGAGGACGAGGTCGAGCGCGCCGATGCGCCCCTCGTCGTCGAAGCCGACCCGGTACGTCGCCACGAAGTCGTGGCGCTTCCCGGTCATCACCATGTCGTCGTCCCGGTCGAGCCGGACCTTCACCGCGCGCCCGGTGCGCCGGGCGAGGAGCGCGGCGACCACCGCGAACAGCGCCGCCTGCGACTCCTTGCCGCCGAAGGCGCCGCCCATGCGGCGGACCTCGCAGACGACGGCGCTGTCGGGGAGCCCGAGGTGCTTCGCCACGAGGTGCTGCACCTCGCCCGGGTGCTGCGTCGAGCAGTGGACGAGCATGTCCCCGCCCTCGCGCGGCACCGCCATCGAGACCTGGCCCTCGAGGTAGAAGTGCTCCTGCCCTCCGATCTCCAGCCGCCCCTCGAGCCGGTGGCCGGCGCGGGCCAGCGCCGCGTCGGGCTGGCCCCGCTCCAGCACCTCCGTCGGCAGCACGAACGAGCCGGCGCGGAGCGCGTCGTCCACCGTGAGCAGCGCGGGCAGGTCCTCGTACTCCACCACCGCCAGCTCCGCGGCGCGGCGCGCGGCCTCCTGCGACCCGGCGGCCACGGCGAAGAGCGGCTGGCCGGCGTACTCGACGAGCCCGTCGGCGAGGACCGGATCTCCCGGGAGCACCGGGCCGACGTCGTTCCCGTGGGCGAGGTCCTTCGCCGTGAGGACGGCGGCCACGCCGGGCGCGCTCGCCACGGCGGACACGTCGAGCCGGACCACGCGCGCGTGCGCGCGCTCCGACGGGCGGAGGTAGGCGTGGAGGAGGTCGCGCGGCTCGGGCAGGTCGTCGGTGTAGCGCGCCTCGCCCGTCACGTGGCCGACGGCGCTGTCGTGGGGCACGGGCGCGCGCACGGCGCCGGGCGCTGGTGGCGTGCGGCGCCTCACGCGCGCTCCTCCGGGTGCCCGATCACGCGCGCTCCTCCGCGCGCGGAAGGACGCGCGCCGCGACGGGCCGGCCCGAGGTCTCGAGCTGGAACTTGAGGAGCAGGTTGCGGGCGACGAGCCGCCGGTACGCCGCGCTGGCCCGCATGTCGCCGATGGGGGAGAAGTCGGCGTCGAGCGCCGGCAGCGCCGCCGCGACCGAGGCGGCGGTCCAGGGGCGGCCGGCGAGCGCCGCCTCGCAGGCGCGGGCGCGCTTCGGGACCGCGGCCATGCCGCCGTAGGCGACGCGCGCCTCCCGCACGCGACCGCCCTCCAGCTCCACCGAGAACGCGCCGCACACGGCCGAGATGTCCTGGTCGAAGCGCTTCGAGACCTTGTAGATCCGGAAGAGGCGTGCCGGCGCCAGGCGCGGGACGACCACGCGCTCGACCAGCTCGCCGGGGCGGAGCGCCGTCTTGCGATAGCCGAGGAAGAAGGCGTCGAGCGGCACCTCGCGGCGCTCCGATCCCTGCCGCAGGACGAGCCGGGCGCCGAGCGCGAGCAGCGCCGGCGGCATGTCGCCCACCGGCGAGGCGTTCGCCACGTTGCCGCCGATCGTGCCCAGGTTCCTGATCTGGACCGACCCGATGCGGCGCACCAGCTCGCCGAGGTCGGGGTGGAGCGCGGCGAGCGCGGCGTGGGCGTCGGCGTACGAGACCGCCGCGCCGATCTCGATCCGGTCGGGGTGCTCGTCCAGCCGGCGCAGCTCCTCCACCTCGCCGAGGTGGACGACCGTCTCGAGCGCGCGGTGCGCCTTCGTCACCCAGAGCCCGACGTCGGTGCCGCCGGCGAGGAGGTGCGCGCCGGGGTGCCGCTCGAGGAGGTCGCAGGCCTCGTCGAGCGTGCGCGGCGCGAAGAAGCGGCGACCCTGGTGCACGAGCGCGAGCGCGTCGCCGGAAGGTCGCCGCAGCGCCCGGAGCTGCTCCGCCAGCCGCTCGCGCGCCGCCGCGCCGGCGGGGCCGCCGCCGAGGTCGTAGGCGCGGCGCGCCGCCTCGACGATGGGCCGGTAGCCGGTGCAGCGACACAGGTTCCCGGCGAGCACGTCGTCGAGCCGGCCGCGGCCGGGGCGCCCCTCGCTCTCGTAGAGCGCGTAGAGCGACATGACGAACCCGGGCGTGCAGAAGCCGCACTGCGACCCGTGGCACTCGACCATCGCCTGCTGCACGGGGTGGAGCGCGCCGTCCTCGCCGCGCAGGCTCTCCACCGTGAAGAGCGCGCGCCCGTCGAGCGCCGGCAGGAAGAGGATGCAGGCGTTCACGGCGCGCAGGCGGACGCCGCCGGGCGCGAGCTCGCCGAGCACCACCGTGCACGCGCCGCAGTCGCCCTCGGCGCAGCCCTCCTTCGTGCCGCAGCGGCGCTCGGCGCCGCGCAGCCACTGGAGGACGGTGAGCGTCGGGTCGAACCCCGACAGCTCCCGGACGCGCCCGTCGAGGAGGAAGCGCACGGTGCCGGACATGCGGGGAACGTACCGTAAACGCGGCAGCCCGCCGGAGCAACCGAGCGGGCGTCAGCCGCGGTCGGCGCCCGAGAGGAGGACGAGCGACCGGCCGCCCGCGGGGGGCCGGGCGAGCACCCCGGCGAGGCCGGCGGTGCCGGTGGCGGAGGCGGGGATGGAGGTGTGGCGGCGCGCCAGGTCGTGCGCCCGGACGACCTCGCCCTCGCCGGCGACGACCACCTCGCCGCCGGTGGCGCGCAGGCCCTCGGCGATGGCCCACCAGTCGTAGGTCTCGTCGTCGAGGATGCCGTGGGCGAGGCTGTGCGGCGTCGCTTCCCACGGCCACATGAAGCGGGCGCGCGCCCGGGCGGCCTCGGGCAGCGGCGTCGCGCCCAGCCGCTCCCAGGCGCGGGCGAGCGGCGCGCATCCGGCGGTCTGGACGGCGACGAGGCGGGGCGCGCGCGGCAGCCATCCGAGCCGGGCGGCGAGCGCGAACCCCTGCCAGAGCGCGCTCGCCAGCGCGCCCCCGCCCACCTGGACGTAGGCGTGGTCGATTGACGCGCCCGCGGCAGCGGCCGCCTCGGCGATCTCGAGCGCCAGCGTGCGCCCGCCCTCCACGGCCAGGCCGTTCTCCGTGCCCTGCACGCCGAAGGGGAGGCTGCCCGCGGCCACCGCCTCGCGGAAGCGGAGGAAGCACGGGTCACCCGCCTCGCCCGGCCGGCGCTCGCAGACGGCGATGGCCGCCCCCAGGTCGCGCAGCCGGCGCACGACGGCGGGGCTGGCGTCGGGGGGGATGAAGACGTCGAGCGGCCAGGCGGCGGCGCGCGCCACGACCGCGGCGGCGAGCGCGGCGTTCCCGCAGGAGGCGATGGCGAGGCGGCGGGCGCGCAGGCCGTCGCCGGCGGGGAGGCGCGCCGCCTCGAGGACGCGCAGGTGGAGCAGGACGCCGAAGAGGTGCCGCGCCTTGTGCGACCCGGAGACGTTGCCGGTCTCGTCCTTCACCCACAGCTCGCCGGGGAGCCCGGCGGCGCGTGCCAGCGCGGGCTCGGGCGCGAGCGGCGTGACCCGGAACCCGCGCCCGTCCACCGCGGCGACGGCGCGGTCGAGATCGCCGACGAGGTCGAGGTACGCGGCGTCGGAGAGGCCGGCGGAGAGGGCGAGGCGGTGAGCAGAGAGGAGGGCGCGGTAGCGGACGAAGGGGTTGGGGTCGGGATCGCCGCGGTGGGTGTCGGCATCTCGAAACCCCTCCACCAGCCCATCCACCGGCACCAGCACGTGATCCACTTCGGGCTCCCGCTCCGCCCGCGGACACCCGAACGGCAGCTCCCGCGCCGCATCCACCTCCGCGCCGCAGCCGTGGCAGCGGAAGAGCACCGGCCCCGCGCTCACGCTCGCGCCGCCCCCGCGCCGCTCCGGGCGTTGAACTCCGCGATGAGCGCGTCCCACGCCGGCACGAGGTCGAGCAGCCCGTCCCAGAACGCCTGCCTGGAGCGCGCGCGGAACTCCTCGACCGAGACGCCCTGCTGCTCCACCCAGGTGAAGTAGCCGAGGTTGAAGACCCGGCGCCGCTCGGGAAGCGTCAGCTCGAGGTAGTGGTCCACCGCCGCGCCGGCCAGCGCGCGGCCCCAGGTCTCGCCCGCGGCGACGGCGTCGAAGCGCCCGCCGAAGTGGCCGGCCAGCGCCTTCGCCTTCTCGCTGCCGTACATGGCGCCGCCGTCGGTCGCCACCGTGAGCACCACGTCCTCGGGCCCGAGGTCCCAGTACTTCGCCGTCTTGACCGCCGCCAGCATGTTGCAGATGCCGGAGAGGCCGAGGTGCGAGAGCCTCGCCACCAGCGCCGGGTCGACGCCCCGCCGCTCGACGAGGTAGCGCCGCCCCTCGTCCGTGTTGAAGAGCACGAAGAGGTCGTCGGTGGAGCGGTCGCTCACGCCCGTCACCACGTCCGTGTTCATGACGTTGTGGATGTAGGGGATGTGCTTGTCGCCGATGCCCTGGATGTTGTGCTCGCCGAACCCGTTCTCGAGCAGCGTCGGGCACTCGAGCGCCTCCACCGCCACGATGCGCGCGCCGAGCGCGGCCTTGAGGTGGTCTCCGGCGGCGAGCGTGCCTCCCGAGCCGGAGGCCGAGACGTAGGCGGCGAGCCGCGCGCCCTTGCGCCCGGCGGCGAGGTGCCCGAAGAGCTTCTCGAGCGCGGCGCCGGTGCAGGTCCGGTGGATGACGTAGTTCCCGAACTCGCAGAACTGGTTGAAGATGATGTTCTGTGGGTCGCGGTCGAGCCGGGCGCAGGTGTCGTAGATCTCCTTCACGTTGCTCTCGGACCCGGGCGTCTTCACCACGTCCGCGGGATCGCCGACCCACCGCCCGAGCCACTCGAACCGCTCCCGGCTCATGTTCTCGGGGAGCACCGCCACGCCCCGGCAGCCGAGGATGCGCGAGATGGCGACGCCCCCGCGGCAGTAGTTTCCGGTGGACGGCCAGACGGCGCGGTGCCGCGTCGGGTCGAACTGCCCGGTCACCACCCGCGGCACGAGGCAGCCGTAGGCGGCGAGCACCTTGTGCGCGCCGATCATGGGGAAGCGATCGCCGAGCGCGAGCACGATGCGCGCCGGCACGCCGGTGAGCGCCGGCGGCAGCTCCAGGTGCTCGGGGACCGGCGCCAGCCCGCGGCGCTCCGCGTCGTTGAACCAGTGCACGCGGAAGAGGTTCAGCGGGTGCGGCGCGTCCGGGTCCACGCCGGCGAGGCGCGCGCGGACGGCGGCGGGGATGGTCGCGGGGTCGCGCAGCTGCGAGAGCGTGGGCAGCACCACGCCCGCCTCGCGGAAGCGCCCCAGCGTGCGCTCGTAGACCGCGGGATCCACCACCGACCGCTCCAGCCCGAGCTTCGCCATGCGTGGGTTCCTCTCTACGTTTCCTGGGCCGCGATGCGCGCCATGCGCTCCCGCAGCCGCTCCACCTCGCGGCGCGACGCCGCCTCGATCTCGGCCGCGTCCGCGCCGGTGAGGCGCCCGTCCTCGACCACCACCCGCCCCTCCACCACCACGTGCCGCACGCGGCCCCCCTCGCGCACCACGAGGTCGCCGAGCGCGCCGGGGGCGAGGGGCTCCGCCGCCGCGCCGAAGCGCTCCGAGACGAGCGCGTGACCCGCCGCGAGCCGGCCGTCGGGCGCGGCATCGCCGTTCGCGGCGGCGAGGCGGCGCAGCGCCTCCTCCTCGACGGCCATGTCCGCGTCCCAGCCGTCGGTCCCGAGCGCGACGCGCTGGCCGTGGCGCAGGCTCGCCGGGTAGCCGACGCGGTTGCCCTCGTTGGAGCGGGGGTTCTGCACGAGCCAGCAGCCGAGGGCGCCCGCCCGCTCCACCTCGGCCCGGCCGAGGTGCACGCCGTGGGCGAGCACCGATCCCGGCACGAGCGCGCCCAGCGCCTCGAGGCGCTGGAGCGGCCCGGCATGGCCGCGGGCGCGCGCGTCCTCCACGTCGGCGCGGTCCTCGGCCACGTGGACGTGGAGGGCGGTCCCGAGCTCGCGCGCCAGCGCCCCGGCGGCGCGGACGGTACGGTCGCCGACCGTGAACGAGGCGTGCAGGCCGACCAGGGGGCGGACGAGCGCCGTGGGCCGGAGCCGGCGGCACTCCTCGAGGCCGCGCGCCGCCTCCTCGCGGCCGAAGTTCCGCTCGGTGGCGCCGTAGCAGAGGAGGGCGCGCATCCCCAGCTCCTCGCAGGCGGCGGCGAGCACCGCCAGCGAGCCGTCGATGAACGACGGGGACTCGTGGTGGTCCACGAGCGCGGTCGTGCCGGCGAGCAGCGCGCGCGCGGCGTGGTCGCGGGCCGAGGCGCGGAGCAGGTCGGCGTCGAGCGCCCGGTCGAGCCGCCACCAGATCCGCTCCAGGATCTGCACGAAGCTCGCGGGCGGCGGCGACGGCGGCGGGAGCCCGAGCCGGGCGAGGCCGCTGTAGAGGTGGGTGTGGGCGCAGACGGCGCCGGGCGCGATCTCGCCGCCGGGGCAGGGCAGCGCCCGGGCGCCCGCGGGTGCGGCGGAGGCCACGCGCCCGTCGACGATCGCGACGGTGCGCTGGTGGCGGTCGGGCCCGACGACGAGGGCGCTCACCTCGGTGAGTCCCCGGACGCGTCACCGGGAGAGCGGGAAGCGGGCATGGCCGACGGGGCATAGCACGGATCCGCTCCCGGCGCGCGTGGCCGGGCCATCCTCGGCGTGCGCTGCGAGCGATCGAGCGCCCGCCGCCGGACCGGTCGCCTCGGTTGACCGTCAGTGCACGAGCAGCGCGCCTCGGTCGGCAAAGATGAGAACGACCGTCATAGACGTACTCAACGTCCGCATGGGTCATGCCGACCCATCAGGGATCGGCCCTCGACCTCGTGACTCAGGGTGAGGGGCGGCGACGGTGTTGCCGTGGCGCACTTTTCGTGAAGAGAAAGACCCTGTGGAGGTACACCATGTCAGGTGTGCCGATTTCGAGGGACGATGCGAACCAAGCACCTGTTCTTGGCTTTAATTCATTGGCGGTAAGCCCCATGTGGGGCGCCTCGTTTACACTTCATCGATCACCGCCAACATCTTTCGGACCGAACTGTCGTCCGGCGTCCAGGAACGGGATGATCGATTCCACCCTTCGGAGGGATATGTCCCGTGGTTGCGGTACATTGCCTGCGACAAATTGTTTTGCTTAGAGTCGAACGCATCGCGGATCCGGCCCCGACGGCGGGTCCGCGTGAGGGCGAGGCAGAGAGGGCTCCGCCTCGGGAATGGCAGTGGTTCGGTGGCCGGCCCCTGGCCGGCTCGCCGAGCACGAGGTGTCGACATGCATCCGATCCGTCCCCGGGCTTCGGCCCGACGCCGGGATGAGTCTGGCCAGAACGGGGTAGTGCTCTCCATCGAGGTCCCGAGCTGGCTCCCCCTCCATGGGTGACGGGGAGAGCATGGGCTGCCGCGGCGAGGACGCGCTCTTCGCGGAGCTTGCGAGCGACGAGGCCTTCTCCGCTCGCCTCCCGCGGCTGCGGGCCGCGGAGGACGCCACCGCGGCGGCCGACGGGCACGCCCGGATCCACATCCGATGCGCGATCGCAGCGGCGGCTGCCGGGGAGGCGCCGGAGGCCGAGACCGCGCTCGTCCGCGCGCGTGGTGCCGCGCCGTCGGCGCCCGACGACCTCGTTGCGCTGGCCTGGTCGCTGCTGATGATCGAGACGGGACGGCCCGCGCGCGCGATCGCGCACCTCGAGCGCGCGCGGAGCGCCCTCGAGCCGGGCGGCGATCCCCTGGACCTCTGGTCCGTCCTGCAGATCCTCGACGCACAGGCGCGGCTCGGCGAGCTCGGCGTCGAGCCCGCGCGCGAGATGGCCGCGGATGGCCTGCGCGCGCTCTCGCCGCACCAGGCGTCCGGCGCATGCGGCGTCTACGGCCACATCGTGGCCGCGGAGCTCTCCTTGGCCGCGGACGACCTCGCCGACGCCGCCGCGCACGTGGCCCAGGTCGCGAGCGCCGGCGCGCGCGCGGGGCTCCTCGCGGGGCGCGCCGACCTGCTGGAGGCGCGGCTCCGGTTCGCCGAGACGCGCGACGTCGCGGCGGCGGGCGCCCTGCTCGACCGCGCCATCGATCGCTTCGGGCGCATCGGTGCGCCGCGCGACCTCGGGCTCGCCCACGCCCTGCGCGCCATGCAGGCCGCTGCCGATCCGGCCGAGGCCCCCGCGCGCTGGCGCGCCCGCGCCAGCCCGCTCATCGCGCGCCTCGGCGACGCCGTGGATCGGCAGCTCGTGCGCGCGCGGCGGCGCGTGGACGCGGCGAGGGCGCGCGCGGTGAGCACGAAGGTCGCGGCGGCCGTCGAGGACCTGCGGCGGCGCCGCACCCGCCTCAACGAGGTGGTGTCGGCGCAGTGCGAGTCGGGGGGCGCCGGGGCGGAGTGCAGGCCGCATGCGTGCGAGGGGTACCGCGCGATCGACGACGTGCTGGCGGCGGTCGCGGTGGCGGAGGATCAGCTGGCCCTCCAGATCGAGCGCGCCCTGCTGGACGGGTCGACCGTCGCGCAGCTCGCCGCGGCGACCCGCGAGCTCTCCGCGATCGAGGAGCCGCGGGAGCTGGTGACGCGGATCCCCGAGCTGGCGCTCCACGTGGTCCCCGGTGCGGCGGCGGCGCTGCTGCGCGTGCCGGCCGAAGCGGGGTCGCTCGAGGTGCTCGCGAGGAGCGGCGCTCCCTTCGAGCTGCCGCAGGCGCGGCTCGAGCAGGCGGCGCGCGCGGCGGCGCGCGACGGCGCGGTCGAGGGGCCCGACGGCGCTCCCGGCGACGGCGCCGCACACGCCCCGCTGCAGGCAGGGCGGACCACCGTCTTCCCGGTGGCGGGCGGATCGGACCGGCTCGTGCTGGCCGTGGAGCGCGCGTCCTCGGCCGCGCCGGCGGCGGCTCCCGAGTCCGCCCACCTGGCGCTGTACGTGGCGTTCGCGGGCAGCGCGCTCGCTCGCGCGCGCGCCGGCGCCGCCCGCCGCGAGTCC
>DASTGH010000655.1:0-5870 GCA_035719345.1 Anaeromyxobacteraceae bacterium
GGGCGCGCCGCCGGGGGGGAGGCCCGCGTCGGCGCCGCCCGCGCCATGCCCCGACGCGCCGCGGCCGCAGGCGAGGAGGGTGGCGAGGCCGGCGGCGAGGGCGAGCGACGGGCGATACATGCGGGCGGAGGTACACGCTCCGTGTGCGAGCCGGGATTCCCCGCCGCTGGGCGGCCCCACCTTTCCCGCCCGGCGCGCGGGCACCAGCCGCCTTACCTCTGTGAGAGGAGGCGGCGCGCAGGGCATGCCGGTCCGCAACTACATCGCGCTCGCGATCCCCTTCTTCCTGGTGGCGATGGGCGTCGAGCTGGGGGCGGCGCGCGCCCGCCGCCGCAGCGTGTACCGGCTGGGCGATGCGCTGGCGGACCTCGGCTGCGGGATCGGCCAGCAGGTGGTCCTGGTCTTCGCCGGGGCGCTGCTCCTCGAAGGCTACGCCTGGGTCCACGACCACGCGGGGCTCGTCACCTGGCGCTCCGCGGCGGTGCCCTGGGTCGTCGCCTTCGTCTGGGTCGACTTCGCCTACTACTGGTGGCACCGGCTGTCCCACGAGGTCAACGTCCTGTGGGCGGGCCACGTCGTTCACCACCAGTCGGAGGACTACAACCTGGCGGTGGCGCTGCGGCAGTCCATCCTCACGAGCTACACGGTCTGGCCGTTCTACCTGCCGCTGGCGCTGGTGGGCGTGCCGACGGTGGTCTACGCGGCGGCCGTCTCGTTCTCCACGCTGTACCAGTTCTGGATCCACACCGAGCTCGTGGGGAAGCTCGGCCGGGCCGAGGCGGTGCTCAACACGCCCTCCCATCACCGCGTGCACCACGCCGTGAACCCGCGCTACCTGGACCGGAACTACGGCGCCATCTCCATCGTCTGGGACCGGCTCTTCGGCACGTTCGTCGAGGAGCGCGAGGCGCCCGTCTACGGGACCACCAGGCCCATCGGCAGCTTCAACCCCGCCTGGGCCCAGGTGCACGGGCTGGTCGAGATCGCGCGCAAGGCGCGCGCGCTGCCGAGGCGGCGCGACCGCCTGCGCATGTGGTTCGCCTCGCCCGGCTGGAACCCGGCCGGCGGGCCGCCGCCCACCGAGGCCGAGCTGCGCGCGCGGGCCCGCTACGACGTCCCGCTCCCGCTCGCGCTCCGCGCCTACGCCGCCCTGCACTTCGCGCCGCTCATCGCGGCGACGTTCCTCATGCTGCTCTGGCAGTACACCGCGCCGAGGGCGCCCATGGCGGCGGCGGGGGTGCTCGTCGCCTGGACGCTGGTCTCCGTGGGCGCGCTCCTCGACGGCAAGCGGTGGGGCGTGGCGGCGGAGATGGGGAGGCTGGTGGCGCTGGGAGTGGCCGTGGTGGCGTGGAAGCCGCTCGGGCTCGGCGGGGCGGCCCTGGGGGCGATGGCGGTGGTCGTGGTCGTCGGGAGCGGGGCCTGGCTGCTGTCGGCCGTCAGCCCGCGCGCCAACGTCACGTCGGCGTGAGCGCCTTCTGGGGCGCCGCAAGCGGCGCCCTGCTAGGGAGGCGCGGGCTCCTCGCCCATCTCCTTGCGCGCCTTGGAGGGGCGGGCGCCGGCGGCCGGCGGGGCGTGCTCGTCGCCGTAGGGCGCGAGGCGCAGCATGAGCCGCTCGTGGGGCATCGCGGCGCGCAGCGCGCGCAGGTACTGCATGGGCGAGTAGAAGACGAAGTTCGAGACCCGGCTCGTGTAGATGCAGGCGTAGTCCTCGATCTGCTCGCCGAAGCGGGAATTCTCGTTGCCCTCCTTGAAGGTGAGCCCCCAGTAGCGGTTGAGGCCGAGCTCCACCGTGCGCTCCAGCTCCCGCACCCGGGCGTCGGCGTCGCGCAGCGCGCGCCGCAGCCGCTCCAGCTCCGACTTGAGCTCGCGGCGCTCCGCCTCCAGCCGGGAGCGGCCGTCCTCCGACAGCTCCTCGCGGTCGAGCCGGCGGTCGAGCTGGTTCAGGCCGCCCTTGCGCGTGCCGAGCTCGTCCTCGAGGCGCGTCCGCAGCTCCTCGAGCCGGGTCATCTCCTCCAGCGCCGGCGCGTTCTTCTCCAGCCACGCCAGCTCCGGCTCGAGCTCCTGGACGATCATGCAGGTCCGCCACAGCGAGCTCTTCCGGGAGCGCAGGATGTCGCCGTAGATGTGGTCGCCGACGTAGAGCACGCGGTCGCCGCCGATCCCGCCCACGCGCTCGAACGAGGCGAGGCTCCCGCCCTGGTAGAGCACCCCGCGCTCGAGCGAGGCGGCCTCGCCCATCACCTCGCCGGAGGGCGAGAGCTGGAGCAGCGGCCGCTGCTCGGCGAACCAGCCCGGCTTGCCGGCGCCGGTGATGATCACGTCGAAGTAGTTCTTCCAGCTCGGGTACTCGGGCAGGACGCCGTCGAGCACCCAGCTCATCACCGCCTCGGTGTAATCCCAGAACGAGTTGGTGAGGAGGAAGATGCGCTTGCCGCCGGAGCGCAGCTTGTGCAGCGCCGGACCGAGCTCCGGGTCCTTCACCAGGAAGCGCCCCAGGTCGGCCTTCACCACCTCCTTCAGCGAGTTGTCCCGGTGGACGGTGTCGATGGACTCGCGGATGTCGCCGTAGAGCCGGACGTAGTCGACGCGGTCCCCGCGCCCCTCCAGCGCCGCGATGACCTCGGCGAAGAGGCAGGCCTCGGGCAGCGCGAACAGGGTGTCGATCCAGGCGAAGCGCGGCAGCGAGAGGTGGATCTTCTCGTCGCGGTAGACGCGCTTCACCTCCTCGTCCGCCAGCGGTCGCTTGCCGTGGTAGGCGCGGCCGCAGTGGTTGTGCCGGTCCATCTTGAAGAGGTTGCCCTCCTGCTTGTCGACCACGATCCCGCGGATGACGAACTCGGGGTCGTAGTGGAGGCCGCGCAGGATCTCGGGGTACCCGAGGTGGACGACCATCCGCTCCGCCGTCATGCGGAAGGCGAGCTCCTCTAGCTGGCGCAGGTGGTACATCGCCAGCGTGTAGTCCATGTCGAAGCCGACGAGGTCGATCTTGTCGAGCCGGAGGTTGCGGTTGACGAAGATCTGCCGCGCGAACGGCACCTCGCGCAGCGGCGCGCGCGGATGCTCGAGGAGCGCCTCCACCACCGGGTCCGCGTAGGCGCGGCCCGGCGGCTCGCTGGGGACGGGACGGGCGGACCCGCGGTCGGCACGGCGCATCCGCGGAGAGATAACGGCGGCGCGCGGCGGTCACCAGGGGGCGCGCGCGGCGCCGCGTTGACGCCTCCCCGGCGCTGCGGCACGCTCGGCCCATGCCGCGGCGCCGGACGGATCCCCTGGACGACGTGCTGGCGCGGCTGGCGGCGCTCGAGGAACGGGTGGAGCGCCTCGAGCGCGGTCGCCCGCCGCCGGGCGACGGGCGAACCACGCGCGAGGGCTCACGGCGGGCGGTGGCCCGGTGCCCGGGATGCGGCCTGCCGCTGGTGCGGCGGAGGGGGCGCTGCGCCGCATGCGGGCGCCCGCTGGACGCGGGCCGTTGACCGCCGGTGCTACTCGCAGATGTCGCGCGGCGAGACGCCGAGCGCGTGCGCGATGGCGACGACGGTGGTGAACGGCGGATTCCGGCCGCCGCGCTCGATCAGGCTCACGTAGGCGACGGAGAGGTCCAGGGACTCCGCGAGCGCCTCCTGCGTCAGCCCGCGCTCGTGCCGGAACGACCGGACCCTCTCCCCGAGCTTGCGGAGGACCTCGCGCCGCGGATCCCGCTGCTGCTTCGACTTGCTGGCCATCTTCTTGGCAGTCCTCATGGTAGGTGACATGCGACCCTGTGGGCGTACGGACGGTCGATACGTCGGACGCGTACGTCGGAAGCAGGACCCTGCATCACCGCCAGATTCGTCAGGGCGCCGCGGCCGCCGTCGATCGTCCCAGCCTGGGCTTTACAACTTCTAATCGAACGTTTACGCGCGTGCAGCAACCAAGCGCATGTTGGACTGTGCGGCATGTGGTCGCTATGTTCAGCGGCCTCTAAGGGGGTTCCGTGGCACGTACCCAGGATGCCGGTGTCCTCGACCTGGCCCGCGTGGCGACGCACCGGCTCGCGAACGGCCTCGAGGTGCGGCTCCTCGAGGAGCACGACGTACCCACCGTCAGCTACTACACTTTTTTCCGGGTGGGCTCGCGCAACGAGCGGCTGGGCGTCACCGGCATCAGCCACCTCTTCGAGCACATGATGTTCAACGGGGCGTCCCGGTACGGCCCGAAGGAGTTCGACCGGGTCCTGGAGTCGCGGGGAGGTAGCTCCAACGCCTACACGTCGAACGACGTCACCGCGTACTACGAGGACTTCGCATCGGACGCGCTCGAGACCGTCGTCGACCTCGAGTCCGACCGGATGCGCTCGCTCGCGCTCACCCCCGAGACGCTGGAGCAGGAGCGGCAGGTGGTGAAGGAGGAGCGGCGGCTCCGCACCGAGAACTCGGTGTTCGGCCTCATGGAGGAGCAGCTCGAGTCGCTCGTCTTCCTCGCCCATCCCTACCGCTGGCCGGTGATCGGGTGGATGGACGACATCGACCGGATCACCCGGCAGGACTGCCAGGAGTTCTTCCGGACCTACTACGCGCCCGGGAACGCGACGATCTACGCGGTGGGCGACCTCGACGTGGACGCCACGCTGGCCCTCTTCGAGCGCTGGTACGGCGAGATCCCCGCCGGGCCGGCGCCGTCGCCGGTGGCGCAGGGCGAGCCGCCGCAGCGCGGCGAGCGCCGCGCCGTGGTCCGCTACCCGGCGCAGGCGCCGGCGCTGCTCGTCGGCTGGCGCGGCCCCGCGGCCCGCAGCCCCGACTCGGCGGCGCTGGACGTCCTGCAGACGGTGCTGGCCGGGGGCGAGGCCTCGCGCCTGCGGCGGCGGCTGGTGGAGCAGGACGAGCTGGCCGTCTCCGTGCACGTCTCCTGGGGCTGGCGCATCGATCCCGGCGTGTTCCTCGCGTTCGCGGAGCTCGCGCCCGACGCGAAGGTGCAGAGGGTCGAGGCGGTGCTCTGGGAGGAGATCGCGAAGGTGGCCGAGAAGGGCGTGTCCGCCGCGGAGCTGAAGCGGGCGCAGCGGCTCCTGCGCAGCTCCGTCCTCCACGAGCTCGCCACGCACAACGGCGTGGCGCACGCGCTCGGCCAGGCGGAGTCCCTGCTCGGCGACTGGCGCGAGGCGGGCCGGGCGCTCGAGCTGTACGCGGCGGTGACGCCGCGGCACGTCCGCCGGGTCGCGGCCGAATGGCTCGATCCGGCGCGCCGCTGCATCGTGACGCTCGAGCCCGAGGCCCGGCCGTGACGGGCCCGGGCGGCGCCATCCGGTTGCCCGAGCTCCACGAGGAGACGCTCCCCAGCGGGCTGCGCGTGGTGGTGGCGCAGCGGCGCGGGGTGCCGCTCGTGGCCGTGCGCGTGGTGGTCGAGGCCGGCGCGGCGCTCGACCCGGCGGGCGGGTACGGGCTCGCGCACCTCGTGGCCCAGGTGTCGCGGCGCGGCACCGCGCGGCGCAGCGGCCCGGAGATCGACGACGAGGTGGAGGCGCTGGGCAGCGAGCTGGGCGCCGGCGCAGACGAGGACGCCACCTACTTCGGCCTCTCCGCGCCGACCGAGCACCTCGGCCAGCTGCTCGACGTCGTCGCCGACGTGGCCACCGGACCCACCTTCCCCCGCGCGGAGTGGGAGCGCATCCGGCGCCGCGAGGTGGCGGGGCTGGTGCACGTGCTCGACGAGCCGGGGGCGGTCGCCGACCGCGCCATGGTGGAGGCGGCGTACCCCGGGCACCCCTACGGCCATCCCACCGACGGGCGCGCGCGCGACCTCACCCGCCTCCGCCGCGCCGACGCGGTCGCGTTCCACCGCCGCTGGTTCTCCCCGGCGGCCATGCGCCTCGTCATCGTCGGGGCCGTCGACCCGGC
>DASTGH010000656.1:0-5199 GCA_035719345.1 Anaeromyxobacteraceae bacterium
GCTCCCCGGCGCGGACGGCCTCCTGCGCCGCGCGCAGCGCCTGCGACAGCGCCACGGCGCGCCGCCGCTCGTCGGGCGACAGGTAGGCGTTGCGCGAGGAGAGCGCCAGGCCGTCGGCCTCGCGCACGATGGGCATTCCCACGACCTCCACCGGGAAGTCGAGGTCGCGCACCATGGCGCGGATGACCTGAAGTTGCTGCCAGTCCTTCTCGCCGAAGAGCGCCTCGTGGGGCAGCGACAGGTGGAAGAGCTTCGCCACCACCGTCGCGACCCCGCGGAAGTGCCCGGGGCGCTTCGCCCCGCACAGCCCTCGCGTCGACCGCTCGACCTCGACCCAGGTCTCGTGCCCCGGCGCGTACACCTGGTCCGGGCGCTCCGGCGCCAGCACCGCGTCGATGCCGGCCGCGGCGCACCTGGCGAGGTCGCCCTCGAGATCGCGGGGGTAGCGGGAGAGGTCCTCGCCCGGGCCGAACTGCGTCGGGTTCACGAAGATGGTGGCGAGCGCGAGGCCGCCCTCGCCCGCGCGGCGCCGCGCCTCGCGGAGCAGGGAGAGGTGGCCCTCGTGCAGGAACCCCATGGTGGGGACGAGGGCGATGCGCCGCCCGCCCTCGCGCGCCGCGAGGCAGCGCCGCTGCCAGGCGCGCGGGTCGCGGACGAGGTCCATGGTGGGCTACACGGGCGCGCCGAGCACCTGGGCGTCGGCGTCGGCGGGCTCCTCGTCCTCCACGACCTGCAGGAGACGCAGGTTCGACGCGTGGAAGCTGTGCTCCTCGGCGGGGAAGGAGCCGCCGCGCACCTCCGCCGCGTAGGCGCCGACGGCGCCGCGCACCGCCGCACCCACCTCGGCGAAGCGCTTCACGAACTTCGGCTGGAACGCGCCGTCCAGGCCGAGGAGGTCGTTCACCACCAGCACCTGGCCGTCGCAGTGCACGCCCGCGCCGATGCCGATGGTGGGGATGCCGAGCTGGCTGGTGATGACGCGCGCCAGCTCGGTCGGGATGCACTCGAGGACGAGCGCGAAGCAGCCCGCCTCCTCCAGCGCCTTGGCGTCGCGCAGCAGGCGGCGCGCCTTGTCGGCGTCCTTCCCCTGCACCACGTACCCGCCCATCTTGTGGACCGACTGCGGCGTGAGCCCGATGTGGCCCATGACCGGCACGCCGGCGCGCACGATGCGCCGGATCACGTCGGCGAAGTCGGCGCCGCCCTCCAGCTTCACCGCCTCGGCGCCGCCCTCGGCCACGAGGCGCATCGCGCTCCGGACGGCATCGTCGGCGCCCGCCTGGTAGCTGCCGAACGGCATGTCGGCCGTGAGGTGCGCGCGGCCCGACGACCGGGCCAGCCCGCGGCGCACCGAGGCCGAGTGGTAGATCATGTGGTCGAGCGTGACGGGCAGGGTCGAGTCGTGGCCCTGGAACACCATCCCGAGCGAGTCGCCGACCAGGATGGCGTCGGCGCCGGCCTCGTCGACGAGGCGCGCCAGCGCGGCGTCGTAGCCGGTGACCATGGCGATCTTCTCGCCGGCCGCCTTCATCTTCCGCAGGTCGTGAATGGACAGGCGCCGACGTGCGCCGGACTGGCTCGACATGACATCACCTCCGGTGCAGGCCCGGGACCGGGTCCCGCCCAAGGGGAAGGCGTCGAATCTACCTTGCCCTACCTCGCGCTGCCAAGGTGTCCGGTGCGCCCGGCCGCGCGGGCGTGCGGCAAGGCGCCGCGCTACCGGCCGGTCGGGTTGTAGTGCGCCGTGCCCTTGCGATGGCGCCGGATCTCGGCCACGAGCGCGTCCGCCTCCACCGGCGAGGCGGCGAGGTCGACGTCGCTCGTGTTGACGACGAGGAGCGGCGTCGCCTCGTAGTGGAAGAAGAACTCGTTGTAGGCCTGCGCCACGGCGGCGAGGTAGTCCGGGTCGACGTGGCGCTCGTGGGCGCGCGGGCGCCGGCGCAGCCGGGCGAGGAGCACCTCGCGGCGCGCCTGCAGGTAGACGACCAGGTCCGGCTTGACCGTCCGTGCGCCGACCAGCGCGTGGATCGCCTCGTAGAGCGAGTGCTCCTCGGGCGACAGGTTCAGGGTGGCGAAGATCCGGTCCTTGGCGAAGAGGTAGTCCGCCACCGTGACCTGGCCGAAGAGGTCCTGCTGGTAGAGGCCCTGCTGCTGCTGCCAGCGCGCGAGCAGGGCGAAGACCTGCGCCTGGAACGCGTGCTTGCGCCGGTCCTCGTGGAACGCGGGGAGGAAGGGGTTCGCGTCGACGGGGTCGGCCACCAGGCGGCCGCCCATCCGCTCGACGAGGAGCTGGGCGAGGGCCGTCTTGCCGGCGCCCATCGGCCCTTCGATCGCGATGTAGCGGGCGCGTTCCAATCGGGGGCGCGGAGCTTGCCACGCGTGTCCCCGGAGGGTCCAGCGTGCGACCAACCCCGGCGAGGCTCGGTTGACAGGTCATGTGTCGTCACGTAACGTCACGCACGATCGATGGCGCGGTTCCCGCGGCTGGAGGCGGACCGGAGATGGGGACAGGGCGGCGAGCGGCGGCGGCGCAGCGACAGGTGGCGGTAGCTCCTGCCGCGGCGAAGCGGGAGCCGGAGGCGGTCGATCCGGCTTTCCACCGCGCCATCCTCAAGATCGCGCTCGAGCTGAAGAAGCCGAGCGCCGACAGCTACGACGTCGTGGTGGAGCGCACGATCCGCAGCCTGCGGCTGGACGGCGAGGCGTTCCGCCGGTACCTCGGCGAGAACGGCGCGCGCAACATGAGCCTGCTCCTCGCCACGGCGCGCGGGCCGGGGCTGTAGCCGATGCGACCGCGGCCGGGTGAACCCGCGGGCAGACTCGAGCCGGGCCGGCGCGGCGAGCGCGCCGAGACCTGCAGCGTGCGCGCGTGCCAGCGGCGCCGCTTCGTCGGGGAGCTGTGCGGCCTGCACGCGCTCGCAGCCTACGCCGGCGGCCCCAGCGCGCGGTCGAGCGCGGCCCACTCGTGGACCGAGAGCGTCTCCCCGCGCCTGCGCCCGTCGATGCCGGCGCGCGTGAGCGCCGCGGCGAGGGCCCCGGGCTCGGCCAGGCGGGCCGCGGCGAGCGCGTTCGCGAGCACCTTGCGGCGCTGAGCGAACCCCGCCTTCACCAGGCGACGGAACCGCGCCGCGTCGGCCACCGCCGCGCGCGGCGGCCCGAGCACCGCCCGCAGCACCGCGCTCTCCACCCTCGGCGGCGGCACGAACGCGCCCGCCGGCACGCGCCGCTCGACGGTGACCTGCGCGCGGTGCTGCAGCAGGACGGAGAGGAGTCCCCAGTCCTTCGTCCCCGGCTCCGCCGCGAGCCGCTCGGCGACCTCGCGCTGCACCAGGAAGACGGCGCGGGAGACCGCGTCGGCCTGGTCGAGGATCGAGAAGAGGATGGGGCTGGTGAGGTGGTAGGGGAGGTTGCCGACGACGGCGAGCTTCTCGCTTCCCTCTCTCCCGCCTTCCCACATCTGCTCGTCCCCCGCCAGCCGCGCGTAGTCCAGCCGCGCCGCATCCGCCTCGAGCAGCCGCACGGCTCCCGCCAGCTCCCCGCGCAGCACCCGCGCCATGTCGCGGTCCCGCTCCACGGCCACCACCCGGGCCCCGCGCGCGGCGAGCCGCGCGGTGAGGTGGCCCAGGCCGGCGCCGAGCTCGACGACGCGCTCGCCCTCGCGCTCGACCGCCAGCCGCGCGATGTGGTCGAGGATCTCCTCGTCGGCGAGGAAGTTCTGCCCCCAGCTCTTCTTCGCGTGCAGGTCGTACTTCGCGAGCAGCGCCCGCGGCGAGGGATAGCGCGCGATCACAGGCGCCAGCCCGCGTCGGCGGCGAGCGCGGGGCCCGAGGCGGCCCCGCGGCGGAGCGCGTGCGTGCCCGCGACCGCGATCATGGCCGCGTTGTCGGTGCAGAGGCGCGGCGGCGGCAGGAACACCTCGACCCCCTCGTACTCGGCCGCGCGCTCCGCCACCGCCGCCCGCAGCCGGCCGTTGGCGGCGACGCCGCCGGCGAGGACGATGCGCTCGAACTGCAGCCGCCTCGCCGCGCGGAAGAGCTTCGCGACGAGGGCGCCGACGATGGCCTCCTGGTAGCTCGCGCAGACGTCGGCGAGCGCCTGCCCCTCGGGCACGCCGCCCCGGCGGACGTGGTGCAGGAGCGCCGTCTTCAGCCCCGAGAAGCTGAAGTCCAGCTCGCTCCCGCGGACGATCGCCTTCGGGAACGCCACCGCGCGCGGGTCGCCGGTCCGCGCCAGCCGGTCGATGGCCACGCCGCCCGGGTACGGCAGCCCGAGGAGCTTCGCGCCCTTGTCGAACGCCTCGCCGGCGGCGTCGTCGCGGGTGGCGCCGAGGAGGCGGTACCGGCCGTAGTCCTCGGCCGCGTAGAGCGAGGTGTGCCCGCCCGAGACCACGAGCGCCAGGAACGGGAACGCCGGCGCGCGGTCGGAGAGGAAGCAGGCGAGCAGGTGCCCCTCGAGGTGATTCACGCCGGCGAGCGGCTTCTCCCAGGCCAGCGCCAGCGCCTTCGCCACCTGCACGCCGACGAGGAGCGCGCCGACCAGACCGGGCCCGCTCGTCACCGCGAGTCCATCGAGGGCCCCGGGGGCGACGCCGGCGCGGGCCAGCGCCTCGTCCACCACCGGCATGACCTGCATGACGTGGTTGCGGCTCGCCAGCTCGGGGACGACCCCGCCCCACTTCCGGTGCAGCTCGATCTGCGTGGCGACCACGTCGGAGAGCGCCCGCCGCCCGTCCTCGACCACGGCGGCGGCGGTCTCGTCACATGAGGTCTCGATGCCCAGGACGAGCACGCTCGCTGCCTTCCTTCCGCCGGGTGACGCGCCCGGATGCCGCTCAGTTCGAGCGGCCGCCGAGGCGCGCCAGGTGCGCCCGGACGTCGCTCGCCTGCTCGCCCGCGGGCGAGAGATCCAGGTAGCGCGCGAAGGCGCGGCGGGCGTCGCCGGGCCTGTTCTCCGCCGCGTACACCTGGCCGAGGGCGATATACGCGTCGGCGTTCTGCGCGTCCAGCGCCACCGCCCGCTCCAGCGCGTCGACGGCGAGCGCCGGCTGCCGCGCCCCCGCCAGCGCCCGGCCGAGCCCGAAGAGCGCCGCGCTCGTCTCGCGCACGGCGATCGCGTTGCGGTACTCGCCCACCGCCGCGACGAAGTCGCCGGCGAGGTACTTGCGGTGGGCCGCCTCGAGGTGGCCCGCATAGGCCACCT
>DASTGH010000657.1:0-12367 GCA_035719345.1 Anaeromyxobacteraceae bacterium
GCCGGCCCGCCCTCCCACCTCGCCGGCGGCCGCGCTCGCGTCCTCGGGCCCGAGCTCGGCGGCTCGCAGCTCGGCGAGCGTTCGCTCCAGCGCGCGCGAGAGGCCGCCGTCCGGATCGCCCGGGTCGAAGGGCGGCCCGGCCGCGGCCGCCGCCTCGCGCGCCAGGAGCGCGGCGGCGAGGGGGGTGAGGACGGGGCGCCGGTCGCCGGCGGCCGCGAGCAGCCCAGCGGCCACACCCTCGGGGGTGGCGAGCCGGGAGCCGAGCAGGGTCCCGCCCTGGGCATCGCACAGGCGGCGCGCCGCGCGCCGCGCGCGCAGCGACGTCGGGACGAGGCAGAGGACCGGCACCGCCGAGAGGTTACGCGGGCGGTCTGACTGCCCGGGCGCCGCGGCATGGGCGACTGCCCTTCCCCTGTAGCCCTTCAGACCCGCCCCTTACGGGTGCGTCTTGATGTGCCATCACGCGCGCACGTACCATACTCACCAGAACCCCTAACGGGGCAGGTGGCGACATGACGGGATGCTTGCCGAACGAGGGCGTACCCGGACGAGCCGTTGAGGCGGATGTCGCGTTTCCAGACATCGAGGGATATGGCCTCGCGAGCGACGACCGCCCGCTCGCAAGAGCGGTGAGCGGCGTCGGTCGCCGCGGGCGGGAGGCGGTCTCCCCCGAGCTCGACGTCGCCTGCGACGACGACGTCCTTCGGCTCGCCGCCTCCACGCTCGCCGAGTTCGGGGCGGAGCTCGCGGCCTCCGGTCACGTGCTCTCCTTCTTCGACGCCGACGGCTGGATGCGCTGGATCGGAGGCTCCCCCCGGAACGCCGAGCGGCTCGCGGAGCTGGGATTCCGGCCCGGCGAGCGCTGCCACTATCCGGCCGGCCCGACCACGGGGTCCGAGCCGAGGGCGCCGCTCGAGGTGATCTCCGACCGGAGGTGGAGGTGCGCCGAGGGCTGGGTCAGCTCCGTCGCGCCGATCGCACGACCCTCGTCGCCCGCTCCAGCCGCCTTCGTGAAGGTCGCGGCGCCACCCCAGCTCGCCAGGCGCCAGGTGGTCACGGCCCGCGCCATCGCTCACGTCCTCCAGGAGCGGCTCCAGTCCGCGATCACCGTCCGCGAGCACGTCGTCGACTACGCGATGGGCGTGGCCGCCGGGGCGCACGAGGTGGCATTCGCCATCGACACCGCCGGCCGGCTGATCGGTGCGACCGGTGCGGCGCGGCGCCGGCTGCTCGACGGGGGCCAGGTCCCCGCCGTGGTCCGGGCGCGCCTCGCCGACCTGCTCACCGGGGCGGCCGGGCGCGGTCCTCGCCTTCGCGTGATCGACTGGCCGGGAGGGCCCCTGCGGATGGCCGTCTCCATCATCCGGTACCACGATCAGGCCGTCGGGGCGGTCATCCGGGCGGGCGCGGAGGGGCGGCGAGCTCGCGATGCGCCCGAGGTGCACGCGCTCGCGGCGCTCGCGCGCTACGACTTCGATCGGATCCTCGGCGAATCGGAGGCCCTCCGGGCTGCGATCGCGCTGGGGCGGACCGCCGCGCGCAACGACCTCCCCGTCGTCCTCCTCGGCGAGTCCGGAACCGGGAAGGAGCTCTTCGCACACGCCATCCACTCCGCGAGCGCGCGGCGGGCCGGGCCGCTCGTCGCCGTGAACTGCGGCTGCCTCCCGGCGTCCCTGCTCGAGGCGGAGCTGTTCGGGTACGAGGCGGGAACGTTCACGGGCGGTCGCCCGGAGGGCAAGGCGGGCAAGGTCGAGGAGGCGCACGGCGGGACGCTCCTGCTCGACGAGGTGACCGAGCTCCCGCCGCAGGGCCAGGTGGCGCTGCTCCGGGTGCTCCAGGAGCGCGAGGTGGTGCGACTCGGCGGAAGCGCGCCCCGCGCCGTGGACGTCCGCGTCGTCGCGGCGACCAACAAGAGCCTCCGCGCCGAGATCTCGGCTGGCCGCTTCCGTGCGGACCTCTACTTCCGCCTGCACGTCCTCGCCATCCCGGTCCCGCCGCTGCGCGAGCGCGGGGACGACGTGAAGCTGCTCGCCGGCGCGTTCCTCCGCGACGCGGAGGCGGAGCTGGGCCGCAGCGGCCTCGTCCTCTCCCCTGCCGCGCTCGCGGCGCTCCAGGGGTACGACTGGCCCGGCAACGTCCGCGAGCTGCGGAACGTGGTCCTTCGCTGCGCCGCCACGGCGGCGCAGCCGGTCATCGACGCATCGGACCTGGCGGAGGAGGTGCGGTCGGGCTCCGCCGCGACGCAGCCCACCGCCGCGGCCACCGCGCACGCCGCCGGCGCCGAACCGCGCCCCGACGACCTGCTGCGCGCGCTCGCGTCGTCGTCGTCCTGGAACGTCGCGCACGCTGCCGCCGCGCTCCGCGTCTCCCGCACGACCCTCTATCGCTGGTTGCGGAAGTACCACATCGAGCGCTGACGGCCGGCGGCGTTCCGCGCCATCCGGGCTCGCGGCGCGCCGCGCCAGCGGGCCGCGCGCCTCACCGCGCCGCGCCGGGAACGTCGAGCCGCCGCGTCCTCGATCCGATGTGACAGCCTGACCCGTTACAGAGTGCCACGCGCGCCGCCGGGCGACCGCAGCCGCGCCGCGCTCCGAGACCGCTCCACACCCGGAGGACGGCGGGTGCTGGGACCACCGGTGCGAGGTGCTCCGACGGCGCCGCGCCGCGGACCTGCTCGGCTTTTCACTCGCGGCGCACGGGCGATCGCGCCAGGGTCGACGTCGCGCGCCAAGGCGCGGAGGCGCCCCTCGCGGGCGGCTGTCCCGGGAATTGCAGGTTCCGCCCGGATAGTCCCGAGGAGCTGCACTGTTCTTCCGTGCCGGATTGCCGGCCAATTGACGGTGGTCAATCCGGCTGCTCAGGAGGCACGCATGAAGAGGCCATGGTCCCTGTCCGTCGTGGTGGCTTTGCTCTCGCTGTCTTCGGGTCAGGCCCTCGCCGACGGGGATCTCGCGAAGCTCGCGAGCGACCCGAGCAACTGGGCCATGCAGTCGGGTGACTTCGGCAACCAGCGCCACAGCGCGCTGAAGCAGATCAACAAGGACACCGTGAAGAAGATGTCGGTGGCGTGGACGTTCTCCACCGGCGTGCTGCGAGGCCACGAGGGTGGGCCGCTCGTCGTCGGCGACACGCTCTACGTCCACACGCCGTATCCGAACAAGGTGTTCGCGATCAGCCTGGAGGACCAGTCGATCAGGTGGAAGTACGAGCCGAAGCAGGACGCGCGCGTGGTCCCGGTCATGTGCTGCGACCTCGTGGCGAAGGGGGTGGCCTACGCGGACGGGAAGATCTTCCTGCAGCAGGCCGACATGATGCTGGTGGCGCTCGACGCCAGGACCGGCCGCGAGATCTGGAAGACCAAGACCGGCGATCCGCTCGTCGGCGCCTCCAGCACCAACTCGCCCCACGTCTTCAAGGACAAGATCATCACCGGGATGGCGGGCGGCGAGTTCGGGGTCCGCGGCTACATCTCCGCCTACGACATGAACACCGGGCAACAGATCTGGCGCGGATACAGCACGGGCCCGGACGAGGAGATGCTCGTGGATCCGGCCACCACCATGACCTGGACCGACGGCGAGATGGCGCCGGTCGGCAAGGACTCGAGCCTCAAGAGCTGGCAGGGCGATCAGTGGAAGATCGGCGGCGGCACGACGTGGGGCTGGTACAGCTTCGATCCGGCGCTGAACCTCCTCTACTACGGCACCGGGAACCCGAGCACGTGGAACCCGAAGCAGCGCCCCGGTGACAACAAGTACTCGATGAGCATCTGGGCGCGCGACGTCGACACCGGGAAGGTGAAGTGGCTGTACCAGATGACGCCCCACGACGAGTGGGACTACGACGGGATCAACGAGATGATCCTCGCCGATCTCAAGGTGAAGGGGCACGACCGGAAGGTCCTCGTCCACTTCGACCGGAACGGGTTCGGCTACACGCTGGACCGGGTGACGGGTGAGCTGCTGACGGCACAGAAGTTCGATCCGACCGTGAACTGGGCGTCCCATGTCGACATGAAGACCGGCCGGCCGGTGGTGGTCCCGAAGTACAGCACCGAGCTGAGCGGCGAGGACGTCACGACGAAGGGGATCTGCCCGACCGCGCAGGGCTCGAAGAACTTCGTCCCCGCGGCGTACAACCCGAGAAACCACCTCTTCTACGTGCCGACGAACCACATGTGCATGACGTACGAGCCGTTCCGGGTCGAGTACACCGCCGGCCAGCCGTACGTGGGCGCCACGCTGACCATGGGCCCGACCCCGGATGGCAGCGGCATGGGCAACTTCATCATGTGGGACGCCGACAGCGGCAAGATCGTGAAGTCCAAGAACGAGCCGTACTCCGTGTGGAGCGGCGTCCTCGTCACCGACGGTGGAATCGCCTGCTACGGCACGCTCGAGGGCTACCTGAAGTGCGTCGACGCGGACGACGTGACGAAGGAGTTGTTCAGGTTCAAGACGCCGTCCGGGATCATCGGCAACGTGAACACGTGGGAGTACAAGGGCCGGCAGTACATCGGCGTGCTCTCCGGCATCGGCGGCTGGGCCGGCGTCGGCCTGGCGGATCCGAGCCTCAAGAAGGAGACGGACGGCCTGGGCGCGGTGGGCGCCTACAAGAGCCTCTCCAAGTTCACCGAGCAGGGCGGGGTCCTGACGGTGTTCGCCGTCCCCGAGCAGTCCACGAAGACGGCACGGCGATAGCTGCCGACCATCCGGACCGGCGAGCTCGCGGCCAGGCCCTGCAGGCGCTGCGGCGGCGAGCTCGCTCCTCACCCCTGCCGATTCACGTCGTCGCCTCGGAGGGTACATCCATGATGGCACGCAAGCTCGTGGCCGCCGGTGCGCTGCTCGCGGCGGGCATCGCCGCGGGCGCCGCGGGAGATCCGCCGTACCGGGTGGACGGGAACAAGGTCGACGAGGCCACGCTCAAGGGGTGGAAGGCCTGGCGGGCCCTCGCCTGCGATCGCTGCCACGGCAAGGACCAGGAGGGCGAAGGAGCGGCGGGGCCGTCGCTCAACGACGGCCTGAAGACGATGACGAGGGAGGAGTTCAGGAGTGCCGTGCTCGCGGGAAGGGTCGACAAGGGCATGCCCAACTTCGACGGGAGCAAGATGGCGGTCGACAACATCGACAACCTCTACGCCTATCTCAAGGGGCGGTCCGACGGCGCGATCCCCGGCGGCCGCCTGGAACTGCTGCCGTGACGCGCGCGGCGCTGCCCCTGCTCGTTTCGTGCCTCGCGCTGGCCGCGACGGGCCCGGCTCGCGGCGAGGAGGCCGCGCCCGCCGCCGGGAAGGCGCTCCGGGTCTGCGCCGATCCGAACAACCTGCCGTTCTCGAACTCCAGGGGAGAGGGGTTCGAGAACAGGATCGCGGCGCTGCTCGCGCGCGACCTCGGGTGGCCGCTCGAGTACACCTGGTTCCCGCAGCGGATGGGGTTCGTCCGCAACACGCTGAAAAGGAAGGACCCCGTCTCCGGGGCGTTCGCGTGCGACGTCGTCATGGGCGTGCCGGCGGAGTTCGACCTGACCGACACCACGACGCCGTACTACCGGTCCACGTACGCCATGGTGTTCGCCCGGGGGCACGGCCTGGACGGCGTGCGCGCGCCCGACGACGTGCTGACGCTGGACCCGCCCGTCCTCCGATCGCTCAGGTTCGGGCTGTTCGGCCGCACGCCGCCGACGGAGTGGCTCCTGCGGCACGGCCTCATGGGACAGGCCGTCCCCTACCCCATCCAGACCGGTGATCCGGACCAGTTCCCGGGCGACGTCATCGAGCGGGACCTGGCGGCGGGCAGGATCGACGTGGCGCTCGTCTGGGGTCCGATCGCCGGCTATCTCGCCACGAGGCGCGCCGCCGCGCCGCTGGCGGTCGTGGCCTTCCCGGCGCAGGCCGGCATCCGCTTCGACTTCAGCGTGTCGATGGGCGTCCGCAAGGGCGACGACGCCTGGCGGGCCGTTCTCGAGCAGTTCCTCGCCAGGAACCGCGGGGCCATCCAGGCGATCCTCTCCGAGTACGGAGTCCCGCAGCTCGAGCCGGCCGCCACCGCCGCGCCCCTCCGGCCCGGCTACTCCTCGCGGTAGACCGCGAGCGACCCCTCGTTCTCCCACACCTCCACCTTCGAGACGGCGACGCGCCCGCCGTCGATCTCGGCCAGCCGGCGGCCCGCCTCGACGTAGAAGTAGCGCGCCAGCAGCTCGGCGGTGGTGTTCACCTCGTCGAAGGGGGGCACCTCGTTCACGTTGCGGTGGTCGAAGCGGGCGCAGAGGTCGGCGACGATGGACTGGAGATCCGCGAAGTCCACCACCATGCCGATGCGGTTGAGCCGCGATGCGCGCGCGTGCACGCGGATGCGCCAGTTGTGCCCGTGCAGCCGCTCACACTTGCCCCCGTGCATCCGGATCTGGTGCGCCGCGCTGAAGACGAAGTCCTTCGAGATCTCGTAGACGGGGGCTCCCATGGGGGCGGCAATATACCCTCGGGTCAACCCGACCGCACCCGACCCGGGGGCCGCGCCCGGCAGGTCGCTTCCGGGATTCCCCGCGGGCCGCCCCGCGTTACGATGGTGCCGTGCGTCGCCTCGTCCTCCAGGCCTCCCTCCTCTGCGCCGCCGGCGCCGCCGTCGGCCTCGGGGGCAACGCCCTCACCCCGAAGCCGGCGCGGCTCTCGCAGCCGGTGCTGTCCGCCGCGCAGGCGTCGGCGGGCATGTGCCAGCTCCCGGGCGGGCTCACCCCGGCGGTTCCACGCATCTCGGTGGAGGAGGCGGCACCGCTCTGCGTCGCCTGCTCGGCGCTGTTCGTCGACGCGCGCAGCCCGGCCGAGTTCGAGAAGGGCCACATCCAGGGCGCGCTCCATCTCTCGCCGGACCAGGGGCCCGAGCCGGTGCTGTGGCGCCTCGGGGCCTACTCCACCGTGATCGTCTACGACCGCGAGCCCACCTGCGCGCTCGCCGACGAGGTCGCGAAGAAGCTCCTCGACGCCGGGGCGCGCGACGTCCGCGTGCTCACCGGCGCCTGGCCGGCCTGGACCGCGGCAGGCGCGCCCGAGGCCTCGGGCGCCTGCGCATCCTGCGGGCCGCAGGCGAGCCACGCCGAGCCGCACGGCGGCGAGAGGGCTGGCCGGCCGTGATGCGCGCCATCCCCCTCGTCTGCCGGCTCGCGCTCGGCGCCATCTTCCTCTACGCGGCGGCGACCAAGGTCCCGGACATGGCCGCCTTCGCGCAGGACGTCGCGAACTACCGGCTGCTGCCGGGCGCCGCCGTCCCTTGGACCGCCAGCGCGGTGGTGGGGATCGAGGTGGTGGTCGGGCTCGCGCTCGTCGCGGGCCTCTTCACCCGCGCCGCGGCGCTCGTCGCCGGCGGCATGCTGCTCGCCTTCATCGCCGGGCTGTCGCAGGCGCTGCTCCGGGGCATCGACCTCAGGTGCGGCTGCTTCGGGGGCGACGACGCCGCCACCTGGTGGACGGTGCTGCGCGACCTCGGGATGCTCGCCCCGGCGGTCGTCCTGCTCGCCTGGCGCGGCGCCGATCCCGGTCGCGCGTGAAGCGTCAGCAGGCCGGCGGTGCCGCCGCCGCGCGGTGGAGCGCGCGCACGGCATCCTCGCCGTCCGGACCGAGCCAGGCGCGGATGGCGGCGAGGCCGCGCGCGCCGGCCGCCATCGCCACGGCCGCGTTCGCCGGCTCGACGCCGCCCAGGGCGACGAGCGGGAAGCCGAGGCGCGCCGCCGCCGCCAGCGCCTCGAGCCCGACGGGCGGGCCGTAGGCGCGCTTCGAGGGCGTGTCGAAGACCGGGCCGAAGGTGGCGTAGTCGGCGCCGCCCTGGCGAGCGCGGCGGACATCGGCCTCGCCGTGGCACGAGACGCCGACGAGCCGGTCCGGCCCGACGAGGCGCCGCGCGTCGGCCGGGGGCACGCCCGCCGACGGCAGGTGCACGCCGTCGGCGCCCGCCGCCAGCGCCACGTCGATGCGGTCGTTGACGACGAGCCGCTGGCCCGTCTCGCGGCAAGCACGGACGAGGAGCCGCGCCAGCGTCAGGAGCGGTCCGCCGCCCAGATCCTTCTCCCGGAGGTGGAGCGCGATCGAGCCGGGCGGCGCCGCCGCCAGCGCCCGCCGCGCCGCCGCGGCGAGGTCGGGCGCGAGGCGGCGATCGGTGACGAGATGGACGGCCGGGAGTAGCATGTCGCCTCACCTTCCCAGAAAGCCGCGGGCGCGCACCACCCCCCGGGCGCCGCCCGGCCGCAGGAGACCGCGTGGACGCCGACCTCCAGAAGTTCGTCGAGTTCCTCGAGCAGCAGACGGCCCGGCAGGCGCCCCACTTCCCGAGCGTCCGGTTCGACAAGGTGCTCTCCTTCATGGGGACGACGAGCCAGCCGGGCCAGCACGCGGCGGTGGCGGTGACGCCGGTCCTCGGGCTCGATCCGGCGGCGGCGGGCAGGGAGCTGCGGGTCCGCCTCCGGGGGCCGCTGCCGCGGCTGCCGGCGCGCGGCGAGTGCGTCACCGTCCACCTCACGAACGTGGAGCAGTACCAGGGCTACCAGGTGAAGACGCGGCCGCTCGCCACCACCGAGTCGGTGGGCGACCTGTTCGAGGCGAGCGGGCCCGAGCTGGCCGTGGCGGGGGCGCACATCTTCACCGTCCACCTCAGCCCCTACACGATGAAGTTCTTCGAGCAGATCCCGTACGAGGAGGTGCAGCTGCTCGTGGGCGGCGTGCGCTACGCGCTCGTGGCGGTGGGCCAGGGCGCGAACCTGTCGCCGCGCTTCATCTTCCACCACGAGGTGCGGAACGGCCGGCCGGTGCTGTACCACGGCGACGGCCTCGCGCTGAAGACGTACATGAACCTGAAGTCGAACCGGAGCGAGACGCGGCTCGTCCTCGACCTCGAGGGTTTCGACGGGTGGCGGCTCGAGGGCACGGTGGAGGAGTTCCAGCCGCACCAGCACCCGGAGGCGTACGAGAAGATCTGCGGCGGGTTCAACGCCGGGAGCTGGGGTAAGCCGTCGCGGACGTTCCGCTTCACGGCGGAGCGCTGGACGCCGATCGCGCCGACGGCGCCCGCGGGGCAGCGCCCTTCGCGCTCCTAGCTCCCGATCAGGCCCGTCATCGGGCTCGACGCCGCCGCGTGCAGCTTCATGGGGATGCGCCCGGCGAGGAACGCCTTGCGCCCCGCCGACACGGCGTCGCGCATCGCCTCGGCCATGAGCACCGGATCCTTCGCGCCGGCGATGGCGGTGTTCATGAGCACCGCCACCGCGCCCAGCTCCATGGCCACCGCGGCGTCGCTGGCCGTGCCCACCCCGGCGTCGACCAGCACCGGCACCTTCACCGTCTCCATCAGGATGCGGAGGTTGTAGGGGTTGCGGATGCCGAGCCCGGAGCCGATGGGCGCGCCGAGCGGCATGACCGCGGCGCAGCCCGCGTCCTCCAGCTTCCGCGCGGTGACCGGGTCGTCGTTCGTGTACGGCAGGACGGTGAAGCCCTCCTTCACCAGCACCTTCGCCGCCGCGACGAGCCCCTCCACGTCGGGGAAGAGCGTGCGCTGGTCGCCGATGACCTCGAGCTTGACGAGCTCGCCCATTCCCAGCTCGCGCGCCAGCCGGCAGGTCCGTACCGCCTCGTCGGCGGTGAAGCAGGCGGCGGTGTTGGGCAGCAGCGTGCAGCGCTTCGGGATCCACTCGAGGAGCGACTCCGCGCCCTGCTTCGTGAGGTCGAGGCGGCGCACCGCCACCGTGACGACCTCGGCGCCGGAGGCCTCGATGGCGCGCTTCATGGTCGGGAAGTCGGGGTACTTCCCCGACCCGACGAGGAGGCGGCTCTCGAAGGTGTGCTTGCCGATGCTCCAGCGGTCGGCGGCCATGGCTAACCTCCTCCGACGAAGGCGACGATCTCCACGACGTCGTTCGCGGAGAGCGCGTGCGCCTCATAGCGGTCCTTCGTCACGACCGCCTCGTTCACCTCGACCGCGACGCGCGGCGCCTTCACGCCGAGCTGCTCGAGGAGACCCTTCACCGTGACGCCCTCGGGGACGTCGCGGATCTCGCCGTTGAGCTTGACCTGCATGGGACGGGATCTAGCCCCCGGAACGCCCACATCGCAAGCCCGCCGCGGTTCGGCTAGGATGCCCTCTTCGCGGCGCGCGCTCGGAATCGGGGAGCGCGGGGCGAGCGGCGGTCGGCGGGTCGGCGGAGGTGGACGGGATGGGCGTCGTGGGGACGGGGGCGGCCGTGCGCGAGCGCGCGGCGGCGGCGGAGGGGCAGCGCGAGCGGGCCGCGCCCCTCACGCGCTTCCACCAGCGGATCGCGGCCGAGCAGCTCACCGCGAAGAGCGGCCAGGGCGCCTCCCGGCTGGCGCCGGCGCTGGCCCAGTCGGCGGTCGACCTCAACCCGCATCAGATCGAGGCGGCGGCGTTCGCGCTGGGGGCCCTCCCCACGGGCGGCTGCGTGCTCGCCGACGAGGTCGGGCTGGGCAAGACGGTCGAGGCCGGCCTCGTCCTGGCGCAGCTGGCGGCCGAGGGGCGCGGGCGCGTCCTCGTCCTCGTCCCGGCGTCGCTGCGCGCGCAGTGGCGCGCCGAGCTCTCCTCCAAGTTCGGGCTCGAGGCGGCGGTGGTCGACGGCGTCTCGGCGCGCGCCGGCGAGAAGCACGGCCTCAGGCTCAACCCGTTCGACACGGGCGGCATCGTCATCGCCTCGCACCCGTTCGCGGCGGGGCGGGCCGACGAGGTGGCGCGGGTCCCCTGGGACCTCGCCGTCATCGACGAGGCGCACCGGCTGCGCAATGCCTACCGCAAGGACCACAAGACCGGGCAGGCGCTCCGCCGGGCGCTGCGCAGGTGCCCGAAGCTCCTCCTCACCGCCACGCCGCTCCAGAACGACCTCATGGAGCTGCTCGGCCTCACCGCCTTCATCGACGACGCGCTCCTCGGCACCGAGGACGCGTTCCGCCTCCAGTTCGCCACCGGCGAGCTCACCGAGGACAAGGCCGCCGACCTCCAGGAGCGGCTCTCGCCGGTCGTCATCCGCACGCTGCGGAGGCAGGTGAAGGAGTACGTGAAGTTCACGGCGCGGCGCTCGCTGGTGGAGGACTTCGCGCCCACCGCCGAGGAGCAGGGGCTCTACGACCGCGTCTCCGACTACCTCCGGCGCGAGGACGCGATCGCCATCCCGCAGTCGCGGCGGGCGCTGCTCGTCCTCGTCTACCGGAAGATCCTCGCCTCCTCGTCGTTCGCGCTCGCCCACACGCTCGCCAAGCTGGCCGACTCGCTCGAGGCGAAGCTCGCCGGCGCCGAGTGCGCGGCGCAGGCCGATGCCTTCCTCGAGCTCTCCGGGTTCGAGGAGGAGGACGAGGAGTGGGGGGATGACGGTCGCGGCGGGCGAGCGAAGGGGAGGCCGGAGGAGGCCGACCCGCAGCGAGCGGGGGGTACGGGGGGGCGTCATCCCCCCGTCCAGAAGCTGCGGGACGAGCTCGCGGAGCTGCGCGCCTGCGCGAAGCTCGCGGCGTCGATCAAGACGAACGCGAAGGGCGAGGCGCTGGTGCGTGGCATCGATCGCGCCTTCACCGTGGCGCGCGCCTGCGGCTGGCCGCAGAAGGCCGTCGTCTTCACCGAGTTCCGGCGCACCCAGGACTACTTGAAGAAGATCCTGGAGGCGAAGGGCCACTCGGTGACGTGCCTCTCCGGCGACGCCGGCGGGCCGGACAAGCGGCAGGGCCTCGTCGAGGAGTTCCGGAACCGCAGCCAGATCCTGCTCATGACCGAGGCCGGGGCGGAGGGCCTGAACCTCCAGTTCTGCAACCTGGTCGTGAACTTCGACCTGCCCTGGAACCCGCAGCGCGTGGAGCAGCGCATCGGCCGCTGCCACCGCTACGGGCAGCAGCGCGACGTGCTGGTGCTGAACTTCCTCAACCGGCAGAACGCCGCCGACGCCCGGCTCTACGACCTCCTCTCGGAGAAGCTGGCGCTCTTCGACGGCGTGTTCGGGTCCTCCGACGAGATCCTGGGCGCGCTCGGCTCGGGCATCGACTTCGAGGCGCGCGTCCTCGACATCTACCAGTCGTGCCGCTCCGGCGAGGAGATCGACCGGGCCTTCGGCGCCCTGCAGAAGGAGCTCGACGACCGCATCGAGGCCCGGCTGGCCGCGGCGCGCGCGCTCCTCTTCGAGAAGTTCGACGGCGAGGTGCGCGGCAAGCTGCGGCTCGCCGAGAAGCAGGCGCGCGAGGCGCTGGCGCGGCGCGAGGCGGACGAGGACGCGCTGGTGCAGAGCGTCTTCGAGGGCGACGCGGCGCCGCCGTTGCCCGACGCCGCGGCGGACGAGGCGCGCCCGAAGGCGCGGCGCGCGAAGCTCGCGCAGGCCGCGGCCAAGGTGGTGCGCGAGC
>DASTGH010000658.1:0-9010 GCA_035719345.1 Anaeromyxobacteraceae bacterium
GGCGGTCTCGCGCCGCGGCCCGGTCGGCTTCCCCCGGCGAGCGATGAGCACGAAGAAGATCGGGACGAAGAGGATGGCGAGAACCGTCGCCGAGAGCATGCCGCCGATGACCGCGGTGCCGATGGCGGTCTGGCCGCCGGCGCCGGCGCCGTGCGCGATGGCGAGCGGCAGCACGCCGAGGACGAAGGCGAGCGAGGTCATGAGGATGGGGCGAAGCCGCATGCGCGCCGCCTCCAGCGCCGACTCGACGAGGCCCTTGCCGCGATCGTGCAGCTCCTTGGCGAACTCGACGATGAGGATGGCGTTCTTGGCGGAGAGGCCGACGGTGGTGAGGAGGCCGACCTGGAAGAAGACGTCGTTCTCGCGCCCGCGCAGGAGCGTCGCCAGCACGGCGCCCAGCACGCCGAGCGGCACGACCATCATGACCGAGAGCGGGATGGACCAGCTCTCGTAGAGCGCCGCCAGGCAGAGGAAGACGACCACGAGCGAGATGGCGTAGAGGAGCGGCGCGTTCGCGCCGGAGAGCCGCTCCTCGTAGGAGAGGCCCGACCACTGCAGGCCGACGCCCGCCGGCAGCTGCTTCCCGATCTCCTCCAGCGCCGTCATGGCGTCGCCGGAGGAGTGGCCCGGCGCAGGCTCGCCCTGGATCTGGACCGCCGGGATGCCGTTGAACCGCTCCAGCTTCGGCGAGCCGTAGGTCCATCGGGTGCTGGCGATGGCGGAGAACGGCACCATCTCGCCCTGCCGGTTGCGGACGTACCACCGCTTCAGGTCCTCGGGGTTCATCCGGTACGGTGCATCGGCCTGCAGATAGACGCGCTTGGTGCGGCCCTTGTCGAGGAAGTCGTTCACGTAGGCGACGCCCCAGGTCGAGGCGAGCGTGGCGTTCACGTCCGCGAGCGGCACGCCCAGCGCCGTGGTCTTGCCCTGGTCGATGTCGACGTTGAACTGCGGCGTATCGTCGAGGCCGGCCGGGCGGACCTTGGCCAGGCGCGGGTCCTTGCGGGCGAGGTCGAGGAGCTGGTTGCGCGCCGCGATGAGGGCGTCGTGGCCGAGGTTGGCGCGGTCCTGCAGCTGCAGCTCGAAGCCGGTGGCGTTGCCCAGCTCGGTGACGGCGGGCGGGGTGAAGACGAAGACGTTCGCCTCCTTCATCGGGCCGAGCGCCTTCTGCACCCGCGCCGCGACCACGTCCGCGCGCAGCCGCTCGCTCCCGCGCTCGTCCCACGGCTTCAGCCGCACGAAGGCGACGCCGGCGTTCTGGCCGCGCGAGCCGAAGTTGAAGCCGGAGATCGCCATGACGGAGTCGATCGCGTCCTTCTCCTCGGTGAGGAGGTGGTTCGAGATCTTCTCCAGCGCCTTGTTCGTCTGGTCGAGGGTCGAGCCGGGCGGCAGGACGATCTGGCCGTACATGAGGCCCTGGTCCTCCTGCGGGAGGAACCCCGAGGCCACGCGCCCGAAGAGCAGGGCGAGGATCGCCACCAGGACGGCGTAGCCGATCATGCCGCGCACGCGGCGGCGCAGCAGGAACTCGACCACACGGCCGTAGCGCCCGGCGCCGCGCTCGTAGGTGCGATTGAACCAGCCGAAGAACCCCTTCGTCTTGTGCCCCTCGCCCTTGTGCACCGGCTTCAGGATGGTGGCGCACAGGGCGGGCGTGAGCGTGAGCGCCACCAGCACCGAGAGCGCCATGGAGGAGACGATGGTGATGGAGAACTGGCGGTAGATGACGCCGACCGACCCCGGGAAGAAGGCCATGGGCACGAAGACCGCCGCGAGCACGAGCGCGATGCCGACCAGGGCGCCCGTGATCTGCCTCATCGACTTGCGCGTGGCGGACTTGGGCGGGAGCCCCTCCTCGCTCATGACCCGCTCCACGTTCTCCACGACGACGATGGCGTCGTCGACGAGGAGCCCGATGGCGAGCACCAGGCCGAACATGGTGAGCGTGTTGATGGAGAAGCCGAAGGCGGCGAGGACGCCGAAGGTGCCGAGCAGCACCACCGGCACGGCGATGGTGGGGATGAGCGTCGCCCGGAAGTTCTGGAGGAAGAGGAACATCACCAGGAAGACCAGCACGATCGCCTCGGCCAGCGTCTTCACCACCTCCTCGATGGAGAGGCGGACGAACGGGGTCGTGTCGACGGGCCAGACGACCTTGAGGCCGGGCGGGAAGAACTTCGACAGCTCATCCACGCGCTTGCGCACGGCGTCGGCGGTGCGGAGCGCGTTGGCGCCCGCGGCGAGCCGCACGCCGATACCGGAGCACGGGGCGCCGTTGATGTAGGTGTCGATCTCCGAGCTCTCGCCCGCCAGCTCGACCCGCGCCACGTCCCCGAGGCGCACCTGAGAGCCGTCCGGGTTGACGCGCAGGAGGATGCCGCGGAACTGGTCGGGCGTCTGCAGGCGGGTCTGCGCGGTGATGGTCGCGTTGAGCCGCTGCCCCTCCACGGCGGGGAGGCCGCCCAGCTGCCCGGCCGAGACCTGCGCGTTCTGCGCCTGCACCGCCGCCTGCACGTCGAGCGGAGTGAGCCGGTACTTGGTGAGCAGGTCCGGGTTGAGCCAGATGCGCATCGCGTACTGCGCGCCGAACGAGGTCACCTCGCCCACGCCCGAGACGCGGCTGATGGGGTCCTGCAGCGTCGAGAAGGCGTAGTCGGAGATGTCGTTGCGAGTCATCGACCCGTCCTCGGAGACGAGGCCGATGATGAGGAGGAAGTTGGAGACGGACTTCGCCACCCGGACGCCCTGCCGCTGCACCTCCTGCGGCAGCTGCGGCATGGCCAGGGCGAGCTTGTTCTGCACCTGCACCTGGGCGATGTCGGGGTTCGTGCCGGCGTCGAAGGTGAGCGTCACCGCGGCGTTGCCGGCCGCGTCCGACGACGAGGCGAGGTAGCGCAGGTTGTCGAGCCCGTTCATCCGCTGCTCGATGACCTGGGTGACCGTGTCCTCGAGCGTCTTGGCCGAGGCGCCGGGATAGGTCGTCGAGACCGTGATCTGGGGCGGGGCGATGGCCGGGTACTGCGAGACCGGCAGCCCGAAGATGGACAGGGCGCCCGCCAGCATGACGAGCAGGCCGATCACCCAGGCGAAGATCGGTCGGTCGATGAAGAACTGGGCCACGGACGCGCTCCTCGAAGGATCCTGTGTGGGCCTCGCCTAGCGGGCTGCCTGCTTGGTGCCGCCGGCCGGCACCGGCTTCACGGCCGCGCCGGGGCGCACCTTCTGCAGCCCCTCGACGATGACCTGCTCGCCGGCCTTCACCCCCTGCGTCACGAGCCAGGCATCGCCCACGGCGCGGTCGGCCACGAGCTGGCGCCGCTCCACCTTGCGCTCGGCATTGACGACGAGGGCCACCGGGAGCCCCTTCTGGTCGCGCGTCACCGCGACCTGTGGGACGAGCAGCGCCTGCGGGTTCACGCCCTCGTCGAGGCGCGCGCGGACGAACATGCCGGGCAGGAGCTCGGCGCGGGGATTCGGGAAGACCGCCCGGATGGCGATCGAGCCGGTGCCCGGGTCGACGCTCACGTCGGCGAACTGCAGCGTCCCCTCCAGGCCCGCGTCCCGGCCGTCCTCGGTGACGAGGCGCACGCGCGCCTTCCCCTGGCCGGCGCTCTGCAGCTTGCCGCTGGCGAGGTCGCGGCGGAGCCGCAGCACCTCGTCGCTCGACTGGGTGAGGTCGACGTACATGGGGTCGAGCTGCTGCACGGTGGCGAGCAGCGTCGCCTGGCCCGCCTGCACGTACGCGCCCTCGGTGACCGCCGAGCGCCCGATGCGGCCGGACACGGGCGCGGTCACGACGGTGTAGTCGAGGTTGATGCGCGCCTGCTGCACGGCCGCCTTCCCCGAGGCCACCTCCGCCTCGGCCGCCTTGAGCGTGGCCATGGCGGTGTCGTACTCCTGCCGGCTCACGGCGTTGTCCTTCACCAGCTCGCCGTAGCGGTCCGACACGAGCCGCGCGTTCGCCACGTTCGCCTCGGCCCGGGCGAGCGTCGCCCGCGCGCCCTCGTAGGCGGCCTGGTAGGGCGCCGGGTCGATCACGAAGAGCTTCTGGCCCTCCTTCACGTCGCTGCCCTCGACGAAGAGGCGCTTCAGGACGATGCCGTTCACGCGCGCCCGCACCTCGGCCATCCGGTAGGCGGACGTCCGGCCGGGCAGCTCGCGCGTGAGCGTCACCGCCGTCGGGCTGAGCGTCACGACGCCCACCTCGACCGGCGCGGCGGAGGGCGGCGGCGCCGAGGCCTTGCGGCCGCAGGCGAGCGCGGCCGCGAGGAGGAGGAGAGCGGCCAGGCGGCGCGGGGCAGCTGCGGCGGAGCGCCGCGCGGCGGCTACGACATCGGGGGTCGTCTTCATGGGGAAGGCGAAGTGGTAGCGATTTTCGAGTTGACGGTCAACACTGAACCGTACAGTTTAGGTGGCCATGGCCGTCGCCGCACGCTCCTCCGAGCTGTCTCCACAGAAGCGCCGCCAGATCCTGGCAGGGGCGCGGGCGATCTTCGCGGAGCTGGGGTACGAGCGCGCCAGCGTCGACCGCGTGGCGGCGCACGCCGGCGTCTCGAAGGCGACGATCTACAACCACTTCGCCGACAAGAAGGCGCTCTTCGTCGCCTGCTTCTCGGAGGAGGCCGACGCCCTCCGTGACGAGCTGCGCAATTCGCTCGGGGACCCGGAGGGCGACCTGCGCCTCGGGCTGGCGCGCGGCGGCGAGAAGCTCGTCGGAATCCTCCTCTCGCCGGCCATCGTCTGCCTGTACCGGCACACGATCGCCGAGGCGGGGCGCTTCCCCGAGGTCGGGGAGACGCTCTTCGAGCGCGGGCCCGCGGTCGTGTACGCGGCCGTCTCGACGTGGCTGCGGCGCTGGGCGGAGCGAGGCGCGCTGCGGCTCGATGACACCCGCGCCGCCGCCGTCCAGTTCGTCATGCTCTGCCAGGGAGACCTCGTCATCCGGGCCCAGCTCGGCGTCGAGCCCACCCCCTCGGCCGCGGAGCTGCGGGCGACCGTGAGGCGCGCGGTCGAGGCCTTCGTGCGAGCGTACGGGGCCTGAGGCGCGGCGCCGCTTCAGCCCGGGTTGAGGCGCCGCACCGGCTCGCGCGGAGCCGGCGAGGGCGGGGGGCCGGTGGAACGCCCGGCCGCCAGCACCCGGCTGCAGGCGGGGTCGCCCGCGGCCGGATCCCCGGTGGCGAGGAACGCGCGGCAGCGGCACCCGCCGTGATCGATGGCGCGGCGGTCGCAGCTCCTGCACGGCTCGGGCATCCACGCCTCGCCGCGGAAGGCGCGGAACCCCGGCGACTCCGCCCAGATCCAGCGCAGCGGCCGGTCCTCCACCGAGGCGAAGGAGAGCGGCAGGCTGCGCGCGTGATGGCAGGGGAGCGCGACGCCGTCCGGCGCGACCACGATCGTCCGGCGGCCCCAGCCGTCCATGCACGGCGTGAGCTGGTCCGTCACCTCGTCGGGGGCGACCAGCACCACCTCCATCCGGCCGGCGAGCCGGTCCCGCGCGGCCAGCGCCTCGCGCCGCACGCGGAGGAGCGCCTCGGGCGACGGGCGCAGCCAGGGGCGGTTCGCGTGCGCGAAGCCGAGGTACTGCACCGTCGCGAGCTCCAGCCGGTCGGCGCCGACGCGCTCGGCGAGCGCCACGATGTCCGGGACCGCCTCCACGTCGGCGCGGTGGAGCACCACGTTCACGGTGAGCGGCAGCCCGCACTCCTTGATCCAGCGCGCCGCCTCGAGCTTGCGCGCGTGCGCCGGGACGCCGGCGACGGCGTCGGCGGGCGCGTCCGCCGCCCCCTGGAACGAGAGCTGGACGGCGTCGAGACCGGCGTCGGCGAGCGCCCGCAGCCGCTCGGGGCGGAGCGGGACACCGCTCGTGATGAGGGTCGCGTAGAGCTCGCGCGCCCGCGCGGCCGCCACGATCTCCTCGAGATCCGGGCGGAGGAGCGGCTCGCCGCCGGTGAGCAGGACCTGGAGGACTCCCAGCTCCTCGGCCTCGCCCAGCACGCGCGCCCACGCCGGGGCGGGCAGCTCGCGCCCGCGGCGCACCAGCTCGAGCGGGTTCGAGCAGTACGGGCACTGGAGCGGGCAGCGGTGCGTGAGCTCCGCCACGAGCGCCACCGGCCGCGGCGCGGACGCGCTCACCCCGCGTCCTCCAGGACGAGGCGCTCCGCGAGCGCGGCGACGAGGGCCTCCACGTCGCGCAGGATGGTCTCGCGCGGCGCCTCGGGGTGGCGCGCGTGGAGCGCGTCGGCGATGCCCGCGACGGTGCGGGTGCCGTCGCAGAGGCGCAGCACCTCGCTCGCGGAGGGCGACAGCGCCAGGCCGCGCTCCGGGTAGAGGAGCACGTCGCCGCCGCCCACCGGATCGCGCCGGAGGCGCGCGCGCCGCGCCAGCCGCGGGCGGCCGGGGGCGGCGGTCACGGGCGCTCCGGGTGCGGGCCGTGGGCGGCCTGCACGCAGTCGAGGAGGTGCCAGAGGATCTCGGTCTTGCGCACGAGCGCGGCGAGGCAGCCCGCCTGCGCCTCGCGGGTGCGCGCCTCGCGCACGACGAAGGCGAGCGCCTCCTCTCCGTCCTTCGCCGCGCGCGGCACGCGCGACCGGAAGTAGCCGAGCGCCTCGGGCCCGACGAACGGGTAGTGCCGCTCCCAGGCCGCGATGCGGGTCGACATGATGTCGGGCGAGAACATCTCGGTGAGCGACGACGCCACCGCCTCGACCAGCGGGCGGGAGCGGACGAGCTCGACGTAGCCGTCGCAGGCGAAGCGCACGCCCGGAAGCACCTCACGGTGCGAGCGCAGCGTATCGCGCGAGAGGCCGACCGCCTCGCCCAGGCGCAGCCACAGCTCGATCCCGCCCTCGCCCTCGGCCTCGCCGTCGTGGTCGCGGATGCGGCGGATCCACGCGCGCCGGAAGGCCGGGTCCTCCGACTTGGAGAGGATGATGGCGTCCTTCACCGGGATGCGCGTCTGGTAGTAGAAGCGGTTCGCCACCCAGGCGCGGAGCTGCTCGCGGGAGAGGCGCCCCTCGTGCATGGCCCGGTGGAACGGGTGCTTGTCGTGGTAGCGCGGCGCGGCCTGCTCGCGGAGCCAGGCCACGAACGCGTCCGGCGCGAGCGCCTCGTCGGCGGGGCGGGTCAAGGGAGCACCTCGGTCCCGTCGAGCGCGACCTCCCAGCCGGCGGCGCGCACCTCGGCGCGCTCGGGCCCGCGCTCGTCGAGCATGGGGTTCGTGTTGTTGACGTGGACGAAGAAGCGGCGGCGGGCCCCGGCCCGGGCGAGCCGCGCCAGGCTCCCGTCCGGACCGCCGACCGGGACGTGCGCCATGACGCGGGCGGTGGGGGCGTCGGGCGCCACCCGCACCAGCTCGTCGTCCGACCAGAAGGTGCCGTCGAAGAGGAGCGCGGTCGCGCCGCCGACCGCGGCCAGGAGCGCGTCGTCGAGGGCGCCCACGCACGGGAAGAACGCCAGGACCTCGCGCGCCGCCGTGTCGCGCACCAGGAACCCGACGTTGTCCTCGGGGTGATAGGGGCGCCCGGCGAGGTGCGGCGGGGGCTTGCCCGGGGCGGCGAGGGCGGTGACCTCGAGTCCGGAGGCCTCGCCGGCGCGGTCGCGGATCGAGACCGCCGTCCCGAGCGGCAGGACGTGTGCGGTGAGCTGAGAGGCGCTGCGCCGCAGGGTGGCCGCGAGCGCGTTCCGCTCCAGGAACGCATCGAGCACCCGCGCCGTGGCGTGGAGCGCGATCGGCTCGCCCTCGCGCATGGAGAAGAGCCCGGCGGTCGCGTCGACGTCCGCGCTGGGCAACAGGACACCCTCGATCGGCGAGCCTCGCGGCGACCGGGGCCAGAGTGGAGGAAACGCCTCGATCTGCGCTCGCACGTCGGGCGACGCGCCGAGCAGGAACCACCGGCGGCCGTCGGGGCTCACCGCCGCGGACGTCTGGGTCCGCCGCGCGAGCCCGGGAGCGCCCTCGCGCACGGCGCGGCAGAGGCGACAGCCGCAGTTCCACTGCGGGAAGCCGCCGCCCGCCGCCGCGCCGAGCACGTGGGCGAGCACGCGTCACCCGCGATCGGCAGTCTCGGCGGCAGGGGCCTCCTCCTCGCTGGAGGGCTCGGTGCTCTCCGGCCATCCCGCGTAGCCGCGGGCCTCGGCGTCCATCTTGATCTCTTCGAACGACGGCGTGCTCCAGGTCATGCGGCCTCCTGGCTGGGTGCGCCCTGCGGGCGCGGTGGGGGGGATGTTCCGTACGGTCCAGCGCGCTCGCGGCAACCACTCTACGGGGCGTAAGAGTTCGTTGACTCCGTGACGCATCCGCTCTCGACGCGGCGCGTCCCTGCCGCCAGGTCGCCCGGCGGCGCCGACCGCTTCCGCCTAGGCTCCAGGGCGCCCCCTTGAACGACACCTCGCACCCGCCGCGCGCCTCGCCGTGGTCCGCATTCTCCGCGGTCGCCGTCGGCACGTTCATGTCCACGCTCGACGGCAGCATCGTCAACGTGGCGCTCCCGTCGGTGCGGGCCGCCTTCGGCGCCTCGATCGCCGGCGTGGGCTGGGTCGTCACCGTGTACCTGCTCGTGATCAGCTCGTCCCTCCTCGCCGCCGGGCGGCTCGGCGATCTGCTCGGCTACCGCCGCGTGTACGTGGGGGGGATGCTGGTCTTCACGCTCGCCTCGGCGCTGTGCGGCTTCGCGCCGAGCCTGCACGCGCTCGTCCTGGCGCGCGGCGCGCAGGCGCTCGGCGCGGCGGCGATGATGTCGATGGGCCCCGCCGCCGTGACCGCGGCCTTTCCCCGCGAGCAGCGCGGCCGCGCGCTGGGCGGCATCGCCAGCGTCGTCGCCGCCGGCCTCACCGCCGGACCGCCGCTCGGCGGCCTCCTCGTCGCGGCCTTCTCCTGGCGCGGCATCTTCTACGTCAACCTGCCGGTCGGGGTCGCCGGCGCGATCTGGGCCTCGCGCGCGCTGCCCGACGCCGCCGCCGCGCGCGGCGCGCGCTTCGACCGCTGGGGCGCCGCGGGGTTCGCGGCGGTGCT
>DASTGH010000659.1:0-8068 GCA_035719345.1 Anaeromyxobacteraceae bacterium
GCGCTCGGCCTCGAGGTCCCGCTCAACGCCCAGTACATCCGGAACCTGATCGTCACCGCTCACGCGCTGCACGACCACATCGTCCACTTCTACCACCTGTCCGCGCTCGACTGGGTGGACGTGACCTCCGCGCTCAAGGCCGATCCGGCGGCCGCCTCGCGCCTCGCCGAGTCGCTCTCCCCCTGGACCAAGAACTCCACCAGGGAGCTCGCGGCCGTGAAGGAGAAGCTCGCCGGCTTCGTGGCCGGCGGCCAGCTCGGCATCTTCCAGAACGGTTACTGGGGCCACGCCGCCATGCGGCTCCCGCCCGAGGTGAACCTCCTCGCCGTCGCCCACTACCTGCAAGCGCTCGAGTACCAGCGCAAGGCGCTGCAGGTCGTCGCCATCCTCGGCTCGAAGACCCCCAACATCCAGAACCTGGCGGTGGGCGGCGTGGCGAACGCCATCAACCTCGACAACCCCGCCACCCTCAACATGCAGAAGCTGTATCAGGTGAAGGACCTGCTCGAGGAGGTCGCCGCCTTCGTGCAGCAGGTGTATTTCCCCGACGTGGCGGCCGTGGGCGGCCTCTACGCCGAGTGGGCCAGGTACGGCGCCGGCGTGCAGGACTACATGTCCGTTCCCGAGCTGCCGCTCGACACCAAGGGCACGAAGTTCGACATGCCCGGCGGCACCATCATCGGCGGCAACGGCCTCACCGGCGCGATGAAGCCCATCACCGGCTTCGGCGACGAGTACTTCACGAAGGGCGTGACCGAGTCGTCGAAGCACGCCTACTACGCCGACGCCGGCGCGCCCCTCCACCCGTGGAAGGGCGAGACCCGCCCGAACTACACGGGCGACTGGAAGGCGGAGACGGCCGCGCCCGAGAAGTACACCTGGGTGAAGGCGCCGCGCTTCCAGGGCAAGCCCATGCAGGTCGGACCGCTGGCGCAGGTGCTCTACGCCTTCCGCCAGGGCGACCCGCTCACCGTGAAGTACGCCTCGCGCTGCCTGGAGGTGGCGGGCTCGGTGGCGAAGACGAAGCTCGGGCCGGCCATCCTCGAGTCGACGCTCGGCCGCCTGGCGGCGCGCTCCATCCGCGCGGCCGTCATGAGCGAGCTGGCGCTCAAGCACTGGAAGCTCCTCGTCGAGAACATCGGCAAGGGCGACACCACCATCTTCAACGACCCGATGCCGAAGCTGGCGAAGGGCGAGTACCAGGGCGTCGGCTTCCACGAGGCGCCGCGCGGGACGCTGTCGCACTGGACGGTCCTCAAGGACGGCAAGATCGCCAACTACCAGGCGGTCGTGCCCTCGACCTGGAACGCCGGCCCACGCGACGAGAACGACAAGATGGGTCCGTACGAGGCGTCGCTGGTGGGCAACCCCATCGCCGACCCGAAGAAGCCGCTCGAGGCCATCCGCACGGTGCACTCGTTCGACCCGTGCCTCGCGTGCGCGATCCACACCGTGGACGGCGAGGGCAACGAGGTGCGGGTGAAGGTGCTGTAGGCCTGGCCCGAGGGTAGATTCGAGGGGTGGGGCATGGGTGCCTCCACCCCTCTTCGTTTCGCAGCGCACCTCACCGTTCGCCCTGAGCCCTTCGACTTCGCTCAGGGCAGGCGGAGTCGAAGGGCGGCCTGGAGTCCAGATGCCTCGCATCGCGGTCATCGGCCTCGGCAACGTGCTCATGGGCGACGACGCCTTCGGGCCGTACGTCGCGAAGCTCCTCGACGCCTGGTACGAGTGGCCGGACGACGTGCAGGTGGTGGAGCTGGGGACGCAGGGGCTCGACCTCACGTCCTACGTCCGCGGCGCCGAGGCGCTGGTGGTCGCCTCCAGCGTCCACCGCGGCGCGGCCCCGGGCACGCTCCACCGCCTCGAGCACGAGGAGGTCATGGACGCCGGGCTCCCCGAGCGCGAGCCGCGGCTCCGCAACAGCCCCTACGAGCCCGGCATCCGCAAGCTCGTGCTCACCCTCCAGTTCACGGGCGGTGCGCCGGCGCGGACCTGGGTGGTCGGGGCCGAGCCGGAGAGCGTGGAGCTGAACGGCGGCGTCTCCGACCGGGTGAAGCCGGCGCTGCCCCGCGCCGCCGACGAGGTGCTGGCCATCGTGCGCAGCCTGGGTGCCGAGCCGAGGGCGCGCGACCCGCGGCCCGAGGTCGCGCCCTGGTGGGAGATCCGCGGCCGCTGAGCGCGCCGCGGCCGGGCGCGGCTAGCGCTGGCCGGGCGCGTGCGCGACACACCGGCCCGATCCGTCGTCGAGCCGCTCGCAGCGCCCCACCGACGGGGCGCACGCCGGCGGCGCCGCCTGCTGGCAGCTCGCCGCGGCATAGCTGCTGACGATCTCGTCGAGCGCCGGCTCGCGAGCCGCGTCCACCCATGCCGGGCACACCGGCTCGTCGAGCGCGCCCGGAATCGAGCGATCGCAGGAGGTCGCGGCCGCCGGATCGCACGCCTGCGCGGCGCGGAGCGCCTGGTCGTAGCTCTCGGCCAGGTCGTGACACTCGTGGCTGCACGCGGCGGCGAGCAGGGCGGAGAGGAGCACGGGTGCGGCGCGCATCGCTGTCGCGATCGGACTCCGACCCCGCCTTCGAGTCAACTCTCCGGCGGTACGATGGTGCGCGACGCACCGTGTCGTCCGACGGGCTCCTCGCACCTCCGCGGGCACGCCCCCGACATCGGCGCCAGGGTACGCCCCGGGATGCCGCGGCCAGGGGTCAGGCCGCTCGCGCCCGCCGCGGCGCGCCGCAGAGGAGCAGGTCGGCGGCGAGCCCGGCGGCGAGCGCGGCGAGGCTCACGGCCACCACGCCGGGCCACCGCCACGCCTGCCAGGCGAGGCCGGGCAGCCACGACCCCACCGTCGCGCCGAGGTAATAGAAGGCGAGGTAGAGCGCGTTGGCGCCGCCCTTGGCGGTCGGCGCGGTCGTGTTCACGAAGCCGGGCGCGACCGCCTGCGCGGTGAACATGCCGAGGCAGAGCACGACGAGCCCGAGCGCGATGGCCCAGAGCGGCTCCGCGAGCGTGAGCAGCACGCCGGCGGCCGCGACCGCGAACCCGGCGGCCATGAGCAGCCTCGGCGACCGGCGCGCGGCGCTCCGCCCGGCGAAGGGCGCGATGGCGACGCCGGCGAGGTAGGCGAGGTACGCGCTCGAGACCTGCGCCGTGCCGAGCCGGTAGGGCGGCTCGTCGAGGTGATACGGCAGGTAGGTGAAGACGCTCATGAACCCGAACATGAGCGTGAGGCCGATGAGGAACGCGCCGAGGAGCGGCGGGTCGAGGAGGTGCCGCAGCATGCCGCCGTAGGCGCTGCGCCACCCGACCGGCGCGGCCGCGCGGCGGGAGGAGATGCCGCGGGCCAGGAGCAGCCCCGCGGCGACGGTCGTGGCCGCGAACGCGGCGAACGAGACCCTCCACCCCGCCGCCGCCGCGACGAGGCCGCCGCCGACGCGCCCGACGAGGCCGCCGAGCACGCTCGCGGCGATGATGCCGCCCGCGACCGCCGGGAGCCGCGCCGGCGGGACCTGGTCGCCGGCGTAGGCGATGGTGACGGCGGTGACGCCGGGGATGAGGAGCCCCTGGGCGGCGCGCAGCGCGAGCAGCGCGGGGAAGGAGCGGGCCAGCCCGCACAGCGCCGTGGGCACCGCCAGGAGCAGCGCGCTGCCGACCATGACGCGCTTGCGCCCGAGCGCGTCGGAGAGCGGGCCGTAGAAGCTCGAGGCGAGCGCGATGGCGATGACGACCGCCGAGACCGACAGCGCCGCGCGCGCCGGCGTGAGCCCGAACTCGCGCGAGAGCACCGGCAGCACCGGCTGCGTGATGTACATGTCCGCGTAGCAGGCGACCGTCGCCGCATAGAGCGCCCAGGTCTCGAGCGCCGGGCTCCGGGTGGGCGGCGCGGGCGGGGGCATGAGCGGACCTTAGCGCGGGGGATCGGGCGAGGCGCGCGACCCCGACCTCGACTTCGTCCCCGTCCCCGACCCCGACCCTGACCTCGTCCTCATCCCCGTACCCGAACCGGTGCACGCCGTTTCACCAGTAGAACGTCACGATCCGTGCCAGCCGTCGCCTTTGCGGCCGAACGCCGTTATGCACGCGCCCATGACCTCCTTCCCCCCGCGCCTCGCGCTCGTCCTCGCCGCCGCGCTCGCCCTCCCCTGCCCCGCCTCCGCCGCCGAGGGCGACTGCCCCGCCTTCGACGTCCTCGCCGATGCCGACTCCGCCGAGGTGATCACCAAGGAGGAGCTCTCGGGGTGGGTGGAGAAGGCGCTCGGGAAGCGCCATGCCGAGGGCGCCCCCTGCTTCGCGTTCGTGGCGGTCGTGTCCGCCAACAACGCCAGCGCCGCCTACCTCTCCATCCGGACCACGAGCCAGGGCGAGCGCGTGGTGCTGGCCGAGACGCAGTGGATCGCCACCGGCACGAAGAGTTACCGCCGGAACGGCCTGAAGAAGGCGATCCAGGAGTTCGTGTCGGAGAAGGCGAAGTAGCGGCGGGCGCGGCGCGGCGCGCGGACGAGCCCGCCGCTCCTCAGGCGGTCAGGATCTCGGGGTGCGCCGCCAGGAGCGCGGCGCCGCGGGCCACGGCGGTCTGCGGGTCGTCCTCCGCCACGCACGGCACCGGGAAGGCGCTCGCCACGGCCGAGCGCACCAGCGGCACGAAGGTCGTGCCGCCGATGAGGAGGACGCCCGCCAGATCCTGCACGGCGACGGCGGCCTGGGCGAGGCCGTCGGCCGCGGCGGCCAGCGAGCGCTCGACGAGCGGCGTCCACGAGGGCGCGAGGTGGTCGCGCCGGAACGTGAACTCGAGGTCGCGCGGGCGACCGCCCCCGCTGAACGCGTCCGGGATGCGGAAGCGCGCCTCCTCGGCGGCGGAGAGCGCGCGCTTCACCATCTCGCACTGCCGCTGCACCTGATCCCAGAGGAGCACGTCGCGGCTCACCTCGACCTTGTGCACGCGGTAGACGCCCGCCTCCACGAAGCGCGCGAAGGCGAGGCTGAAGTCGTCGCCCCCCAGGCAGTCGTCGCCGGACGCGGAGAGGGCGCGCAGCGCCGCGCCGTCGCGCTGCACCACGGTGGCGTCGAACGTGCCGCCGCCGAAGTCGTAGACCAGCACCGGCCGCTCGGACGAGATCCCGACGCCCCGCGCCAGCGCGCCGGCGCACGGCTCGGGGACGATCCGCACCACCTCCAGGCCGGCCATGCGGCCGCAGCGCACCATCGCCTGCTGGACGCGCTCGTCGGCGCCGACCGGCGCGGTGAGGACGGCGCGCTTGACCGGCCGGCGGAAGCGCGCCTCCGCCCGCTCGCGCAGGTAGCGCAGGAGGAGGGCGGCCACCTCGCTCGCGCTGTAGGTGCCGCTGCGCACCTCGACCGCCGCCTCGCCGGCGCCCTGCGCCACGATCTTGAACGCCGAGCAGGCGTCGAGCAGCCGCCCCTGGGGCGAGTCCGCGGCGCGGCCCAGCAGCCGCTTGATGCCGAAGACGGTGTTCTGCGGGTCGCCGGCCCGCGCCCGGTCTGCGTCGGCGCCGACCAGCGGCGGCCCGCTCTTCGGGAAGTGGACGACGCTCGGGACGCACGGCTCGCCGCGCCCGTCGACGGCGAAGTGCAGCTTGCCGTCCACGACCGCGGCGGCGGTGGAGTAGGTGGTGCCGAGGTCGATGCCGAGGACGATCTCCGAGGGGGCTCCCACGCCCCGCTCTTCGGCACGATCGCGCGATCTCTTGAGGCTCACCCGCGGCGCGGGACGTCCCGTCGCCGCGGGGTGCAATTCCTGCCGGGTGCGTGGCACACCCGCGGTGTGGGCGCGCGGGATACCGCCGGCGCATGGAGTCCGGATGTGGCATCGTCGAGCCGTGCCGCCGGCCTCCTTCCAGACGAGGCCGTTCCCGCGAGAACGGCAGGGCGTCATCGACGCCCTCGAGGTCGGCGTCCGCCGGCACATGGTGCACGCGCTGCTCGAGCTCGACGTGACGCGGGCGCGCACGCTCATCCGCGAGCGACGGGCGCGCACGGGCGAGGCGCCGTCGTTCACGGCGTTCATCGTCGCCAGCCTGGCGCGCGCCCTCGATGCGCATCGCGTGGTCCACGGCTCGCGGGACTGGCTCGGACGGCTGGTGACCTTCGCGGAGGTCGACGTCGTCACGCTGGTGGAGGCGGAGGAGGGCGCGGTCGCCATCCCCCACCTCGTCCGCTCGGCGCAGCGGAGGACCGTGGACGACATCGGCGCCGAGATCCGCCGCGTGCAGGCGGAGCCGGCCACCAGCGCCCAGCGCTCCGGAGCGCTGGCGCGCCTCTCGCGCATCGCGCCAGGCGTGCTGCGGCGGCTCTTTCTCCGGGCACTGCGCAGGAGCCCGCGCTCGATGAAGCGCTTCGCCGGCACCGCGCTCGTCACGTCGGTCGGGATGTTCGGGGCGGGCGCGGCGTGGGCCATCGGCATCGTGCCGCTCCACACCGTGTGCCTGACGGTGGGGAGCGTGACCGCCAAGCCCGGGGTCGTGGACGGACGCGTCGAGCCGCGCGAGGTCCTCGCGCTGACCCTGAGCGTCGATCACGACCTCGTCGACGGCGCGCCGGCGGCGAGGTTCGCGCGGGACCTGCGCGAGCTCATCGAGGAGGCCGCGGTCCTGAGCGAGACGGACTGACGGCGCGCTACGCGAGCACGGCGAGCAGGTCGTCCTTCTCCACCTTGCCGCCCTCGGCGAAGCGGAGCTCGGCGACCTTGCCGTCGGCCCGGGCCTTCACGTTCGTCTCCATCTTCATGGCCTCGGTGACGAGCAGGACCTGCCCCGCCTTCACCTCCTCGCCCATCTTGACCATGAGCTTCACGATCTTGCCCGGCATCGGCGCGCCGACGTGCCTGGGGTTTCCGCGGTCCGCCTTCACCCGCGCCGTGTCGTCCTTGGCGGCCTTCTCGTCCTTGACGATGACGCTCCGGCCCTCGCCGTTCAGCTCGAAGAAGACCTCGCGCGTGCCGTCCTTGGCGAGCGGGCCCACCATGACGAGCTTCACGATGAGCGTCTTGCCCTTCTCGATGTCGATGCTCGTCTCCTGGCCCGGCTCGAGCCCGTAGAAGAAGTGCTTCGTCGGGAGCACCGAGGTGTCGGAGTAGTCGGCGCGGTGCTTCTCCAGATCGGCGAAGACGCTCGGGTAGAGGAGCCAGCTCGCCAGCTGCTCGTCCGTGATCTTGTGCCCGACCCGCTCCGCCGCCTTCTTGCGCTCGACCTCCAGGTCGGCCGGCTCGAGCAGCTCGCCAGGCCGCACGTGGATCGGCTCCTGTCCCTTCAGCACCAGCTTCTGCAGCTCCGGCGGCCAGCCGCCGTGGGGCTGCCCGAGCATGCCCTTGAACATGCCCACCACCGACTCGGGGAAGGCGAGGTCCTGCCCCGGCTTGAACAGGTCCTCCGGCTCGAGGCCGTTCTTCACGAGGAACATGGACATGTCGCCGACCACCTTCGACGAAGGGGTGACCTTGACGATGTCCCCGAAGAGCAGGTTCACCTTCCGGTACATGTCCTTGCACTCCTCCCACTTGTCGAGGAGGCCGAGCCCGGCCACCTGCGGCTTGTAGTTGGAGTACTGACCGCCCGGGATCTCGTGCCGGTACACCTCGGCCGTCCCGCTCTTCAGGCCCGACTCGAACGGCGCGTAGTGCTCGCGCACCGTCTCCCAGTACGCGGCGAGCTGCTGCAGCCCGTCCTCGTCGAGGCCGGTGTCCCACTCCGTGTGACGGAGCGCGGCCACCAGCGCGTTGAGGTTCGGCTGCGAGGTGAGGCCCGAGAGCGAGGAGAGCGCCGCGTCCACCACGTCCACACCGGCCTGCGCCGCCTCGAGGAGCGTCGCGCCGCCGAGTCCGCTCGTGTCGTGCGTGTGGAGGTGCAGGGGGATCCCCACCTCCTGCTTCAGCGCCTTCACCAGCTTGCGGGCCGCGAACGGCTTGAGGCGACGGAAATGCCGGTCCGTTCACGCGTCGCCACAACTCGTGGATGCGACGACTGATCCTGCGGCTCGCGGGCCGCCGGCATCGGATACTGAGCATGACCGGTCCGATCGTGCTCGTTGCGAGCGTGCTGGTCTGGGCCATGATTCC
>DASTGH010000660.1:0-2032 GCA_035719345.1 Anaeromyxobacteraceae bacterium
GCGGTCGAGAGGCCGCCGCGTCCGGACGCGGGGAGGTCGTCCCACGACCGGACGCCGGCCGCCCAGAGCTGGCGCTCGCGCCACGGCCCCACCCCCGGCGTGAGCTGGAACGTCGCGCGCAGCACCGCGCGAGGCTAGCACGGAGCGCGGACCTCGCCGGGTCGCGCTCAGGGCTGACAGACGGGCGAGCCGGTGCACGCCGAGCCGTCGCCGAATCCACCGATGGTCGCGCTGCACACGTCCACCGGGGGCGCGGCGCAGGCGGTGCTCGTGAACGGTCCGGCGAGCGTGCTGCCGTCGGAGAAGGTCAGGGAGAGCTCACCGGCGGCAGGCGTCCCGCTGGCCGAGGTGAGGGTGACGGTTCCGCCCGTGACGGCCGGCACCGACGTCACGGGGTGGCAGCCGGGGTCCGTCCTCGCCAGCTTCGCGAACGCCTGGCGCGTCGAGAGCGACGGGCTCGAGATGGGCGAGACCGCGTAGGTCCCTGGGCCGACGGGCTGGGCCGGTCCGGCCGCGGCCGGCACGACGTTCGCGAGCGCGACGATGACGCCCTGCGCGCTCGCCTTGGCCGAGCAGGCGTTCTGGACGAGGCTGCACGTTCCGGTGAAGTCGCTCACCCCGATGACGAGCCCGGCCACCGAGACCGAGAAGCCCGACACGGTGCAGGTGGTGGGAGGGACGACCGCGCTGATCGCCTCGCGCGCCGAGAAGGGGACGCCGGCCACGGTGCCGGTCACGCCGGTGGTTCCGGCGCCGGGGCCGCCGTTGTCGTTGCTGCCGCACGCCGCCAGCACCAGCGCCACGGCGCACGGCGCGATCCGGTTCACGTTCATGGCCAGGAAGGTGGGGCGCCGCGGCGCGCCGCGCCACGTCCGCTGGGGCCCGCTCCGGACGAGACGCCCGCGCGGGGCCGTCACCGCTCCCACGCGCTCCGCCACGCGCCGGTGCGCTGCGCGTGCTCGAAGAACGCGGCGTAGAAGGGGTGGCGCGAGACGGTGGCGCCGTCGCCCACCACCACCAGCTTGCGGCGCGCGCGGGTGAGCGCGACGTTCATGCGCCGGACGTCGGCGAGGAAGCCCACCTCGCCCGCCTCGTTGGCGCGGACGAGCGAGACGACGACCGCGTCCTTCTCCCGCCCCTGGAACCCGTCGACCGTGTCCACCTCCAGCCCTTCCTCCAGCCGCCCGGCGAGCAGCTGCCGGAGCCGCTGCACCTGCGCGTCGTAGGGCGCGATGACGGCGGCGTCGGCGGGCGGCACCCCCAGCGCCAGCACCCGCTCCACCTCGGCCGCCACCAGCTCCGCCTCGCCCTCGTTCCACCGGGAGTCGCTCCCCTCCGGCGTCGCGTCCTCGAAGCCCCGTCCGCTCGTGTCCACCACCTCGAGGGGCGCGTCGTCGAGCGCCCGCCGCGCCACCGCCGGGTGCGCCCGCAGCCGGCCGCCGTAGAGCGCGTCCGAGGGGTAGCGCATGATCGCCTCGTGCATGCGGTGCTGCTCGGCGAGCGTCACCGAGAGCGGCTCCCCCGCCCCGCGCGCCGCGAGCAGCCGCTCGAAGAGCGACACCCCGAGCCCGCCGGCCTGCGCCGCCGCCGAGAGCACGGTGGGCGGGAGCTGCAGGTGGTCGCCGGCCAGCACCGCGCGGTCGGCGCGGAGCAGCGCCAGGTAGGCCGCGGGTTCCACCGCCTGGGTGGCCTCGTCCACGACCGCCAGCGCGAAGCGGCGCCGCGCCAGCGCCGGCGCGTCGAGCGAGGTGAGCGTGGCGAGCACCACCGGCGCGCGCGAGAGCACCTCCTCCTCGGCGCGCGCCTCGAGGGCCCGGGCCTCGGCGAGGAGCGCGCGCGCGTCGCGCTCCGCCTCGCGCGCCTCGCTGAACCGGCCCGGCCCGCGGCGCGCCTTGCGCTTCCTGGCCGCGCGGCGCAGCTCGAGCGCCTCGCGCACCAGGCCCTGCGCCACGACCGCCGCCTCGTGGGTGGCGACGCGCGCCTCGAGCGTGCGGTCGAGCACCGAGGGCAGCACGCGCGCCGGGTGGCCCAC
>DASTGH010000661.1:0-4410 GCA_035719345.1 Anaeromyxobacteraceae bacterium
CGCCAGGTCCAGCTCCCCCTCCGGCGAGAGCGCCACCAGGCTCTCGATGGCGTGCTCCAGCTCGCGGACGTTCCCCGGCCAGGCGTGCGCCGCGAGCCGGGCGAGCAGCGCCGGCGTCGCCGGCGGCTCGGGGAGCCCGAACCGTTCCGCGAACCGCCGCAGGAAGAAGCGCGCCAGCACCGGCACGTCCTCGGGCCGCTCGCGCAGCGGCGGCACCCGCAGCGTCACGACGTGGAGCCGGTAGAAGAGGTCCTCCCGGAAGGCGCCGCGGGCGACCTCCTCGCGCAGGTCGCGGTGCGTGGCCGCCAGGACGCGCACGTCGACGCGCCGCGCGCGATCCTCGCCCACCGGCCGCACCTCGCCCTCCTGCAGCACGCGCAGGAGCTTCGCCTGCGCGCCGGCGGCGAGCTCGCCCACCTCGTCGAGCAGGAGCGTGCCGCCGTCCGCCTCGCCGAACAGCCCGGGGCGGGCCCGGACCGCTCCGGTGAAGGCGCCGCGGGCGTGGCCGAAGAGCTCGGCCTCGGCCAGCTCCGGGGTGAGCGCCGCGCAGTTGAAGCGGACGAACGGGCGGTCCGCCCGCCGCGAGGCGCGCCACAGCGCCTCGGCCACCCGCTCCTTGCCCGTGCCGCTCTCGCCGACGACGAGCACCGTCACGTCCCGGGGCGCGACGCGGGCCACGAGCTGCGCCAGGCGCCGCATCCCGGGCGAGGCGAAGACCATGGAGCCGGAGAGCGCCAGCTCGCCGGTGAGCCGCTCGTTGTCGGCGGCGAGGCGCACCGCCTCGAGCGCGCGGCGCACCACCGCCACCAGCTCGTCGTTCTCGAAGGGCTTGCGGAAGTAGTCCCAGGCGCCGGCCTTCATCGCCTCGACCGCCTGCCGCTCCGAGCCGTGCGCCGTGACCAGCACGACGCGCGTGCTGGGGGCGCGCGCCAGCAGGCGGCGGAGGAGCTCCATCCCGTCCATCCCGGGCATGCGCAGGTCGGTGATGACGAGCGGCGCCGGTGCGGCGTCGAAGCGCGCCAGCGCCTCCGCCCCGTCGGCCGCCTCCTCCACCTCCACCCCGTCGCTGGCCAGCACCTCGCGCAGCGTGTAGCGGACGCCGGGGTCGTCGTCGACGACCAGCACACGCGCGCCGCCGGGCGCGGCGCTCACCGCGCCACCTCCCGGCCGCGCGCGGCGGGCGGCTCGGCTGGGAGCGTCAGCACCGCGCTGCAGCCGCCGCCGGCCCGGGCCCCCAGCTCGACGTCGCCCCCGTGCTGCCGCGCCAGCGCGCGGGCGATGGTCAGCCCGAGCCCGAAGCCGCTCTCCTTCGAGGTGACGCCGGGGTCGAAGGCGCGGTGGGCGACCGCGGGATCGAGCCCCGGCCCGCGGTCGTGGACCACCACCGCGGCCCGGTCGCCCGCGGCGCGCACCTCGACCTCGAGGACGGTGCCCGGGCGGCTGGCGTCGAGCGCGTTCTGCACCAGGTTGACGAGCACCTGCTTCACCTTGCGTGGATCGCAGCGCGCCACCGCGTGGTCGCCCCGGACCGCCACCTCGACCCCGCGCTCGTGCGCCATCCCCTCGTGCATGGCGGCGACCTCGGCGGCGACCGCGGCCAGGTCGACCCGCCCCAGCGCGAGCGGCACGAGCGGGCGCGAGAAGTTGAGGAACTCGTCGAGGATGCCCTGCATCCGCTCCACCTCGCGCCGCAGCACCGCCAGCCGCTCCGCAGGCTTGCCCGGCGCCGCGCTCTCGGCGAGGAGCGCCGCCAGCCCCTTCACCGACGCGAGCGGGTTCTTGAGCTCGTGCGCGATCTCGCCCGAGAGCGCGGTCAGCTCCTCGGTGCGCTCGGCGTGGAGGCGGAGCGCGTCCTGCTGCGCGGCGAGGGCGCGGATGAGCATGGCGTCGAAGGCCCAGCGGACGACGCGTCCGATGCCCGCCCCGAGCAGCACGTAGATCGTCAGGAAGACGGCGCCGGCGAGCAGGTGCGCGTCCCCGTGCCCGGCGCGCGCGCCGCCCCCGAAGACGGCGGGGACGAGGTCCGGGACGAGGCCGCGCGCGGCCACCGCCGTCAGCGCCCAGACCGCGGCCACCTGGAGGGCCAGCAGGCCGGCGGCGAGCCAGCCCGGCACGAACAGGCCGGAGATCACCGAGAACAGGGTCACGAACGGCAGGACGGGGCTCTCGATCCCTCCGGTGGCGGTGGAGAGGACGAGCTGGGCCACGACCGCTGCGCCCACGTTGAGCGAGACCGCGTGGCGCCCCATGCCGGCGCGCAGGAAGCGCAGCGCCTCCACCGCGAAGAAGGCGAGGAACGCCGGCAGGCCCACGAACACGACCACGCGCCGCCAGGACGACGGGTCCTCCCACAGGAGCCAGGCGATGAAGCCGAAGAGGACCGGGAGCAGCACGAGCCGCACCTTCACCATGCGCCCGAAGAGGCGCGACAGCTCGGCGCGCTGGATCTCCTCGAAACCGGGCGGCGGCGGCGCGGGCGTGGCGGGCTCCCCCCCTGCGAGGGCCCCGAGCATACGGCGCTTGCCGGTCGCGCGCACGGCCGCTCCTACCGCCCCACCGCCCGGTCGAGCGCGGCGAGGGCGGCGCCGAGCCGCGCCCGCGAGTCGGCCAGCCCGACCTCCGCCTGGTAGAGGCGGTCGTTCGCGTCGAGGACGTCGAGCGACGAGGAGACGCCGCCGGCGAAGCCGCGCCGGGCGGTGGCCGCCGCCTCGCCCGCGAGCGTCACCTGGTCCTCCGCCAGCCGGAGGCGCTCGCCGGCCACGTCCACGTCGCGCACCGCGTCCTCCACCTCCTGCGCCACCGCCACGCGCTCCGCCTCGGCCGCGGCGCGCGCCTCCCGGGCGGCCGCCTCGGCCTGGTGGGAACGGCCCTCGCGCGCCCCGCCCTCGAAGATGGGCCAGGTGGCGTCCACGGTGACCCGCCACCCGTCCTCCTGCCCGGTGGGTAGCGGCTCGGTCTGGGCGAAGACGGCGCCGGAAGCCGAGAGCTGGGGCAGCCACCGGAGCCGGGCGGCCGTGAGCTGCCGCTCCGCGGCGGCGATCTGCTCGGTCGCGGCCCTGAGCTCGGGGCGGCGCCCCTGCGCCTCCTCCAGCAGGGCGCGCGCGTCCGGGGCCGGCGCCCCCGGCTCGAGCGCCGCGGGGATGCGCACCGGCTCGGCGCGCCCGAGGAGGACGCCGGAGGCGAGGCGGGCGCGCTCGAGATCGGCGCGCGCGCGGGCGAGGTCGCTCCGCCGCCGCACCGCCTCGGTGCGCGCCTGGAGCACCGCCAGCGGCACGCCGGTCCCGGCGGCGACGGCGCGCTCGGCGCTGCGGGCCTGCTCCTCGGCGCTGTCCACGGCGCGCTCGGTGGCGGCGACCACCTCCTCGGCCCCCGTCCCGCCGAAGGCCGCCTGGCGCAGCGCGGCGCGGAGCTGCAGCCGGACGGCGTCCGCGGAGGCCGAGGCCCCGCGCTCGGCACTCCTCGCCGCCGCGGCCTCCAGCCACGCACTCGGGACGATGAGCGGCACGCGCAGCGCGCCGCTCACGCCGAAAACCTGCTGCGGCTGGATGACGACGGTCTCGGCCGCCCCACCCGTGATGGCCGAGGGCCGTGAGAAGAGGGCGGCGTCGCTGTTGCGGGTGTAGTTGCCGGCGGCGGTGAGGGTGGGCAGCGACGGCGCGAGCGCCTGGCGCGAAACTCCCGCCGCCTGCTCGACCCGGCTCCGCGCCTGCTCCAGCGTGAGGCTCCGCGCCTCCAGCTCGAGCAGCGCGTCCTCCAGGGTGAGCGTGCGGGGCTCGGCCGCACGCGCCGTGCAGGGGGCGGCGGCGAGCGCCAGCGATGCGGCGAGCGCGGGGAGCGACCGGGCCATGGCCCCCGGGCACACAGCAAGCCCGGTGCCGGGCCATCCGCCCCCGGCTCGCCGGGCCATTCCCAATGGTCCGCGCCCGCGAGGTGTAAGGTGATCCGACGGCGCGTTCGGGCGGCCGACGGGGGCGCGGCCACAATCCTCCGGCGTTCCGCGCGCGCTCGCGCCGCCCGCCCACGGCACGTGGCTTGCGAGCCGGGGGGACACGCTCTCGCCCCGGAGCCGCCCCCATGCGCCGCCTCGCCCTCGCCCTCGCCCTGCTCGTGCTCGCGCTCGGCACGCTGCTGGCGCTCCGGCTCCGCGCGCAGCGCGCCGAGGCCGAGGGGCCGGCCGGCGGATCGGGCGAGATCGAGGGCACCGATCTCGACCTCTCGGCCCGCGTCACCGCCCGGGTGGAGCGGCTCCACGTCGCGAAGGGCGCGCTCGTCCGCAAGGGCGACCTCGTGGTGACGCTCGACTGCGCCGACCCCGCGGCCCAGCTCGCCGAGGCGGAGGCGCGGCTGGCCTCGGCGCGCGCCCAGGCCGCGGCGGCGGCCGCCTCGGTCGACGCCTCGCGGCGCCAGCGC
>DASTGH010000662.1:0-3643 GCA_035719345.1 Anaeromyxobacteraceae bacterium
GGCCGCCGCGGCCGCGATCGCCGGCCACCTCCGGGAGGCGCTCGCCGCTCGCGGTGCGGCGGGGGACGCGGCGGCCACCGCGGCCGCCTCGGGAGCGGCGGCCGCGCGCGTGGGACGCCCGTCCGGCGCCGGGACCGGCGCGGGAGCCACGTGGGCGCGCAGGTCGCGCTCGAGCGCGTGCGCGACCGACTCCGGGCAGCCCTCGCGCGCCAGGAACGCGACGACGATCTCCGGCGTCGCGCCGTTCAGGATCATCTCGGACGCGAGGTCGCTCAGGTACTCGAACAGGACCCTGGCGGCATCGGGCGGTGGCACGTGCGAGGACGTCGCGGGGTCGGCTGCGGGGCGGGGCTCGTGCCCGCGATGAGCCTCGGGATCGATGAGCGACCGGTACGCCTCGGAGACCGCGTGGAACGCGGCGGCGTCTCCGCCCACCCGGTCCGGGTGCGTGGCGAACGCCCGCCGCCGGTACGCGGCGCGGATCTGGTCCTCCGACGCCTCGACCGGCAGCTCGAGGATGGCGTACGCGGCTGCGCGATCCACCGGCCCCTCCGCCGCTCCATGCGGCGTGCCGGAGGCTGTCATACGGTGGGTGTGCCCGCAACGGCGGGGATGTGCGCTGCTCGAGATGGGTGTCGGTCAGGGGCAGGTGGGAGCGCCATCAGCCGCGCCAGCGCCGCGCCGCGCAGGCGCCGTGCCGTACATGGCCGACTACGTCTTCAGGGACGTCACGGTCAACGACGCTCCGTGAGGGGGCTCGGGGCGGGCCGGGCGCCGAGCCGCTGGACGAGATCCTCCAGCACCGCGAGGTCGAAGGGCTTCGCGAGGTGGAGGTCGAAGCCGGCCTCGCGCGCCCTGGCCCGGTCCTCCGGCAAGGCGTACCCGGTCACCGCGATGAGCGCGGGGGAGAGCGCAGGGTCGGCGCGGATCCGGCGCGCCACCTCGTAACCGTCGAGCCCGGGCAGGCCGACGTCGCAGACCACGACCTCGGGCCTGAAGACGCGCGCCTTGGCGAGGCCCTCCTCGCCGCTGTGCGCCACCGCCACCTCGTGCAGCGCCAGCTCCAGCGATTCCCGGAGCATCTCCGCGCCATCCACGTTGTCCTCGATGACGAGCACGCGCCGCGGCGTCGGCGCCGCGGCGGTCGAGCGCGCGGCTCCCGGCTCGACCGCGGCGTCGGTCGCCAGCGGCAAGGAGACCGCGAACGCCGAACCGCGGCCCGGCCCGGGGCTGCTCACCTCGATGCGGCCCCCGTGCATCTCCACGAGTGCCCTGGCGACGGCGAGCCCCAGCCCCAGCCCGCCGGCGCTGCGGTCGAGGCTCTTGTCGGCCTGGGTGAACGGCTCGAAGAGGCCCTTCATGATCGCGGGGTCGATCCCGATGCCGTCGTCCGCGACGCGGATGGAGACGTGCGAGGCTCCCGCGCGCTCGACGCGCACCGCGACATGGCCGCCCGCGTTCGTGAACTTCGCCGCGTTCTGGACGAGGTTCCCCACGATCTGCGCCAGGCGCACGTCGTCGCCGTCGACCCAGAGCGGGCCGGGGTCGATGTGGAGATCGACCTCGATGCGGCGCGCCTCGAACACCGGGCGGTGGTCGTTCACCACGTTACGCACGAGCTCGCCCACCGGGACGCGCCGCCGCCGGAGCTGGATCTTGCCCTTGGAGATACGGGTCATGTCGAGGAGGTCGTCGACGAGCCTCGTCAGCTGGATCGTCTGGCGCTCGATCACCGCCCTGGCGCGGATGGCCCGCTCGCTGCCGTCGGGGACCCGGCGCAGGACGTGCAGCGCGTTCCGGATGGGCGTGAGCGGGTTCCGGAGCTCGTGGGAGAGCACCGCCAGGAACTCGCTCTTGCGGCGATCCGCCTCGCGCACCGCTTCCTCGGCGAGCTTCCGGTCCGTGTGGTCGACGATCGACGCCAGCCAGCCGACGACCTCGCCGCGGTCGCCGATGTCGGGCACGTACATGACGTGCAGGTGGCGGACGCCGGTGCCGGCGAAGTGCACCGGCTCGTCGTACTCGACCCGGCGGCCGGCGAGCACCGCCTCGATGCGCGGCCGGACGCCCTCGAATCCCTGGGCGCCCATCACCTCGACGATCGGCCTGCCCACGATCTCCTCGGGGGTCCGCCCGATCATCGCCGCGTACGCGCGGTTCACGAACAGGTAGCGCAGGTCGCGGCTGCACCGCGTGAGCATGAGCGGGGTGGCGTCGGCGACGAGCTGGAGCTCCCGCTCCCGCTCCCGGAGCGCCTGCGCGCTCGCGTGTCCCAGGCGCAGCGCCTCGCGCCGCTCCGCCGTCACCGCGCAGACCAGGAGCACGGCGCTGGCCGCGATGGCCATGAACGCCTGGAGGGACACGAGGCTGCCGGAGAGCGAGCCCTCGACGAAGGGGCCACGGCCGGAGGCGGTGGCGGCGATGGCCACCACCGACGCGAGGAGCGTGGCCGTGGTCGCCCCCCGCAGCTCCAGCCGGAGCGCCGCGAGGATGACGATGGGCAGCAGCGAGCACGCCTGCACGAACCCGGCGGCCGGCGTCGCCGGCGTGCGGAGGAACACGAGCACGGTCGCCGCGACGATCGCCGCCCCCAGCAGGGCGCCCTCGAGGTTCCGGCCGCGGGCGCGGAAAGCCGGAGGCCTCGGCGCGGTGAGGGCGAGGAGCCACGCTCCCACCACCAGGTTTCCCACCAGATCGCCCAGCCACCACGCGCGCCAGGTCACGAGCAGGTCGGCGGCCGGGGCCCTTCCACCCGCGATCAGGCTGGACACGCCGAGCGTGGCGCTGATGGCGGTGCTCGCCGCGGCGCTCAGCAGGATGAAGGCGAGCACCTCCGGAAGGGTGGCGAGGGACGGCGCTCTCCCCACCACGCGCCGCAGCAGGTGAGCGCCGACCACGGCCTCGAGCGTGTTGCCCGTCGCGATCCCGAGCGCGACGGGGAGCTGCGCGCCGGTCCACAGGTTCACGGCGAGCGCCCCCGCCGCCACGCCTGGCCAGAGCGGGAGGCCGAGGCGGAGCAGCGCCGCGAGCGCGATGCCCGTGGGCGGCCACACCAGCGTCGCGAAATCATGGACGGGCGCGATGGCCAGGCCGGCGCGGCCGATGGCCGCGTAGGTCACGGCGAGCGCGAGCATCTGGACGCCGCGGCGCAGGGAAGCTCCTTTCCGCGCCGCGCTCGAGGCGAGCGGGGGTCCGACGGAGCGACCGCTCGACGGGGGCGCGGCCCGCTCCCATCTTCCTAGCCGCTGCGCGCGGGCGCGCCGCCGCCTCGGAGGGGTCCGTCGCGGAGCGCCCCGCTCGACGGGGAATCCACCCCGGCGGTGGTGATCCGCGCCATCGCCCCCGCTATCTCGTGCCGCAGGATGCCCCCGCCGCCCGTCCTCTACCTCGTGCGCCACGGCGAGAGCGCCGGGAACGTCGATCCCGCCCTGCGCCGCGGCGACGATCCGCCGCTCACCGAGCGCGGCCGCGCGCAGGCGGCCCGCGCCGCCGCCGCGCTCGCCGGGAAGGGCGTGCGGGCCGTCTTCAGCTCGCCGCTGCGCAGGGCGCGCGAGACCGCCGGAGCCATCGCCGCGGCGGCGGGCGTCGAGGTGCACGCCGTGGACGGGTTCGGCGAGGTCGAGATGGGGACGCTCGCCGACCC
>DASTGH010000663.1:0-2537 GCA_035719345.1 Anaeromyxobacteraceae bacterium
GCGAGCTCACCGCGAAGGGTCACCGCGTCCTCGTCGAGACCGGCGCCGGCCAGGGCATCGGCATGCCGGACGACGCGTACGAGGCGGCGGGCGCGCAGGTGGTGAGGACCGCCGCCGAGGTCTTCGCGCAGGCGGAGCTGGTGGTGAAGGTGAAGGAGCCGCTCGCCCCCGAGCGCCGGATGCTCCGCCCCGGGCAGGTGCTCTTCACCTACCTGCACCTCGCCCCGGATCGCGAGCAGGCGGAGGACCTCGTCAAGTCGGGCGCGACCTGCATCGCCTACGAGACCGTCACCTCGCCGAGCGGCGGCCTGCCGCTCCTCGCCCCCATGTCCGAGGTGGCCGGTCGCATGTCGATCCAGGCCGGCGCCTACTTCCTGGAGAAGGCGCACGGCGGGCTCGGCGTCCTCCTCGGCGGCGTGCCCGGCGTCGATCCGGCCAAGGTGGTCGTCCTGGGCGGCGGCGTGGTCGGCACGCACGCGGTCGCGATCGCGCTCGGCATGGGCGCCGAGGTGTGGGTCCTCGACCGCAACACCGAGGTGCTGCGCGCGCTCTGGAAGCAGTTCGGCCGTCCGCTCAACACCGTGTTCTCCACGCGCGACGCGATCGAGCGCCACTGCACCACCGCCGACCTGGTGGTGGGCGGCGTGCTCATCCCGGGCGACGCCGCGCCCAAGCTCGTCACCGCCGAGATCGTGAAGCGGATGAAGCCGGGCTCGGTGATCGTCGACGTCGCCATCGACCAGGGCGGCTGCTGCGAGACCTCGCGCCCGACCACGCACGACGAGCCGACCTACGTGGTCGACGGCGTCATCCACTACTGCGTCGCCAACATGCCGGGCGGCGTGCCGCGCACGTCGACCTTCGCGCTCAACAACGCCACGCTCCCGTTCGTGCTCGCGCTCGCCGACAAGGGCTACCGGAAGGCGCTCGAGGACGACCGCCACCTGCTCGAGGGCCTCAACGTCCACCGCGGACGCGTCACGCACCGGGCCGTGGCGAGCGCGCTCGGCCTCGAGTACGTCGAGCCGGCGCGCGCGCTCCAGGCCTAGCCGGAGCGCGGCGGCGCAGCCGACGCGTCCCACGAACAAGGTACGGCGCGCGCCCCGGGCGCGCGCCGCTCCTCGACCGGGAGTCCGTACAAAGTTGCGTCGCGGCCGCGCGCCGCCGCGCCGCCGGCGCAACCGCTGCACCTCCCCCGGACGGGCGCAGCGCCGAATGCCGCGGCAGACGCGCGCGCCGGCCCTGGCATCGCCCTTGCTCGATCTCGGCATCGCCTCCGGTTCGGACGCGCGAGACCGCTCGGGGCGAGGGCACCCGTTCGGTCGGCGCGCCTCCGGATCCGGCGGCGGGCAGGGCGTTCCATGGAAGGCGAAGCCGCAGCGGTGGGTGGGCCGTCGACCCGGGCCCCGCGCCGCCTACCCCTCGGCCACCGGCACCCGCTCCCGGACGCGCGGCGCGCCGATCCGGAGCGGCTGCGCCGCGAGATCCGGGCAGCCACCCATCACCCGGTGCTGGAGGCGCTGCTCTCGGCCGTCGACGCGCACCTCGTCGTGCTCAACGAGCAGCGGCAGATCGTCGCCTACACCGAGCGCACCGCCGACCTGGTGCGGGCCGATGGCGTCCTCGGCCGCCGGCCGGGCGAGGCGCTCGGGTGCGTGAACGCGCAGACGAGCGTGGGCTGCGGCGCGCTCCCCGCCTGCGAGAGCTGCGGGGCGCTCGGCGTGGTCCTCGCCTCGCGCCAGGCGGATCTCCCCGTGGAGACGGACTGGGTCCTGTGCCGCCCGTCGGGCGCGGTCGAGCTCGAGGTGCGGGCGACGCCGGTGGTGATCGATGGGATGCGCTTCACCGTCCTCTCGCTGCGCGACGTCTCGGACGAGCGGCGGCGGGAGGCGCTGGAGCAGATCTTCTTCCACGACGTGCTCAACACGGTCACCGGGCTGCGCGGCTGGGCGGAGCTCCTGCGCTCCGACGCCGGCGCGCGCCAGGACGTGGCGCATCGCATCTTCGCCCTCTCGCAGCACATCGAGCGCGAGATCCGCGATCACCGCGCCCTGGTCATGGCGGAGCGCGGCACGCTCGTGCCGAGCCCCGAGCGGCTGCGCGCGTCCCAGGTGCTCGCCGACGTGCGCGGCGTCCTCGGCTCGCAGTTCTCCGCGCGCGGCCGGCGCCTCGAGGTGTGCGCCGAGGCCGACCTCGAGCTCGAGGCCGATCCCACGCTCCTGCTGCGCGTCCTCGTCAACATGGTGCGCAACGCGCTCGAGGCGAGCGAGGCCCACGGCGAGGTGATGGTCCGCTGCGGGCCGGCGCCCACCCCACCCGGCGGTCTCCGCTTCAGCGTGCACAACGCCGGCGCCATGCCGCCCGAGGTCCAGGCGCGGGTGTTCCAGCGGTCGTTCAGCACCAAGGCGCCCCACGGCCGCGGGCTCGGCACCTACAGCATGAAGCTCCTCGGGGAGGTCCACCTCGGCGGGCGCGTCGGCTTCGTCTCCGACGCGGTCCAGGGCACGACCTTCTGGCTCGACGTGCCGCTCCGGCCC
>DASTGH010000664.1:0-2429 GCA_035719345.1 Anaeromyxobacteraceae bacterium
GCCGGCGCGCCGGCGAGCGGGTCGACCGCGCAGGCTCCGGCTCCGGCGGCGACGCCCGAGCGGGCCGCGACCGCGGCCGCCCCGGTGCCGGCGGCGGCGGAGGAGCTGGTCGTCCTCGAGACGCCGGAGATGCGCGCCACCTTCACCACCTGGGGCGGCGCGCTCCGGAGCCTCGAGCTCAAGGGTGAGAAGTACCAGCGCGCGACGAAGGGCGCCGGGGCGGTGCCCGTCGACCTGGTGCACGTGGGCGAGGGGACGCCCTGGCCCTACGCGCTGGCCGCCTCGCCGGAGCTGGGCGGCGCCGCCGGCGGACCGCTCGAGGATCCGGCGGCGCGCGCCAGCATGCGCATCGTCGAGCGGACGCCGCGCAAGGTCACGTTCCAGGGCACGGCGGGGGCGGCGCAGGTCACGAAGACATTCACTGTGGGTGACCACCCCTACGAGCTCAAGCTCGAGCTCGCCGCCAGCGCGGACCGGAAGGGCGACGTCGTCCTCCTCTTCCCCGCGTTCGTGCCGCCGGACGCGCCCAAGCCCGGGTTCTTCTCCGGCGGCGAGGTCTTCGAGACGGTGACGCCGCTCTGCCGCGCCGGCGGCAAGACGCACCGCTACGGCGGCAAGGAGGCGCGCGAGGTGCTCGCCGGGACCGCCGCCTGGGTCGGTCTCGACCAGCACTACTTCGTCTCGGCGGCGCTCCCCTCGCCCGAGAAGGGCGAGTGCGTCTTCCTGAAGGGGCCGAAGGCCGGGGAGACGGCCGCGGCGCTGCGGCTCCCGGTCGACGGGAAGCTGGAGGTGTCCTTCCAGCTCTACGGCGGACCGAAGAAGGTGGAGTCGCTGCGCACCTACGGCCGGGAGCTCGACACGGCGGTGGACTACGGCGCGGTGGCGAACCTGTTCGGCTTCTTCGCCCGCATCCTGCTGTACGTGATGCAGGTGCTGGAGAAGGGCGTCCACAACTGGGGCGTCGCGATCATCCTGCTCACGGTGCTGGTGAAGGTGGTCCTCTACCCGCTCACCGCCCGCTCGATGCAGTCGATGAACGAGATGCGGAAGCTGCAGCCGGAGATCGAGAAGCTGAAGGCGAAGCTCGGCGACGACAAGGAGAAGCTGAACCTGGCCGTGATGCAGCTCTACCAGCAGCACAAGGTGAACCCGCTCGGCGGCTGCCTGCCCATGCTCATCCAGATGCCGATCTGGTTCGCGCTCTACGCGACGCTGCAGACCTCGGTCGAGCTGTACCGGGAGCCTTTCCTGTGGCTGCAGGACCTCACCCGGTACGATCCCATCTACGTCCTGCCGCTGCTCATGGGCGCCTCGAGCTTCCTCATGCAGAAGCTGGCGCCCCAGCCGGCGGACAACGCCCAGGCGAAGATGCTGCTGTACTTCATGCCGGCGTTCTTCACCTTCATCATGCTGAAGCTACCATCGGGGCTCACGCTCTACATCCTGGTGAACAACCTGCTCTCGATCGCGCAGCAGCAGTGGCTCATGCGACGGCAGGCGGCGCCCGAGGCGGCGCGGCCGGCGAAGGCCTGACGGGCGACGGGACGACGTCGCCGAGCACGCGACGGGATGACGTCGCCAGCTGCGCGACGGGATGACGTCGCCAGATACGCGACGGGATGACGTCGCCGGATACAAGGAGCGGACGATGGGCGAGGGACGGGATCGCGATTTCGGACCGCCGCCGGCGTCGGCGCCGGAGAAGGTGAAGGCCGCGCGCGAGTTCTGCGAGGGGCTGTTCCAGCGCATGGGCGCCGAGGTGGACGTGGCGGTGCGCGAGACGCCCGAGGCCATCGGTGTGGCGCTCACGCCGCGCGCCGGCAACGCCGTGGAGCTGAACTCCGGGCTCGTCGAGGCGGTGCAGTACCTCGTGAACCGGGTGGCGAACCCGCGTGCCGAGGGGCGCAAGTGGGTGAACCTGGAGGTGGGTGGCTTCGGCGACGAGGCCGACCCGGTGGTGAAGGCGATGGCCGAGCGGCTGGCCGCGGCCGCGCGCCGGAGCGGGAAGGTCCTCGCCATCGCCCCGATGAGCGCGCGAGAGCGGCGGCAGGTCCACCTGGCGCTGGTCGACGTCGAGGGCGTCTCGACGCGCAGCGAGGGGGAGGGCCTCTTCCGCACGCTGCTCATCATCCCCGGGCGGCCGCCGGCCGGCAGGGCCGGCTGAGGGGCGTCGCCGGTGGCGCCGCGGCCGAAGACGAAGGAGGAGAAACTCTTCTCCGCGGCGGTCCTGCGGCGCGCGTTCGAGCTTCGCGGCGACGAGCACCGCCAGCAGTTCCGGTTCGTCTACCAGGGCGTGCTGCGCGACCTGGCGCTCGAGCCCGGCGAGGTGGACGCCTACCTCGCGGCGCACGCGGCGGAGGTCGAGGCGGCCATCGGCCGCGCGCCGCAGCGGACCGGGCCGCGGCCCGCGGCGAAGCGGCGCCGGGCGC
>DASTGH010000665.1:0-3662 GCA_035719345.1 Anaeromyxobacteraceae bacterium
GGTGGCGCCGCGGGAGACCCGGTGGAGGGCGCCTGCCCCGCGGGCGCGGGCTGCGTGTCGCTGGCTGCGAGCGGAGGCGCCGCGACGGGTGATGGCGCAGCGGCGGGCTCGAGGGCCGGCGCCTCCTCGACGGCCGGCGACAGCTCCGCGGCGGCGGGTTCCGGCTCGGGCGGCGGCGCCGCGTACACCGGCGCCGGCGGCGGCGCCGCCGCGACGGGCTCGGTGTGCGCGCGCTTGCGGACGACGAATCCGGGCCCGGTGGGGCGGGGCGGTGCGGCCTTCGGCTTGCGCTCGGCCAGGATCTTCTCGTAGGCGGTGGCTGCCTGATCGTCCTCGAGGGACGAGCTGTGGCTCTTCACGTCGGTGTACCCGAGCGCGTGGAGCTTGTCGACGAGCTCGTTGTTCGAGAGCTCGATCCCATGCTCCTTGAGCTGCTTTCCGAGCTCGTGGACCCGCTTCTTCGACATGGCCAGCACTCCTAATCCTTACGGGCGTTTCGCGTCAACCAATCCCGGAGCGAGGCCAGGTCCGCGCGCACGCTCGCGTCGCGGAGCGCCCGCCCGAAGGCGCGGCGCTTGCCTGCACGCTCCAGGCAGGCCGGGGAGGCGTGCAGCCACGCCCCGCGGCCGCCGCGGACGTCGGGGCGCACCTCGCCCCCGACCGCGCGGAGCCGGACGAGCTCCGCCGGGGAGGCCTTGGCGCCGCAGCCGACGCAGGTGCGGATCGGGTTCGCCACTACACCGGACTCCCCCCGCCCACTCCGGCGGCGGCGGCGCGCTCCGCGTCGAGCTCGGCCCGGAGCTTCGCCTCCTCCTCCAGGTAGACGCCCACCGCGTGCTTGATCTGGCGCGCCTTCTTGATGCCGAGGTCGGTCGACTCGGCGAGCTTCATGACGTCGGCCTCCCCGTGGATGGCCTCGACGGTCGGGTACCCCGCCCTCTTCAGCTGCTCGATCGTCTTCTCGCCGACGCCGCGCACCCGGGCGAGCCGCTCGTCCTGCGACAGCTCGCTGGGGTGGCGGCGGGCCTCGGCCAGGCGCGCGGCCTCGCGCTCCTGCTCCAGCCGGATCTCCTCCTCGGTGTCGACGATCGCCTGCTCGCGCGCCTGCTTCTGCAGATCCGGGATCATCTCGAGCGTGAACCCCGGGAACTGGGTCAGCATCTCGGCGGCGGCGTTGGCGAGGTCCTGGGCCTTCCGGAACCCGTGCGCGTACAGCATCTCCTGCGTGTTCTCGGGGATGCCGAGCGCGGTGAAGCTCGCGGTCGCGAATTCGCGCATCTCCTTCACGCGCGACTCCGAGTTGATGTCGAGCTTCCAGCCCGTGAGCTGGGAGGCGAGGCGCACGTTCTGGCCGCGGCGGCCGATGGCGAGCGAGAGCTGGTCGTCGGGGACGATGATCTCCATGGCGCGGTTCTGCTCGTCGAGCAGCACACGCGAGACCTCCGCCGGCGCCAGCGCGTTGCAGACGAAGCGGGCCTGGTCGTCGTTCCAGGGGACGATGTCGATCTTCTCGCCGCGCAGCTCCTGCACCACCGCCTGGACGCGGCTCCCCTTCATGCCGACGCAGGCGCCGACCGGGTCGACGTCGGAGTCGCGCGAGGAGACGGCGATCTTGGCGCGGCCGCCCGGCTCGCGGGCGGCGGCCTCGATGACCACCACGCCCTCCGCGATCTCGGGCACCTCCATCTCGAAGAGCTTCTTGAGGAGCTCGACCGAGGCGCGCGAGAGGATGATCTGCGGCCCCTTCGACTCGCGCAGGACGTCGAGCACGAAGGCCTGGATGCGGTCGCCGGCGCGGTAGCTCTCGCGCGGCACCTGCTCGCGGACGGGCAGCACCGCCTCGGCCCGGCCCAGGTCGACGATGACGTTGCCCCGCTCGAAGCGGCGCACGATGCCGGTGATGACCTCGCCCTTGCGGTCCTTGTACTCGTTGTAGACGTTCTCGCGCTCGGCGTTGCGCGTGCCCTGGATCATGACCTGCTTCGCCGTCTGCGCGGCGATGCGGCCGAAGCTGCGGCGGAAGGTCTTGAGCTTGAGGAGGTCGCCCCACTGCTCGTCCTGGGCCTTGGCCTCGTTCTCGTCCTCGGGGCGGTAGTAGATGGGGAAGTCGAGCTCGTCCCCCACGTCCACCTCGATCCCCTTCTCGCGGGCGACGGTGATGGGGACCATGTTCACCGGATCGGGGAGCGGGGCCTCCGCCGTCGGGTCGGCGACGATGGTCAGCACCTGGAAGAGGTCGATCCCGCCCTTGTCGTCGTCGTAATGCGCCTTGAGGTTGCGCTCGATGCCGAAGTGCTTCTTGGCGGCCATCGAGATCGCCTCCTCCAGGATGGCGACGAGCGTGGCGCGCTCGATGCCCTTGTCCTTGGCGACCTGGTCGAGGATGAGGTTCAGGTTGACGTTGCCCTGCATGCGCTACTCCTTCCTCCGCAGGTCTGCCTCGAAGTCGTACTCGAGGTGAGCCTTGGCGATGCGATCGTGCGGGATCCGGTGCAGCACCCCGTCGACCTCGATCTCGACCGCGCCGTCCCGGAACCCGCGCAGCGTGCCCGTCCAGTTCTTGCGCGGGCCACCGGGCGCCTCGATCGGCGCGAACGCCTTCACGTGCACGCGCTCGCCGGCGTAGCGCTCGAAGTGCTCCGGCTTGCGCAGCGGGCGGTTCACGCCGGGCGAGCTGACCTCGAGGCTGTAGGCCGGCTCGATGAAGTCCTCCACGTCGAGCACGGTCTCGACCGTGCGCGACAGCTCCTGGCAGTGGTCCACGTTGACGCCGCCGGGCCGGTCCACGAAGAGGCGCAGGACCCAGGACGGCCCCTCGCGCGCCCACTCCACCTCGACGAGCTCGAACCCCTCGCGGACGATGATGGGCTCGAGCAGGCGACGCGCCCTGTCGGCGATGGACTCCGAGGCGATGCCGGTCATGACTCCTGAAAAAGCAAAAAGTGGGCGCGACCGCTGCCCACTTTCGGTTCCCGGCGAGCCGGGGTCGAAAATGTGAGGCGCTGTGGTAACAGAACGCTTCCGCCGGGTCAAGGAGCGCGCGCCCCCTCGAGAGGTCGGCGGAAAAAGCCCGAGCCCGCCGTTTCCGGCGGGCTCGGGAGCCGTCGTCCTCGGGTCCCCGGGCCCGCAGGCCCGGAGCGCCCTCCTTGACCCGGGGCGCGGCGACTAGCGGTAGTAGCGGAAGGCGTGGGTGGCGATGGCGTACGCGCCATCGGCGTTGGTGACGACCACCGCGACCTCGCCGGCGCCCGCCCCCGGGGCGGCCACCTTCACCGCGTCGGCGGACGCCTCGATGATGCGCGCCGGAGCCATCCCGAACAGCACCTGGGACGCCCCGAGGTTCTTCCCCTTGATCAGGACCACGTCGCCGCCCGCCTCCGGGCCCTTGTTCGGCCACACGTCCGAGATCTCGGGCGCCGCGGCGACCTCGGCCTGGGCGGCCGGCCTCCACGCGGGAGGCGGCGCCACGACCTGGTCCTGCGGCGGCTGCGGCAGCTCCTGGTTCCACTCGAGGTCGATGGCCCGCGCCCGCTCCGGCGAGACGTGGTAGGGCGCCTCGGCGGCGAGCGCGCCCGCGTCGGCCGACGTCTCCACCTCGGCGCGCGCCTGGAGCGCCCGCTCCTCGCGGCTCTCCGGGCGGCGGTCGTCGTGCCCGCGCTTCT
>DASTGH010000666.1:0-4322 GCA_035719345.1 Anaeromyxobacteraceae bacterium
GCAGCGTCTGGGGCGAGGCGGCGAGCGAGGAGCGGCTGGCGCGCGAGGGCCTCGCTGCCTACGCGCGCCACCCGCTGCTCCGCGCCGTCGGCCTGGATCGCACCTTCTACGCGCCGCTCCCGGCGGCGGAGCTGGCCCGCCTCGCCGCGCAGGTCCCGGAGGACTTCAGCTTCCTGGTGAAGGCGTGGCAGGCGTTCACGTCCCCGGCGCTGCCCGGCGCCGCGGCCGCCGCGCGCAACGCGCGCTTCCTGGACGCCGCGCGCGCGGCGGACGAGGTGGTCGCCCCCGCGGCGGAGGGCCTCGGCCGCCGGCTCGGCGCCATCCTGTTCCAGCTCCCGCCGCTCTCGCCCAAGGAGGTGGCGGCGCTGGGCGGGCCCGAGGCGCTCGTCGACCGGCTGGCAGCGTTCCTGGCGTCGCTGCCGCGCGGCCCGCGCTACGCGGTGGAGCTCCGCACGCGCGCGCTCCTCGGGCCGCGCTACCGGGAGGCCCTCGCCGCCGCCGGCGCCGCGCACAGCTACGTGGTGCACCCGTCGATGCCCGGCGTCGCGGCCCAGGCGGCGGTGGTCCCGCCCTCGGCCGGACCGGCGGTGCTGGTCCGCTGGATGCTCGGGCACGGGCTCGGGTACGAGCGGGCGCGCGAGCGCTACGCGCCGTTCGACCGCCTGGCGGCGCCGGACCCGGCGAGCCGGGCGGGGATCGCGGAGCTGTGCCGGGCGGCGCTCGCGCTGGAGAAGGACGTCGTGGTGGTGGTGAACAACAAGGCGGAAGGGTCGGCGCCGCGGTCCGTCTTCGCGCTGGCGGAGGCGATCGCCGGAGGATGAGCGCGCATCGGGCGCCTTGCGTCGGCAGCGCCCGGCGCATACCACACCTCGCCCACCATGCCGACCTTCCCCGCCCCGGTCGCCTCCCGCCTCCCGCACGTCGGGACGACCATCTTCACGGTCATGTCGCGGCTCGCCGCCGAGTGCGGCGCGCTCAACCTGTCGCAGGGCTTCCCCGACTTCTCGGCGCCGGCGGAGCTGTACGACCTCGTGCTGAAGCACATGCGGGCGGGCTCGAACCAGTACGCGCCCATGGCCGGCACGCGCGAGCTGCGCGAGGCGCTGGCGGCGAAGGTCGAGCGGCTCTACGGGGCGCGCTACGATCCGGAGCACGAGATCACGGTCACCGCCGGCGGCACGCAGGCGATCTTCACCGCCGTCGCGTGCATGGTGCGGCCCGGCGACGAGGCCATCGTCTTCGAGCCCGTCTACGACTCGTACGCGCCCGCCATCGAGCTCGCCGGCGGGACGCCGGTGCGGGCGCGCCTGCGCCACCCGGAGTACCGGCCCGACTGGGCCGAGGTGCGCCGGCTCGTCTCGCCGCGGACGCGCCTCCTCATGTTCAACACACCGCACAACCCGACGGGCACGACCTGGAGCGCGGACGACCTGGCGGCGCTCGCCGGGCTGGTGCGGGGCACCGGGATCGCGATCGTCTCCGACGAGGTCTACGAGCACATCGTCTTCGACGGGGCGCGGCACGAGAGCTGCGCGCGCTGGCCGGAGCTGGCGGCCCGCTCCTTCATCGTCGGGTCGTTCGGCAAGACGTACCACGTCACCGGCTGGAAGGTGGGCTGGGTGCTCGCCCCGCGCGAGCTGACGGCCGAGTTCCGGCGGGCGCACCAGTTCGTCGTCTTCACGGTGAACACGCCGGTGCAGCTGGCGTTCGCGGAGTGGATGCAGGACGCCTCGCGCTACCTCGAGCTGGGCGCGTTCTACCAGCGGAAGCGCGACCTCTTCCGGGAGGGCCTGGCGGCGACGCGCCTCGAGCTGCTCCCCTGCGCCGGCACCTACTTCCAGCTGGCGTCGTACGCGCGCGTGACGGACGAGAAGGACGCGGCGCTGGCCGAGCGGCTCACCCGCGAGCTGGGCGTGGCCTCCATCCCGGTGTCGGCGTTCCATGCCGACGCGCGGCAGGACCGGGTCCTGCGCTTCTGCTTCGCGAAGAGCGAGGAGACGCTGGCGAGGGCCTGCGAGCGGCTGGCGAAGCTGTGACGTCGCGGGGTCACGCCGCCCAGCGCGTCGTGGACCGCGATTCGAGCGGGCCGAGCAGCGCCCGTGCGCCGATCGCGTCGCACCACGCCTCGAGGCGCGCGCGCGGGATGCCGCGCCAGCGGAGGTCCTCGAGCGTCTCCCGGAGCGGTACGTCGCGCACGAGCGTGGCCAGCCGCCGGTAGAGGAACGCGTCCTCGACCCGCGCGAAGAGCTCGCGGGCGAGCTGCGGCGCCCCGCGGATCCCGGCCGGCCAGGCGGCGGCGTCGTGCGGCACGTGCTCCAGGGTGCCGAAGCGCGCCAGCAGCGCGGCGGCGGTCTTCTCGCCGAACCCGGCGATGCCCGGGATGCCGTCGGCGTCGTCGCCCACGAGCGCGAGGAAGTCGGGCACGCTCGCCGGCGCGATGCCGCGCCGCTCGCGCAGGGCGGCCTCGTCGACGACGCGCTGGCGCATGCGGTCGACCTGGACGACGTGCTGCCCATCGAGGCACTGGCCGAGGTCCTTGTCCGGGGTGAGGATGCGCACCTGCTCCACCTCGCCGCCGAAGCGGGCGGCGGCGGTGGCGAGCGCGTCGTCCGCCTCGTGCTCGCGCATCGACCAGACGGTCACGCCGAGCGCGCGCACCGCCTCCTCGACCGGGTCGAACTGCGCGTGCAGCTCGGGCGGAACGCCCTCGTCGCTCTTGTATCCGGCGAACAGGTCGTTGCGGAACGATCGGATGGGGTTGTCGAACGCGACCGCGACGTGGGTGACGACCTCGGCCGCGTCGTGGAGCAGGCCGAGGAGCGAGAGCACCACGCCGACCGTCGCCTTCCGGTCGCGGCCCTGCGGGTCGACGTGGCCGGGGCGCTTGGAGAAGTGCGCCCGGAAGAGCTCCCAGGTGCCGTCGACGAGGTGCAGGCGCATCGGCGCCAGTATACGTGGCGAGATGGCCTACCCGATCGCGCCGCCGGTCGAGCCCATGCTGGCGAAGGCGGAGGACGCGCTCCCGGACGGCGACGGCTGGCTCTTCGAGCCCAAGTGGGATGGCTTCCGCGCGCTCGTCTTCCGCGACGGCGGCGACGTGTACCTGCAGTCGCGCGAGCTGAAGCCGCTCGACCGCTACTTCCCCGAGCTCCTCGCGCCGCTGCGCGAGGCGCTGCCGGCGCGCTGCGCGGTGGACGGCGAGATCGTCATCGCCGGCGGGCGCGGGCTCGACTTCGAGGCGCTGCTGCTGCGGATCCACCCGGCCGCCTCGCGGGTGAAGCTCCTGGCCGCGGAGTCGCCGTCGTCGTTCGTCGCGTTCGATGTGCTGGCGGAGGGCGACCGCGACCTGCGCGACACGCCCATGGAGGAGCGGCGACGGCTGCTCGAGGGCGCGGTGCGCCGGTCGCGGCAGGTGCTCCTCACCCCCGCCACGCGCGACCGCGCCCTGGCGGAGGACTGGTTCCGCCGCTTCGAGGGCGCCGGGCTCGACGGCGTGGTCGCGAAGCGGCTCGACGGGATCTACCAGCCTGGCAAGCGGGCCATGGTGAAGGTGAAGCATCAGCGGACCGCCGACTGCGCGGTGGCAGGGTTCCGCTGGCACAAGGGCGGGCGCGGCACGATGGTGGGCTCGCTCCTGCTCGGGCTGCACGACGACGAGGGGAAGCTCCACCACGTCGGGATCTGCTCCGCCTTCACGGCGGCGCGCCGCGCGGAGCTGGCGAAGGAGCTCGAGCCGCTGCGGGAGAACGCGATGGAGGGGCACCCGTGGCGCGACTGGGCGGAGGCGGCGGCGGGCGGCGAGGAGCCCGACCGCCGGCTGCCGGGCGCGACGAGCCGCTGGAATCGCGGGAAGGACATGTCGTGGGAGCCGCTGCGCGTCGAGCGCGTGTGCGAGGTCGCCTACGACCACCTGCAGGGCGACCGCTTCCGGCACGCCACGCAGTTCGTGCGCTGGCGCCCGGACCGCTCGCCGGCGCACTGCCGCTACGACCAGCTCGAGGCGACGCCGCCGTACGAGCTGGAGAAGATCTTCGGGAGCGGGTGACGGCGCCGGCCGGCCGGCCGGCCGCACCGATCCTGGGATCGATGCCCCCTCACCTCGCCTCGTCCACGGCGTCGGGATCCGGCGGCTCCTCCGGCGGCCGCTCGTCCTCGGGCACCCTGGCGAGGTTCACGCGGACGCGGGTCCAGGTGGTGAACCGGCCACGCATGGCGTCGACGAGGACGTCCTCGGGCGCGAGGCGTGCGGCGGCGGCGGGGTGGCGCGCCTTCCAGCGCTCCAGGCCGGCGAGGGCCTCGTCGCGGCGCGCCGCGCGCGCCCC
>DASTGH010000667.1:0-2608 GCA_035719345.1 Anaeromyxobacteraceae bacterium
GTCTCCGTCTCGCCCGGCATCGGCTTCGGCCCGGCCGGCGAGGGCCACGTGCGCATCGCGCTCGTCGAGGACGAGCCGCGCATCCGCCTCGCCGCCTCGCGCATCGGCCCGTTCCTGGCCAAGGCCGCCGCCGAGCCGAGGCCGTCGCACACGCCGGTGCCGCGGATGGTGGTTGACCGGGCTTGACGCCGGCACCGAGCGCCCGGTGCCGGGGGCGCGCGTGAGCGGCGGCGCCGGCGACGCGGCCCCCGCGGCGGGCGAGCCGGACGCGATGCGCGCCGAGCACGATGCGCTCGCCGAGCGGCTCTCGGCCCGGCGCTCCATCGACCTCGTGCGGCGCGCCGCCTACGGCGGCTTCCTCGGCTTCCTCGCCTCCGGCCTGGCGCTGAAGCTCGCCTTCGATCGCTGGTTCTCGACGCGGCCGACCCGCTTCCGCGGCCCGCCGGTCTTCTTCTTCGTCGCGCTGGCCGCGGCGCTCGCCCTGATCGTCGCCACGGTGCTCGTGATGCGCCGCGCCCGCGCCCACATGCGCGATGAGGACGCCGCCTTCGCGCGCCTGCGGCGCCTGCGCGAGGCGCTGGGGCTCGATCCGTGAGGCGCGGGCGCCGGCGGGGGCGCTTCGTCGTGCTCGAGGGGCTGGACGGCGCGGGCACGACCACGCAGGCCGCCCGGCTCGCCGCCCGGCTGCGCCAGGCGGGCCGGCGCGTGCACGTCACCGCGGAGCCGTCCGGCGGGCCGGTGGGCGCGCTCGTCCGTCAGATCCTGACCCGGCGCGTCGCCGGCGCGCCCGGCGCCGACGGCTTCGACCCGGCCGCGCTGGCGCTGCTCTTCGCGGCCGATCGCCTCGACCACGTCGCCTCGGAGATCGCGCCCCGGCTGGCGGAGGGGATGGACGTCGTCTCCGACCGCTTCACGCTCTCGTCGCTCGCCTACCAGGCGGTCACCACCGGCGACGCGCCGTGGGTGGAGGCCCTCAACGCCCGCGCGCTCGCGCCGGACGTGACCCTGTTCCTGGAGGTGGCGCCGCGGACGGCGCTGGGGCGCCGCTTCGCCGCCTCCGCCACGCGCGAGCTGTTCGAGGTCCCGGCGCTCCAGCGCAGGGTGGCGCGCGCCTATGCCGGCGCCCTGGAGCGGCTGCGCGAGATGGGACAGCGTGTGGAGGTCGTGGACGGCGAGCGCCCCGTGGAGGCGGTCACCGACGCGCTCTTCGCCCGGGTCCAGGAGCTGTAGACGAGGCGCGCCGCTGCGCGCCGTCTCGCTCCGGGCTACGTTCCCGGCGTGGACACCCCCACCGCCGCGGTGGTCGTCGTCGGCAACGAGGTCCTCTCGGCCAAGGTGCGCGACGAGAACGGACCGTACGCGGCGCGGCGCCTGCGGGAGCGCGGCTTCCGGCTGGCGGCGGTGCTCACGCTGCCCGACGAGCTCGAGCAGCTCGCCGAGGCGATCGCGCGGGAGCGCGCCCGGGTCGACTGGCTCTTCACCTCGGGCGGCGTCGGGCCGACGCACGACGACGTGACGCTGCCGGCGGTGGCGCGCGCGCTCGGGCGCGGGCTGGCGCGCCACCCGCAGCTCGCCGACAACATCGCGCGCTGGCACCGGCGGCGCGGCGCCGAGGCCCCCGAGGCGGCGCTGCGGATGGCGGACGTCCCGGAGGGGACGCGGCTCGTCGGAGAGCCCGGGTTCCCCGTCATGGTGGCGGAGAACGTCGTCATCCTGCCCGGCCCGCCGCAGTTCTTCCGGATGCACCTCGACGCCTTCACCGAGGCGCTGGCGGCGCCGCCGTTCCGGGTGGCCGCGCTCTACCTGGCGCTGGGCGAGGATCACTTCGCGGAGGCGCTCGCCGCCGTGGCGCGCGAGCACCCCGGCGTCGACATCGGCAGCTACCCGCGCTTCGACGACGCGGACCACCGCGTCATGGTGACGTTCGAGGCGAAGCAGGCCGAGCGCGTCGCGGCGGCGCTGGACGCCTTCCTGAGCGGGTTGCCGGCCGGCGCCGTGGTCCGGCGCGAGGGGCCCTGAAACGCGCTAGCTCATCTTGAGCGCGCCCTGGTAGAACGCGCCCTTCTCCACGACGATCGACGGCGTCACCACGTCGCAGCGGACGCGGGCCGACGGGCGCAGCTCCACGCTCCGCCGCGCGTGGATCGACCCCGTGACCTCGCCGTGCACCACCACCGAGCCGCAGCGGATGTCGGCGCCGACGTGCGCGCCGTCGCCGACCACGAGCGCGTCGGCGGTCTCGATCGTCCCGCGGAAGTCGGCCGCGTCGATGCGCACCGTCCCGGCGAAGGTGAGCTTGCCCTCGAGCACGACGCCACCGCCGAGGTGGAGCCCGGTCGGCGGCTCGGCGGGGGAGGGGACGGGCGGCTGCGCGGCGTCGGTCGGGTCCATGTGGGCGAAGACCCCCGGCGGCACCCCCCTATTCCCGGGTCATGCGATGGCCAGGCGCAGGCGCTGGCGCAGCGACAGGTGCTCCTCGCTGGCCGCGAAGCGCAGGAGCTGACGCAGCTCCTCGCGCTCCCTGGCCGCGGCCGCGGGCGCTGCGGCCGGGCCGCCCTCGCGCAGCGCCAGCGCCAGCGCCGCGCCGACGTCGCCGGCGAGGAGGAGC
>DASTGH010000668.1:0-15680 GCA_035719345.1 Anaeromyxobacteraceae bacterium
ATGCCGCGGCTCAAGGGGCTGCCCGAAGGGCGCTTCGACGAGCGGGCCGGGTACTGGGGCTTCTGGCTGATGAGCCTGGGGGTGCTGGGGATGAGCCTCGGGTTCGCGGTGGCCGGCGTGCTCCAGACCTATCTCGAGCGCATCCGCGGCGAGCCGTACATGGTGGCCCAGCAGCCCATGCGCTTCTGGATGGTGGTCGTCGTGCTCCACGGCGTCATGGTGGTCGCGGGCGTGGCCGTCACGGTGAAGCACCTGCTCACGCTCCGCCCGGCGAGCGCGAGCGCGGAGTCCGAGGAGGCCGCGCCCCGCCGGGCGATGGCGACCTGAGGCCGACGTCACCGCGCCGGGACCGAGGGCGCCCCTGGCCCGGGCGCCCTCGGCTGCGCATCGAGGTACTCGATGAGGGCAGCCACGTCGCCGTCGCCGAGCCGCAGGTTGGGCATGCGCACCTCGCGGTACCTCGCGTAGAGCCCGCGCGCGACGGGGTCGCCCGCCGCCAGGAGCTCGTCCGGCGCGGAGAGATAGCGGGCGAGCCAACCCCGCTCGCGCGCCCTCGTCACCCCGGCCAGGTCCGGGCCGACGCGGTCGCCGCCGCCGATGGAGTGGCACGCCGAGCACCGGGTCGAGAACAGGTACTCGCCCTTGCTGCGGATGGCGATGGGCGCAGCCTCGGCGTAGCTCCTCGCGCCGCCCGGCTTCCCGTAGCGGTCGAGGAACGTGCCGATGACGTGGGCGAGGAAGCGCGGGTCGTCCACGGCCGAGTTCTTCATCCACTGGCCGGCGGCGACGTCGCCGATGACGAGGTCGGCGGCGTGGCCGTCGCGGTTCACGGGATCGGCCTCGAACTTGAGGCCGAGCTTGTTCGCCACGAGCTTCACGTCCTCGGGCTTCCCGGTGAGGAAGAGCCAGCCCGGCCCCACGCCGTACGTCTCGGCGTAGGCCTTCAGCACCTCCGGCGTGTCGCGCCCCGGGTCGATGCTGATCGAGTAGAAGAAGACGTCCTTTCCCACGCGGTCGCCGAGCAGCCGCTGCACCTGCGCGAGGCGCGCCGTCTCCAGTGGACACACGTACTTGCAGTGCGTGTAGACGAGGTCGACGGCGACGACCTTGCCGGCCAGGAGGTCGTCGTAGAAGCGCACCGCCTTCCCCTCGTGCGTGGTGAGCGTGACGTCCGGGAAGTAGTCGCGCCCCCAGCGCGAGCCCGCGGCGCGGGCGGGCGCGGGGGTCGCGGTCACCGCCAGCGCCGCCGCCAACGCCGCCGCGACCGCGATCCCGCCGGTCGCCGCTGTCATGCGCGTCATCGCGGGCTGCCGAGCGTGCCCGTGACGGCGAGCAGCGCGCCGCTCACCGGGTCGTAGACGAGGTTCAGCGTGAGGAGCGCGGGCCGCGCCCTGAGGTGGCCGTCCGGCGCGTCCTGCTGGACGGCCAGGGTCGTCTCGACGACGTCCCGGGCTCCGAGCGGCCTCGTCAGCGTCGGCACCCCGGTGTTCACGTAGCGCGCTCGCGACAGCGCGCCGGTGCAGGAGACGCCGCTCGTGTCGACCGACACGAGCGCGAGCGGCTGGATGGTCGGGTCGGTCACCGTGGTGACGTTGACGTTCGCCTGGCCGGTGCAGACGACGGTCTCCGCGCCGGGCGCGGCGATGGAGCCGGCGACCGGCGCGCTGGCGCTGGAGACGGCCGCCTGTGCCGGGGCGCGGGCGGGGAAGAGGAGGGCGCCGGCGAGGAGGGTGGCCGCGAACGTGGAGCACAGCGCGTGCTTCGTCATGTCTCGCTCCGATCTCTCGAGGATCATGGGTGGCCGGCTCAGAACGCCGTCCGCAGGATCTGGGTGGGCGGCTCGAACTTCACGCCCTGTGGCGTCGGGATGGGCGTGGGGAGCGGCCGCAGGAACGGCGTCCCGCCGTCGTCGATCTCCCAGCGCAGCAGCATGGCGTTGTCCTCGTGGACCGTGTTGTGGCAGTGCTCCATGAACATCCCCCCCCAGTCGCGGAACTGCATGGTGATGGTGATGCTGCCGCTCGGCCGGAGCCGGTAGACGTCCTTGCGCCCCTTCTCCCAGGCCGGCACCTTCGAGGCCGAGCCGTCGCGGGCCAGGACCTGGCCCTCCTCGAAGTGGATGTGCACCGGGTGGTCCCAGCCGCCGCCGCCGTTCTTCAGCGTCCAGATCTCGCGCGTGCCGAAGCGCGGGGCAGCCGAGATCCGTCCGAAGTCCGCTGCCAGCATGTCGCCATCGTCGGTCTTCGCGCCCCACGGCCCGAAGAAGGAGGTGACCGGGTCGTTGGTGTTCTGGTTGGCGCCGCGCCCGAACTCGAAGGTCCGCGTGCGCGCCACCGGGACGGTCGAGAGGTCGGGGTTCGGGATGAGGGGGTCGGGCACCTTGCTCTGGTCCGGCTGGGCCGGGTTGCGGACGACGCGGAACTCCAGGAACTTCCCGACGCACGGATCGCTCGACTTCCCCGACACGGCCTCCGCGATCGAGAGGTCCTTCGACGGCCCCTTGCCGTCCTCGTGCTCGGTGAGGTTCACCATCCAGACCTTCCCGCCCACGGGATAGCGCGAGAAGTCGATGACGATGTCGTACCGCTCGGCGATCCCCTGCTCGTCGAGCTGCGTGAGCGCGACCGGGTGCGGCAGCAGGTTGCCGTCGTTCGCGATCTGGATCATCGGCGACCCGTCGCTGAGCGCGATCTTGAAGAAGCGCGAGACGCTGGCGTTGAGGATGCGGAAGCGGTACTTGCGCCGCTCGACCTCGAAGTACGGCCGGTAGGTGAGGTTCACGGTCATCACGTCGCCGAGGAACCCGTCCAGGTTGAAGATGTCGAAGAAGAGCTGGCCCTCCGCATCGAACGCCTTGTCGGCGAGCATGAGATTGACGTCGTACTCGAGGTTGCCGAAGTCCCTGGCCGTGCCGCTGGGCAGCCGCAGGTTGATCCCGTCGTTCACGCCCTCGTTGCCGCGGTCGAGCGAGCTGTAGATGTTGAACATCGCGGCGTTGCCCTTGTACACGTTCTGTGAAGTGAAGCTGAACATGTGGTCGTGGAACCAGTGCGTGCTCATCGTCTCGCGCCAGTCCCCGGGGACGTTCGTGATGCCGCCGCTCCCGTCCGGACTGCCTGCTCTCGGGTCGGTGGCGCCGGTGTTGATGGTGTTGCGCCCGGCCAGCACGATGGGCCAGTGGTAGTCGTAGAACTGGCCCGGGAAGAAGAAGGCTCCGGTGAAGCCGTCGTTCTCGGCGCCGTGGTGGCCGTTGTGCTCGTGCGTGGAGATGGTGTGGCGCCCGAACCCGTTGTTCTGCGTCACGTCGAAGGGAAGGCGGTTGTGGTGCCGGAACAGGATCGCCTCGCCGTAGCGCGCCTGCACCAGCTTCGGCGGGATGGTCCCGTTGAAGGTCCACACCGAGTTCGCGTCCTGCGTGGGGAACCCGGGGTGGAACTTGAGCGGGATGGGCGCGGCCGGATCGATCCCGGAGTTGAGCGCCGCGGCGACGCACGGCCTGTAGACCGTGTTCGTCGTGGCCTGTGCCTGCGTCGCCTCGACGGCGATCCGCGGCGGGAACTGCGCGAACTTCTGGTGCGCCCAGATCGGCCCGGGCGGACGCCCCTCGACCGGACCCGTCTGGCCCCGCTGCCCGTTGACCAGGGCCGGGTCGAGCGGCTGCTGCATCTCGTTCGCCGCGGCGGTCGGGATCGGGTTCAGCGGATGCGGATGCGTCGCGTCGACGATGGCGGGGATGGTCTTCCGCTCCAGGACGTCGAAGCGAGGCATCGGCGTCGTGAATGGCGAGACGCCGAAGAGCGGGCTGCGCGGCGTCCCGGTGGGGACCTCCGCGTACGCGCTCGGCGCGAACGGGCTCAAACCGTTCTGCAGGAGGAGCGCACCCCCGGCGCTGGCCAGGCCCATCTTGATGATGTCGCGGCGCGTGATCTGCCCCTGCGACCACGCCTTCACGATCTCCGCGCGATTCCTGCGCGCCCGTTCCGCCTCCCGCTGACGCTTCCTCGACTCCTTCCCGTGCACGAACATTCGCTTCGCCCTCGTCGGCCGGACCGGCTCCGGCGGTGAGCCGCGTCGCGCCGCGCCCGCGCGCGACGCCACGTCCACCGCCCCGCTGGGGGAGGGCCGACCGACCCGGCGGCCCTAACGCGAGGGGATGGCCGCCTGCGATCCTTCGTTGGGTTTCAAACATTTTTGACGTGGCCACCCCGGTTCTTGGAGAAAGCGGGCGCCGGCCGCGTCGCGCCCGGCGTTCTCCGCCGCCGGCCTTCACGGTTCGTCTTGGCGCACTGCGCCGGCGCTGGTCGTCGACAAGCTGGCGCGCCGGCGCCAAGCTAGGGCGCGTGGTCACTCACCCCGAGAAGGTGCTGTTCCCCGACTCCGGCATCACGAAGGGCGAGCTGTGCGCGTACTACGAAGCGATCGCGCCGCTCATGATCCCGCACGTCCGCGGCCGTCCGATCACGATGGAGCGGTTCCCCGCGGGCATCGAGCGGAAGGGCTTCATCCAGAAGGACGTGTCGAGGGGGTTCCCGAGCTGGCTCGAGCGCGTCGAGGTCGAGAAGCGCAGCGACAGGGCGGGCGGTTCCGTGCACTACCCGCTGGCCGGCGACGCGCGATCGCTCGTCTGGCTCGCCAACCAGAACTCGATCACGCCCCACGTCTGGATCTCGCGGGTCCCGAGGCTCCGTCAGCCGGACCTGTGCGTGTTCGACCTCGATCCCTCGACGGAGGATCCCCGGTCGCTGCGAACGGCCGCGCTGGCGGTCCGCGACCTGCTCGAAGAGCTCGGGCTGCCGTCGTACCCGAAGACCTCCGGCTCGAAGGGATTCCACATCGCGATCCCGCTCGACGGCGCGGGCGACGCCGAGAGCGCGTGGCGCTTCGCGCACGGCGCGGGCGCGGTGCTGGTCAAGCGCCACCCACGCATCCTGACGCAGGAGTTCATCAAGGCCGACCGCGGCGACCGCATCCTGGTCGACACGGGACGGAACGTGCCGGGGGCCACCTTCGCCGCGGTGTACGCGGTGCGCGCCAGGCCGGGCGCGCCGATCTCGGCGCCGTGCACGTGGGCCGAGCTCGAGGGCGGCGCCGTCGGCCCGCGCACGTTCACGCTGCGCACGATGGCGGCGCGCATCGGCGAGGTGGGCGAGCTCTGGTCCGGCATGGACGATCGACGGTGCTCGCTGGGCGAGGCCACGGCGAAGCTCCGGACGATGCTCACCGAGGCGGAGTGGAGCGAGGCGCTGGCGGCGTCGACGCGCCGGCCCGCGTCGCGGAAGGCACCTCGCAGGCAGGCACGCGAGACGACGGGACGGCGCGGACCGAAGGCCAGGCCCTGATTGCACCTGAACGGATGATCAGCTAACATCCGCGGGGCATGGGCATGGCGTCGGAGCTCGCGCGCGCGCAGCCGCTCTCGGCGCCGCGCATCTGTTGCCTCGATCTCGACACCTTCTTCGTGTCGGTCGAGCGGCTGCTCGATCCCACGCTGGAAGGGAAGCCGGTGGTCGTCGGCGGGGAGCCGGGCAGTCGCGGCGTGGTCACCGCCGCCAGCTACGAGGTGCGCCGCCTGGGCGTGAGGTCGGGCATGTCGCTGGTCGAGGCCGGCCAGCGCGCGCCGGATGCGATCTACCTGCCCACGCGGCACGAGATCTACGGCACCCACGCGGAGCGCGTGCGCGAGATCGCGCGCCGCTTCGCGCCGACGGTGGTGGTCGCCAGCATCGATGAGATGTTCCTCGACTTCTCCGGGTGCGAGCGGCTCTACGGATCCGCTGCTGCCGGCGAGGACGGCGGCGAGGACCGGGCCGGCGACGCGGCCGTCGAGCGCGCGGTGCTGCAGCTGACCACGGCGATCTTCGACGAGACCGGCCTGCCGTCGAGCGCCGGCATCGCCACCAGCAAGGCCGTCGCCAAGGTGGGGTCGGCCCTGGCCAAGCCGCGGGGCGTGATGCTGGTCCCGGCGGGCGTCGAGCGGGCCGTGCTCGCGCCCTTGCCGGTGCGGTCGTTCCCCGGCATCGGCCCCGTCGCCGAGGCCCGGCTGCACGCCGCCGGCTACCGCACGCTCGGCGACGTCGCCGAGGCGCCGGTCGCGGACCTGCAGGAGATCTTCGGAGCGTGGGCGGCGTCGATCTCGCGCGGCATGCAGGGGCTGGGCTCGGGCGACCTCGGCCGCGAGCGCCCGGCCTTCGCCGAGCACGACCCCGCAGGCGAGACCGCGGGCAGCATCTCCAACGAGCGGACATTCCGCGAGGACGTGAGCGATCCGGCGTCGATCGAGGCGGTCCTGTGCGGTCTCTGCGAGCGGGTCTGCTGGCGCGCGCGCAAGCGCGGCGTCAAGGCGCGCACCGTGACCCTCAAGCTGCGCTACGCCGATTTCCAGACGTTGACGCGTTCGCACACCACGACGGCCACCGACTCGGAGCTCGAGCTCTATCCCATCGTCAAGGAGATGCTGGTGGCGGCGCGCACGCGGCCGCTGCCGATCCGGTTGCTCGGCATGCAGCTCTCGAACCTGGGCGTCTTCGAGCAGCTCCCGCTCTTCCGCCGCAACGAGCGCGTCGGCGCCGCCATCGACAGCATCCGCGCTCGCTTCGGGTTCGGGACGGTCTCGCTGGCGACGGCGTGCGGGCGGCGCGGCTCTTGACTGTGCGTCGACGGCGGCTCTAGCATTCGTCGGGTTGTCCCCGCCCATCGCCAAGATCTCGCGCCCCGCGCTGAAGGGCGTCGTGGTGCGTGCACGCCTGCTGCGCCATCTCGATCGCCTGCTGCGGGATCACCCCGTCGTCTGGATCGGCGCACCCGCCGGAAGCGGCAAGACCACGCTCGCCTCGAGCTGGATCGAGGCGCGGCGGGGCCCGTGCCTCTGGTACCACGTGGACAGCGGCGACGCCGACCCGGCGACCTTCTTCTACTATGCGCGCGAGGCGGTGAGCCGCGCCGCCGGCCGCAAGCGGATCCGGCTCCCGCTCCTCACGCCCGAGTACGCTCGCGGTCTCGACGTCTACGTCCGCAGGTTCTTCGAGTCCGCCGGAGCGGCCGTGCCCCCGGGGACCGTCCTCGTCCTCGACGACTACCAGGACTGCCCGGCCGACGCTCCGCTGCACGCGCTCCTCCCGCTCGGGCTGGCGGCGCTCCCGCCCGGCATCCCGGTCGTGGTCCTCAGCCGGAGCGCGCCGCCTCCGGCCTTCGCGCGTCACCTCGCGCACGGCCGGATCGGCTTCATCACCGGGGACGAGCTCGACCTGAGCGCCGCGGAGACGCGCGCCCTGGCGCGCGGACGCGCCGGGGCCATCCCGGCGGCGCGCGTCGCCGCCGTCCACGCACGAACGCGCGGGTGGCTCGCCGGGACCCTGCTGATGCTCGAGGGAGCGCGGCGGCGGCTCCCCGCGCCCGCGACGGCGGAGAGCTCCGAGCAGCAGGTCCTGTTCGAGTACTTCGCGGCGGAGCTGTTCGATCGCTCGGGGAGGGAGGACCAGCACGTGCTGCTCGCCACCGCCGTCCTGCCCGAGATCGACGCCGCGGCGGCCGTCGCGCTCTCCGGAGACGGCAGGGCGGGAGAGATCCTGTCGGACCTGGTGCGCCGGAACTTCTTCACGGCCCGGCTGCCGGGAGCCGCCGCCCGCTACCGTCTGCACCCTCTCTTCCGCGAGTTCCTGCTGTCCCGGGCGCGGCAAGCCTTCGGCGTCGCCGGATGGGATACGCACCTCGACCGCGCCGCGGAGATCCTCGTGCGCGGCGGGCGTGCGGAGGACGCGGCCGCGATCCTCATCGCCGAGGGCGCGCGCGACGGGCTGGTGCGGCTCGTGGCAGCGCACGCGCCGGCGCTGGCGGCGCAGGGGCGGCGCGCGACCATCGCGAGCTGGGTGGGCGCTTTGCCGGAGCGCACGGTCCGGGAGGACCCGTGGCTCTCCTACTGGGCGGGCATGTGCAGCGCGCCGGAGCAGGCGCGGGCGCACCTGGAGCGCGCCTACCGGAGCTTCGCGTCCCGCGGCGACGTCCCCGGCCTGCTGAGCGCCTGGAGCGGCTACGTCGCGACCTTCCTGTACGTGTGGGATCGCTTCGACGGCCTCGATCCTTGGATCGCGGAGATGGAGGCGCTCGGGCTCGAGCGCTTGGAGGGAATGCCGCCCGAGATCTCGGCACAGGTCGCCTTCGGCATGCTGGCGAGCCTCATGTGGCGGCGAGCCTCGCACCCCGACACCGAGCGCTGGGCGGACCGCGCGGCGGCGCTGGTCGACGCGGACATCGCTCCCGAGCTGCGCATGCAGCTCGCCACGTACGTCGTGTTCTACCGGGTGTGGTGGAAGGGGGACGACGCCGGCGCGGCGGCGGTCGTCTCCGCCATGCGGTCGCTCGCGGCCGGACGCGACGTCATGCCGCTGGCGCAGATCCTGTGGTGCATCATCGAGGCGACCTTCGAGGCGCGCATGGGGCGCGGCGCGGCGTGCTTCGCCGCCGTGGACCGGGGACTGGCGCTCGCGCGCGACACCGGCATCGCGGGGCTGGAGCATCAGCTCGCGATCCAGGGCGCCTACGGGGCGCTGGCGACGGGAGACCTGGAGGTCGCCCGCCGCTATCATCGCAGCGCGAGGGCTCACCTCGCGCCGGACCAGCGAGCGAACGCGGCGCACTTCTGGCACGTCGGAGCGTGGATCGAGCTCTGCAGCGGGAACCTCGACGCGGCGCGGGCGTGCGCCGAGCGCGGGCTCGCGCCCGCGGACGGCTCGGGGGCCGACCCGGCGCGCCCGTGGCTGGACCACACGCTCGCCGCGATCGCGCTGGAGCGGGGAGAGCCGCGGGCCGCCCTCGAGCTCTGGGGGAGATCGCTCGCCTGGGCCCGCGGCGCCCGCAACGCCGTCATGGAGCACGATGCGCTGCTCATGCTGGCCGAGGTCCATCGCCGGGGTGGGGAGGAGCCCCGAGCGGTCGATCGGCTGCGCGAGGCGCTGCGGCTCGGGCGCGAGCACCACGTCACGCGTCACCCCTGGAACGGGTGGCGCAGGGACGTCATGGCGCGCCTCGCGGCGCTGGCCTTCGAGCACGGCATCGAGGTCGAGCACGTGACCGAGTACGTCCACGCGAACGAGCTCGTCGCCCCCGGCGAGGCGACGCCGGAGCGGTGGCCGTGGCCCGTCCGGATCCGCACGCTCGGCCCGTTCGAGCTGTGGCGCGGCGGATCGCCCGTGGTCTTCTCCGGCAAGCTGCCGCGCAAGCCGCTCGAGCTGCTCCATGCGCTGGCCGCGCTCGGGGCGTCGAGCCCGTCCGAGCAGGTCGTGGCGGACGAGCTGTGGCCCGAGATGGACGGCGCAGCGGGACGGCATGCGCTCGAGACGACGCTCTATCGCCTGCGGCGCATCCTGGGCGATCCGACGCTCGTCGTGCGCTCCGGCGGGGCGCTGAAGCTCGATGCCTCGCGCGTCTGGACCGACGTCGACGCGCTGAACGTCAGGATGGCCGCGGCGCGCGGGTCGCTCCAGGACGGGGCGAACGACCTCGAGCGCGTCCGGTGGAGCGTCACCGGCCTGCTCGAGCTGTACCGCGGCCCGCCGTTCTCGCACCTCGAGGCGCAGTGGGCCATCAAGGCTCGAGAGCGCATCCGCGGCGCGGTCGTCCGGGTCCTCCGGGTCGCGCTGGCGCGGCTCGCGAGCGCCGGCGACCGCGCTGCGGTGGACGAGTGCCTCGAGCACCTCGCCCACGCCGATCCCGAGCTGCGTCAGCGCCTCGCGTGAAGCGAGGACACGGAGCGGCGCTGCCGCGCCGGCTCCCGCCACGACCGCGCCTCGGCGGTCACGGCTCCCCCCGCTCGTCCGGCTCGCGCCCCGCTTCGCGCTCGCCCCGTGTCCCGCACATGAGCATCGCCCGGCGGCACTCACCGATCGCACACCGATGCGGCGGGGGGGGTCGCGCTCAGCGCCTGCCCTTGCCCTTGATGTCGAAGAGGACGGCGAAGAAGATGATGAGGCCCTTGATGATGAGCTGGTAGTGCGAGGAAACGTTGAGGATGTCGAGGCCGTTGCCGATCACGGCGATGAAGAGGGCGCCGATGACCGTGCCGTACCAGGTCCCCACGCCGCCGCTCATGCTCACGCCGCCGATGATGACCGCGGCGATGGCGTCGAGCTCGTAGGCGACGCCGGCGGTCGGGTTGCCGGAGATGGTGCGCGAGGCGAGGAGCAGACCGCCCAGGCCGGCCAGGGCGCCGGAGAGCGTGTAAACGCCGATCTTGATACCGGCGACGTGGATGCCCGAGACGGCGGCCGCGACCTCGTTCCCGCCGACCGCGTACACGCGCCGGCCGAACACGGTCTTCGCGAGCAGGAAGGCGCACGCCGCCGTGACGAGGAGGAAGTAGAGGACGAGGTTCGGCACGGACTCGGCGACGAAGCCGGTGGCGACGAGCTCGAACGGGCGCGAGACGCCGAACACCGGGGCCCCGTGCGCCAGGATGAGCGCGACGCCGCGCACGGCCGTCATGGTGGCGAGCGTGACGATGAAGGGCGGGATGCCGCCCCAGGCGACGCTCGCACCGTTCACGGCGCCGACGAGCGCGCCGGCCACCACCGGGACGACCAGCGCCACCACCAGCGGGTACTCGCCGGGATGGGCGAGGCTGGCCGCGATCACGCCGCCGAGCGCCACGATCGACCCGACTGACAGGTCGATGCCGCCCGAGATGATGACGAAGGTCATCCCCAGCGCCAGCATGCCGTTGATCGACGCCTGCTTCATGACGTTGATGAGGTTCGTCGGGCGCGCGAAGGCCTGGGGTGAGATCGCCACCAGCGCCGCGACCACCAGCAGGAACACGACGAGGATGCCGAGGTCGCGCAGCACCACCCGGCGATGCGGGCTCGCGGGCCGCGGCGCGGCTGACCCCTCCATGGCTCGCCCTGAGCTCTCCACGTCAGGCTCCGTGGAACTGCGAGGCATGGTGCATGATCCGCTCCTGGGTGAACTCGGCGCGCTGGAGCTCCCCGGTGATGCGGCCACCGGCCATGACCAGGATCCGGTCGGCGAGGCCGATCAGCTCCGGGATCTCCGACGAGATGAGCACCACGGCCTTCCCCGCCCGGACCAGCTCGCCGACGAGGAGGTAGATGTCGCGCTTGGCGCCCACGTCGATCCCGCGGGTGGGCTCGTCGAAGACGATGATCTCCGGCTCCGCCAGGAGCCACTTGGCGAGCACGACCTTCTGCTGGTTGCCGCCGGAGAGCGAGGCCACCACGGTCCGCCGCGAGAACGCCTTGATGCGCAGCCGGCGCATGGCGTCGTCCGCGATCTCGCCCTCCCTGCGCCGGGCGAGATAGCCGCCGGGGAAGAGCCGCGAGAGCGCCACCAGCGAGATGTTCTCCTCGACCGTGGCCTTGAGGTTGAGCCCCTGGAGCTTGCGGTCCTCGGTGACGAGCGCGACGCCGAGGCGGATGGCCTCGCGCGGCGAGCGGATGCGGACGGGTCGGCCGCGGATCCGCACCTCGCCGGACACCGGCCGGCGGAGCCCGAAGAGCGCCTCGGCGGTCTCGCTGCGCCCGGCGCCGACCAGGCCGGCGATGCCCAGGATCTCCCCTCGCCGCAGCGTGAAGCTCACGTCGTGGATGCGGCCTCCCCAGGAGAGCCGCGAGACGGAGAGCACCTCCTCGCCCACGGGGACTTCCTGCTTGGGGAACAGCTCCGTGAGCTCGCGCCCCACCATCATGCGGATGAGCTGGTCGCGGTCGAGCCGGCGCGCCTCCTCGCAGCCGACGAAGGTGCCGTCGCGGAGCACCGTCATCCGGTCGGCGATGCGGAACAGCTCGGCGAGCTTGTGCGAGATGTAGATGACCGAGACGCCGCGCTCCCGCAGCGCCGCGATCCGGGCGAAGAGGATCTCCACCTCGCGCTCGGTGATGGCCGAGGTCGGCTCGTCCATGACGATGACCTTGGGGTCGAGCGAGAGGGCCTTCGCGATCTCCACGAGCTGCATCTCGGCGACGCTGAGCCGCCGCATGAGCGCGTCCGGGCGGATGGGGATGGAGAGCGAGGCGAGCAGCTTCTCGCACTCGGCCCGCATGCGCCGCCGGTCGGCGATGCTGAAGAGGCCCAGGCGCCCGCGCCGCGGCTCCCGCCCCAGGAAGACGTTCTCCGCCACCTCCATGTCCAGGACCGGGTTCAGCTCCTGGTGGATCATGGCGATGCCGCCGCGCAGCGCCTCGCGCGGGTTCGCGAACGCGACCTTCGCGCCGTCGAGCCGGATCTCGCCCGCGTCGGCGCGGTGGATGCCCATGAGGATCTTCATGAGCGTCGACTTGCCGGCGCCGTTCTCGCCGACGAGCGCGTGCACCTCGCCGCGGGCGAGGGAGAGGTTCACGCCCTGCAGCACCGGGACGCCGCCGAAGCGCTTCCAGATGCCTCGCATCTCGAGGAGTGCGCCGGCCATGGTCCCTGCCTCGGCTGCCGCGAGCGCCCGCCCCGGGCCGGCGCGCGCCGGCCCGGCGTGCGGGCTCCCATCACTTCTTCATGAACTTGGCGACGTTGTCCCTGGTGATGAGCGTGTGCGCCACGATCACCTCGGGCTTCACCTTCTCGCCGTTCACGATCTTGTAGGCCGTCTCCATCCCGACGCGGCCCTGATCGGTGGTGCTCTGCGAGATGGTCGCCGCGAGGCGGCCGTCGGCCACCGCCTGCAGCGCGTCGGGCGTGGCGTCGAGGCCGTACACCTTGATCGACTTGCCGAGGCGCGCGTCCTCGACCGCCTTGAGCGCGCCGAGCGCCATGCCGTCGTTGTTGGCGACGACGGCGTCGATCTTGGTGCCGGTCTGCAGCCAGTTCTCGACCAGCTTCAGCGCCTCGTCCGTCCGCCAGTTGGCGGTCTGCTGGTAGACGACCTTGATGCCCGGGTACTTCGACTTGATCACGTTCTCGTAGCCCTTGGTGCGGCCGAGCTGCGCGTCGGACCCCATGGGACCGAGCAGGAACGCGACGTTGCCCTTGCCGCCGATGGCCTTGGCCGCGGTCTCCATCTCCAGCTCGCCGCCCTCGACCGGATTGGCGCCGACGTAGGCGTTGGCCTCCTCCTGCTTCGCGATCTTCTGGTTGACCGTGACCACCACCACGCCCGCCTTCCTGGCCGCGGCGATGGCCGGCACGACACCGTCCACCGACACCGGCTCGATGAGGATGGCGGCGTAGCCCTGCGCCACGGCCGACTCGATCTGCCCGATCTGCTTGGCCACGTCCTGGCCCGCCTCGAACACGGTCAGGTCGGCCTTCAGCTCCTTCGCCCGGTTCTGCACGGCGGTCGCCATCTCGATGGTGAACGCGTTCGACATGTGGCTCATGAGCAGCGCGTAGCGCTTGCTGCCGCCCGCGGCCGAGGCCAGCGACCACGAGACGACCGCCGCCATGGCGGCGACCAGCAACAGGACCTTCTTCATGGTGTGTGTCCTCCGTGGGCCCGGGGCTCGCAGCCCGAGGGTCGGTGATACCCCGGCCGGGGAGGCCGGTGATGCGACGAATGATCGCGCCGGCGGCTCAGCTCAGCGTCGGCATGGAGAAGGCGGGTCCGGCCGCCTTGCTGGTGTCAGGCCAGCGCTGGGTGATCGCCTTCTGGCGGGTGTAGAAGCGCACGCCCTCCGGCCCGTGCGCGTGGTGGTCGCCGAAGAGGCTCCGCTTCCAGCCGCCGAAGCTGTGGAAGGCCATGGGCACGGGGATGGGCACGTTCACGCCGATCATCCCCACCTGCACCCGGTGCACGAACTCGCGGGCGGTGTGGCCGTCGCGAGTGAAGAGCGCCACGCCGTTGCCGAACTCGTGGCGGTTCACGAGCTCGAGCGCCTCGCCGAAGGTGGGGACGCGCACCACGCACAGCACCGGGCCGAAGATCTCCTCCCTGTAGATGCGCATCTCCGGCGTGACCCGGTCGAAGAGCGAGCCGCCCAGGAAGAAGCCACCCTCGCGCCCCGCGACACGCAGCGCGCGCCCGTCCACGACCAGCCTCGCTCCGGCCTTCACCCCGTCGTCGATGTAGGAGAGGATCCGTTCGCGGTGGACGCCGGTGACCACCGGGCCCATCTCCGCCGCTGCCTCGCGCCCGTCGCTCACGCGGAGCTCGCGCACCTTGACGGCGAGCTGCTCCACCAGCGCGTCGGCCACGTCGCCCACCGCCACCGCCACCGAGATGGCCATGCAGCGCTCGCCGGCCGAACCGTAGGCGGCGCCGAGCAGCGCGTTGACCGCCCCGTCGAGGTCGGCATCGGGCATGACGATCATGTGGTTCTTGGCGCCGCCCAGCGCCTGCACCCGCTTCCCGGTGGCCGTGCCGGTGGCGTAGATGTGCCGGGCGATGGGGGTCGAGCCGACGAAGCTCACCGCCTGCACGTCGGGGTGCGCCAGGAGGGCGTCCACCGCCACCTTGTCGCCCTGCACCACGTTGAAGACGCCGTCGGGGAGGCCGGCCTCGCGCAGGAGGTCGGCGATGAGCAGCGAGGCCGACGGGTCGCGCTCCGACGGCTTCAGGACGAACGTGTTCCCGCAGGCGATGGCCATGGGGAACATCCACATGGGCACCATCGCCGGGAAGTTGAAGGGCGTGATCCCCGCGCACACGCCGAGCGGCTGCCGCACCGTCCAGGCGTCGATGCCGCCCGCCACCTGCTCGGTGTACTCGCCCTTGAGGAGCTCGGGAATGCCCGTGGCGTACTCCACCACCTCGAGCCCGCGCTGGACCTCGCCCCTGGCGTCGGAGAGCACCTTCCCGTGCTCCGAGGTGATGGCCGCGGCGAGCCGGTCCAGATCCCGCTCGATGAGCTCCTTGAAGCGGAACATGACGCGCGCGCGCCGGAGCGGCGAGGTCTCGGCCCACGGGCGGAAGGCCTTCTGGGCGGCCGCCACGGCCGCGCCCACCTCCGCCTCGCTGGCCAGCGCCACCCGACCCGTGACCTGGCCGGTCGCCGGGTCGAAGACGTCGCCGGCGCGGCCGCTCTCGCCCGCGCGGTGCTGCCCGCCCACGTGGTGGCCGATGGGCCTCGGCTGCGATGGGGTCATGTCCGTCTCCTCGCTCTCGTTCAGGACTGCGGCGCGACGATCCACTCGTGCGCCGGGTCGTTCTTGAAGTGCCAGGCCCGCGAAGGGCCCGCCATGACGTTGAGGTAGTAGCTGCGGTAGCCCCACGGCACGACCACCGGGTGGTAGCCGCGCGGGACCACCACCACGTCGCCGTCCTCCACGGCGTGGGACTCGTCGAGGCTGCGATCGTCCGTGTACACGCGCTGGAAGACGAAGCCCTGCGGGGGATCGAGCCGGTGGTAGTACGTCTCCTCGAGCAGCGTCTCCTCGGGCGCGGCGTCGCGGTCGTGCTTGTGCGGCGGATAGCTGGAGCTGTGTCCCGTCGGCGTCCTCACCTCGACCACGAGCAGGCTCTCGGCCGGCTGGTCCTCGGGCAGGATGTCCGTCACGTAGCGCGTGTTGAGCTCGCGCCCGCGCACCGATCGGCGCATCGACCCCGGCTCGATGAGGCGGGCCGGGAGCTTCCCGGTGCCGGGCGCCGTGCAGATCGCCACCTCCGCGGCGTCGTGCGCCCGCACCGCCACCGGGGCCGTGCCGGGCAGGTAGGCGGCGAACGGAGGGACGTCCTCGAACGGTCCGCGGCGCCCGCCGATCTCGCGGAAGGCCGCCGGCCCCGAGCCGACCGTCACGACGCCGCC
>DASTGH010000669.1:0-3057 GCA_035719345.1 Anaeromyxobacteraceae bacterium
CCACGATCGCCGGGATGCGCGCGTAGGCGACGAGGACCCCGAGCGTCACGTCGATGGCGATGCCCGCGCCCACGGCGGCGAGCCAGGCGAGCCACACCGGGTAGCCGTTCACCGCGAGCGTCCCGGTGAGCGTGGCGAGCACGCCGATGAGCGAGCCCACCGAGACGTCGATGTGGTCGGCGATGATCACCATCGACATCCCGATCGCCGCCACCGCCACGTAGGCGTTGCCGATGAAGACGCTGCGCAGGTTCTGCTCGGAGAGAAAGCGCGCGTTCTTCGCGCCCACGACCGCCATGAGCACGAGGATGGCCCCGAGCACCACCAGCTCCTGCCCGTACGCGGCGGCGAGGCGCGCCGCGAGCGGCCGCCGCGGGCCCTGGCGCGCCGGGGCGTAGCCGGCCTGCGGCGCGTCCATCACGCGGCGTCCCCCTCGCGGCTGGTGCGCGTCATCGCGGCGCCGACCGCATCCGGCGTCGCCTCGTCCCGCGCGAACGCCCCCACCACCCGGCCCTGGCTCATCACCAGCACCCGGTCGCTCATGCCGAGCACCTCGGGCAGCTCGCTCGAGATCATGATGATGGCGAGCCCGCGGCGCGCCAGCGCGCCCATGAGCGCGTGCACCTCGGCCTTGGCGCCGACGTCGATGCCGCGCGTGGGCTCGTCCATGATGAGGACGCGCGGCTCGGTGCCGAGCCACTTCGCCAGCACCACCTTCTGCTGGTTGCCGCCGGAGAGCTGGCGGACGACCTGCTCGGTCCCGCGCGCGCGGATCCCGAGCTGCTGGATGGCGTCGCGTGCCCGCGCCAGCTCGCGGCGGACGAGGAGGAAGGGGCCGCGCGCCACCTTCCCGAGGACGGGGAGCGACACGTTCTCGCGCAGCGGGAAGGGGCGGATGAGGCCCTGCAGCCCGCGGTCCTCCGGGACGTAGGCGATGCCGAGGTCGCGCGCCCGGCGGGGCGAGTCGATGGTCACGGGCCTGCCGCCGAGCACGATCTCGCCCGAGGTGGCGGGCGTGATGCCGAAGAGCGTGAGCGCCAGCTCGGTGCGGCCGGAGCCGACCAGCCCGGCGATGCCGAGGATCTCGCCGCTGCGCACCTCCAGCGAGACGTCGCGCACCTTGGCCTTGTGCGAGAGCCGGCGCACCTCCAGCACCACCTCGCCGGGCGCCACGTCGGCCTTGGGGAAGAGCTGCTCGATGGCGCGGCCCACCATCATCGAGACGAGCGCCGCCTCGTTCACCTCGCCGATGGCGCGCGTGCCGACGTTGGCGCCGTCGCGCAGCACCGTGACGCGGTCCGCCAGCTCGAAGATCTCGGACAGGCGGTGGCTCACGTAGAGGATGGCGACCCCCCGCTCGCGCAGGCGCCGCACGATGGCCATGAGCCGCTCCACGTCCGCGCCCGCGAGCGAGGCGGTCGGCTCGTCCATGACCAGCACCTTCGGGTCCTGGGAGAGCGCCTTCGCGATCTCGACCCGCTGCCGGTTCGCCACCGACAGGCCGCTCACCTTCGCGTCCACGTCGAGGTCGGGGCTGTCGAGGCTGTCGAGGAGCGCCCGCGCCCGCGCCCGCATCTCGCGCCAGCCGAGCGTCCCGAGCCGCGTGCGGGGCGCGTTGCCGAGGAAGATGTTCTCGGCGACCGACAGCTCGGGGAAGAGCAGGAGCTCCTGGTAGACGGTGGCGATGCCGCGGCGGCGCGCCTCGCGCGGCGAGGCGAAGCGCACCACCTCGCCGCCGACGCGGATCTCCCCGGCGTCGGGCTGGTGCGCGCCGGCGATGACGCGGATGAGCGTGGACTTCCCCGCCCCGTTCTCGCCGAGGAGCGCGTGGACCTCGCCGGCGCGCACGTCCAGGCTCACGCCCTTCAGCGCGGCGAAGCCGGCGAACGTCTTCGTGATGTCGTGCAGCTCGACGGCGCTCGCCACGTCTCGACCCCGTGACGGAGAACTCAACATAACCCAGCGCGGCGCCCTTCGACTCCGCAGCGCGATGCGCTGCTACGCTCAGGGCGAACGGACGTTTCCGAATCGCGCATCATCGCTCAGCGCAGGAACGCCTCCACCAGCCCGCCGTCGACCGGCACGAGGTGCCCGGTGGTGCAGCGCGCCTGCGGGCCAGCCAGGAACAGGATCGCCCGTGCGCAGTCCTCGGGCCGCACGTCGCCCTTGGTGAGCGTGCGCCGCGCGTAGAACCCGGCGAGGAGCGCGCGCAGCTCCTCGTCGGACTGCCGCTCCTCGAAGGCGATGCCGTACTTCGTGAGCGAGGCGATGACGCGGTCGCGCGGGAACATGGCCGAGCCCTGCACCACCGTCGCGGGGCTGACCCCGTTCACCCTCACCGCCGGCGCGAGCGCCACCGCCAGCTCCCGCACGAGGTGGCTCACCGCCGCCTTGCTGGCGTCGTAGGCCTCGCTGCCGTGCTTCGGGACGACGGCGTTCGCGGAGGAGACGAGGATGAGGCTCGCGTCGAGGGCCTGCGCCTGGAGGATGGTGCCCGCCTCCTCGGCCAGGCGCACGTTGGCGGCGATGTTGACGTCGAGCGTCGCCGTCCACTGGGCATCGGTGAGGCCGCCCGCGCCCGCCACCGGGAAGAGGGCGGCGCTGTTCACGAGCACGTCGAGCCCGCCGAACGCCGACACCACCTCGCCCAGCGCCGCCCGGATCGCGGCGCGGTCGCGCACGTCCACGGACACGGCCAGGGCGCCCTCCGCGCCGGCGCGCTCCCGCACCTCGGCCGCGGCGGCGCTCGCCTGCGACGCGTCGCGGTCGGCCACCACCACGTGCGCGCCCCGCTCGGCGGCGAGGAGCGCGGTGGAGCGGCCGATGCCGCTCGCGCCGCCGACCACCACCACCACCCGCCGCGACAGCTCGCGCTCGGGCGGCTGGCGCCGCAGCTTCGCCTCCTCCAGCTCCCAGTACTCGATGCGGAAGGCCTCGGAGGGCGGCAGCGCGACGTAGTTCGCGTACGCCTGGAAGGCGCTCGTCGGCGCCGCGCCGCCGGCCTGCGGCAGCTCGCGCGGCGCGCCGCCGGTCGCGGCCCCGGGGCCGGCGAGCGCG
>DASTGH010000670.1:0-13447 GCA_035719345.1 Anaeromyxobacteraceae bacterium
GGCGAGGGGCGAGGGCGGGGCGGGGTGGGGTCGCGGCGGCATGGCGAGCTCGGCGCCATGGTACGGCGCCGGGCGCGCCTCGGCGAGCCGCATGCCTCGGCGACCCCGTCGTCGCCGCGCAGACGCGCCGGTCACGCGCGCCGCAGCCAGCGGGCGATGACCCGCTTCTCGCCGCGCTCGAAGAAGGCGACCGTGACCTTCGCGTCCGGCCCGGCGCCCTCCGCGGAGCGCACGAGCCCCTCCCCGAGCTGCGGGTGGACCACGCGGTCGCCGGGCGCGAGCGGGCCGGCCGCGTCCTCGTCGTACTCCACGCGCGGTCCTGCGGAAACGGGCCGGGGCGGCGCGGGGCGGCCGGCGGGGTGCGGCGCGGGCGCGCGCGGGGGCGCCGATCCGTGCCACCCGTCGTCGTCGTCGAGCTCGATCACCGGCTCGCCCTCGAGCGCGCCCGGGTGGCGCCGGATGCGGGGCGGCGCGGCGCGCGCCGGCTCGGGGCGGGCGGGCAGGCCGAAGAGCGACGGCGGGAGGTCACCCAGGAACCGGGACGGCGTCTGCTCCCGGTAGGTCGGCCCGGCGTCGCCGTAGGTCATGCGCCGGCGCGCCAGCGTGAGCGTGAGGAGCTTGCGGGCGCGGGTCATCCCCACGTAGCAGAGCCGCCGCTCCTCGTCCTCGTCCGCCTCCTCCGCACCGCGCGTCTCGGGGCGCCGCCACGGGCGGCGATAGGGGAGCACCCCCTCCTCCAGCCCGGCGAGGAAGACGGCGTCGAACTCGAGGCCCTTGGCCGCGTGGAGCGTCATGAGCGCGACACGGCCCTCGGGCGTGGGCGCGTCGGCCTCGCCGAGGAGCGCGATGGCCTCGAGGAAGCGGGCCAGCGGCGGCGGCTCGGGGCCGTCCTCGTCGCGCGGTGGCGGCCGCCCGATTTGCGCCTCGTCGAACTCGCGGGCGGCGGCGAGGAGCTCCATGAGGTTCTCTGCCCGCTCCACCGCCTCGTCCGTGCCCTCCGCCCTGAGCCGCTCGATCATGCCCGAGCCGCTCAGCACTTCCTGCACCGCGGCGCCCGCGTCGAGCGCCCCCACCCGCGCGGCCAGGCCGGCGACGAGGTCGCGGAACTCGGAGAGCCCGCGGCGCACGCGCGGCGTGAGCCCGTCGATCGCGTCCACCTCCCGCAGCGCGTCGAAGAGCGCCAGCCCGCGGTCCTCGGCGAAGGCCTGCAGGCGCTCCACGCTCTTCTCGCCGACGCCGCGCGCCGGGCGGTTCACGACGCGAGAGAGATCCACGTCGGAGCGCGGCGCCAGCGCGAGCCGCAGGTAGGCGGCGGCGTCCTTCACCTCGGCGCGCTCGTAGAAGCTCGTCCCGCGCACCACCACGTACGGCATGCGCGCCGAGCGCAGCGCGTCCTCGATGGCGCGGGACTGCGCGTTCGTGCGGTAGAGGACGGCGATCTCCTCCCAGCGCGCGCCCGCGGCGTGCGCGCGCCGCACCCCGTCCGCGATCAGGGCCGCCTCGCCATGCTCGTCGGGCGCGACCAGCATCCCGAGCGGCGCGCCGCCCTCGGCGGCGGTCCACAGCCGCTTCTCGCGCCGGCGGTGCGCGCGCGAGATGACGGCGTGCGCCGCCTCCAGGATGGGCGGGGTGGAGCGGTAGTTCTGCTCCAGCTTCACCACCCGGGCGCCGTCGAACTGCCGGTCGAAGTCGAGGATGTTGGCCACGTCCGCGCCGCGCCAGCGGTAGATGGCCTGGTCGTCGTCGCCCACCACGCAGACGTTGCGCTTCGGGCCGGCCAGGAGCTTCACGAGCCGGTACTGCGCCGGGTTCGTGTCCTGGAACTCGTCCACGAGGAGGTGGCGGAAGCGCAGGGACCAGCGCTTGCGCAGCGCTTCGTCCTCCTCGAGGAGGTGGAGCGGGCGCGCGATGAGGTCGCCGAAGTCGGCGGCGCCGGCGCGCGCCAGCGCCTTCTCGTACCGCTCGTACACGGCCTTCGCCGCCTGCTTCTCCACGTCGAGCTCGCCGACGCGGACGTCGCGAGCGCGGAGCGCGTCGTTCTTCCAGCGGTCGATGTGGCCGTGGACGTCCCGCGCCGTGACGGGCTCGCCGTCGGCCATCCCCATCTCCGCCATGAGGCCCTTCACCACCCGCAGCGCGTCGTCGGCGTCGTAGATGGGGAACGACGGCGGCAGGCCGGCCGCGGCCGCCTCGCGCCGCAGGAAGCGCGCGCCGAAGGCGTGGAAGGTGGACACCCAGAGGTCGCGCGCGTCATCGCTGAGCAGCGCGGCGAGCCGCTCGCGCATCTCCCCTGCGGCCTTGTTCGTGAACGTGACGCAGAGCACGTGCCAGGGCATCACCCCCTGGTCGCGGACGAGGTGGGCCACGCGGTGCACGATGACGCGCGTCTTGCCGGAGCCGGCGCCCGCCAGGACGAGGAGCGGTCCCTCGCCGTGCAGCACCGCCGCGCGCTGGGCGTCGTTCAGGTCGTCGAGGACGGGATCGGGCACGGCCGGGAGAGGATAACCGGCGTCGGAGCGGGCTACAGGCCTCAGGCTACAGGCTTCAGGCTGCGGGCTACCCGCGGTCAGAACCGCTCCTCGCCGCGGACGCGGTGCGGGTCGGGGAAGTCGCGCCACAGGCCGGCGCGGAAGCCGGTGACGAGCTGGTTCACGCCGGCGTGGGCGGCCTCGGCCTCGCCGCTCCGCCGCGACGCCACCTGGAACGCCTCGTCGAGCTGGGCCAGGTCGCGCGTCTCGATCAGCACCTGGAACTCGCCGACGCCGTCCGGCCCGAGTCCGAGCTTGCGGCGGAGGAGCCGCCAGGACGCGATCCGCCCCTCGCGCTGCAGCATCGAGAGCCAGCGCCCGAGCCCCTCGGCGAAGGCGAGGTCGCTCACGCCGGGCTTGAGGTCGCACCAGATCTGGTAGACGTCCATGCGCGCTCCGCGGCGGGTGAAGGCGAGTGTAGCGCGCCGGCCCACCTCGCGCCGGCACCGGACGCGCGCGATCCGGGTGCGCCGCGACTCGCGGGGTGCCGTCGCGCACGGCGCGCGCGTCCGGGTTCACCCGTGGTTTCGCGTGCCGCGGCCCGCCGCCGCGCTGGTGCCGTCCTTGCTGTGCGGGTCACGTGGCCGGCGGACGACGCGGGTGGTCGATCCGGCATCAGGGGGAGAGCATGACGAGCGCGCCGTCCGCATCCGCCGTCGAGGTCGTGGGGCTGGAGGACGTCGAGATCCTCGAGTCGACCACCTCGCGCCGCATCCTCGCGTGCGCGGAGGAGGGCGCCACCGGCGAGCTCGTCTGCTCCTGCCACGCCGGGCGCGTGCACGTCTACCTGCAGCGCGGCCGCGTGGCCTGGGCCAGCGACGGGCGCCACCCTCGCGCCTTCACCGGGCACCTCAAGCACCACGCCGGGCTCGCGACCGCGGCCATCGAGGAGGTGGTGGCCGAGTGCCGCTCCACGCACCGCCCCATCGGCGAGACGCTGCTCGCGCGCGGGCTCGCCAACGAGGAGCAGGTGCGCGCCGCGCTCCGGCACCAGATCGGCCTCGCCCTGCACGTGGGCGAGTGCCGTCACGACGGCGAGCAGACCTTCACCGCCCGCGCCTACGGCGAGTACGACCCGCGCTTCACCTTCGCCGCCTGCGAGGTGGTCGAGGAGGAGCAGGACGTCGCCCGCGCCTGCTACGAGGCGAGCGCCCGCGGCGCGCCCTGCGGCTGCCAGGGTTGAGCGCGCCGCCCGCGCTGCGCCCCGCGGCCGTCCCGAGTACGACAGGGAAGTGGGTGTCCCCGTCCGCGTCGCCGCCCTGGGCGGGCTCGGCGAGATCGGCATGAACTGCATGGCGATCGAGGCCGACGGCCGCATCGCGGTCGTCGACTGCGGCGTCATGTTCCCGAACGAGCCGATCGGCGTGGACGCGATCCTGCCCGACCTCTCCTGGCTCCTGGCGCGGAAGGAGCAGGTGGGAGCGGTCTACGTCACCCACGGGCACGAGGACCACATCGGCGGACTCGCCGCGCTCCTCCGCGCCGTGAAGGCGCCGGTGCACGTGCCGCGCTTCGCCCGCGCCCTGCTCGCGGCCCGGCTCGCGGAGGCGGGCGTCGACGCCGACCTGCGCGAGGTGGCGCCGGGCGAGGTCCGCGGGGAAGGCGAGCCCGTCACCGCCGAGTTCCTGGCCGTCACCCACTCCATCCCCGACGCCTGCGCGCTGGCGCTGCGCACGCCGCAGGGGATGCTGCTCCACACCGGCGACTTCAAGATCGACCCGTCGCCGGCGGCCGGTCCCCTCATGGACCTCGCCCGGATGGAGGCGCTCGGGCGCGAGGGCGTGCGGCTCCTCCTCTCCGATTCCACCAACGCCGAGCGCCCCGGCACCTCGCTGTCCGAGGCGGAGGTGGCGCGGGCGCTGGAGCACGCGTTCGAGGGCGCGCGCGGCCGCGTCTTCGTCGCCTGCTTCGCCTCCAACGTGCACCGCATCCAGGGCGTCGCCGACGCCGCGCGCGCCTTCGGTCGGCGGCTCCTGCCGCTCGGCCGATCCATGGAGGCGAACGTCCGGCTGGCGATGGAGCTCGGCTACCTCACGCTCGCCGGCTGGCAGCTGTGCAGCTCCGCCGAGGCGCGCGACCTGCCGCCGCGGGAGCTGTGCGTCCTCACCACCGGCACGCAGGGCGAGCCGCGCAGCGCGCTGGCGCGCCTCGCCCGCGGCGAGCACCCGGACCTCGCGGTCGAGCCGGGCGACCTCGTCGTCCTCTCCTCGCGCCACATCCCGGGGAACGAGATCGCCATCGGCCAGGTGGTGAACGAGCTGGCGCGGCGCGGCGCGCTCGTCGCCTACGAGACGCTCGCGCCGCTGCACGTCTCCGGCCACGCCCAGGAGGAGGAGCAGCGCCGGGTCCTCCGCCTCGCCCGCCCCGAGCGCTTCGTCCCCATCCACGGCGAGTTCCGGCACCTGGCCCGCCACGCCGCGCACGCCGAGGCCGAGGGCGTCGCCCACCGGCACGTGCTCGTGGACGGCGAGGTGCTGGAGCTCTCCGACGGCGGCGCGCGGGTGCTCGAGGAGCGCCTCCCCACCGGCCGCGTCTACGCCGACCGCGACGCCGGCGCGGAGGTGGCGGACCTCGTCGTGCGCGACCGGCGGCTCCTCTCCGAGGCCGGGCTGTGCATCGTGGTCGTGGCGGTGGACCGCGGGAGCGGAGCGGTGGTGCGCGGCCCCGAGATCTTCGGCCGCGGCGTGGCCGGGCTCGAGCCCGGCGGGGCCGCCGAGGCCGCGGTGCGGGCGGAGTCGCTGCGCGCCATCGAGGAGCTCTCGCCGCAGGCGCGGCAGGACCCGGCCGAGGTGCAGGAGGCGCTGCGCCAGGCGGTGCGGCGCTGGTTCCGCCGCGAGGGGGCGCGCCGCCCGCCCGTCCTGCCGGTGGTGCTCGAACTCTAGCCAGGAGCCGACATGCCCAGCTTCGACGTCGTGTCCGAGCTCGACCTCATGGAGGTCGAGAACGCCTTCAACCAGACGCGCAAGGAGATCGCGCAGCGCTTCGACTTCAAGGGGACCGCGACCGACCTCGAGCGCCAGCAGGACGGCTCGATCCTGCTCAAGGCCAACACCGAGGGGCGCGCCGAGGCCGCCTACGGCGTGCTCATGGAGAAGCTCGCCAAGCGCGGCGTGCCGCTGGAGGGCCTCGACCCGCAGAAGGTCGAGCCTGCCGCCGGCGGCCACGTGCGCCAGCTCGTGAAGCTGAAGAAGGGCATCAAGGCCGAGGACGCGAAGAAGATCGTGGCGCTGGTGAAGGACTCGGGCCTGAAGCTCCAGGCGTCGATCCAGGGCGACGCGGTGCGCATCACCGGCAAGAAGAAGGACGACCTCCAGGCCGCCATGCAGGCGGTGCGCGGCGCGGGCCTCGGCATCCCCATCCGCTTCCAGAACTTCAGGGAGTGACGACCCGCGGCGCGGCGGCGACCTCCTTCGCCGGCCGGAGGCCGAACATGCGGCCCAGCTCGCGATCGGAGGGGACCGAGAACCCGAAGGAGTCGACCGCCACCGATCCGTGGTTCGCGCGCGCGACGAGCTGCACCCGCACCTCGAGCTCGTCGCCGGCGCGGCAGCCGGCGAGGTGCACGCCGGAGAGCTCCGTCCAGCCGCCGAAGCTCCCCTCTCGCTGCATGGGGAGCGCGACCTTGGCGGTCACCAGCTCGGCGCTCCACGTCGCGCTGCAGCGGGGCGAGGTCGCCTCCACGACGAGGTGCGCCCCGGCCCAGAACTGGCCCGCGTACGAGCCACGCGCCACGACCGTGCCCCAGGCGCGGACGGCGTACCCGGCGCTCACCACCTCGTAGCTGCCGTCGGCAGGCACCACCCCGCGCCAGCGCAGCTCGAGCACGCCGGGGCGGACCTTCGTGTCGACGGTGTCGTGCCAGCAGGCCTGGTCGTCCTCCTCCGCCCACCACCCCACGAACGCGTCGGCCACCCCGGGCCCGAGCGCCGGGCAGGGCCGGCCCCGCGCGTCGGAGAAGCCGCGGGCCGACGGCCCCACCCAGGAGAGGAGCGTCGCGCCGGAGAGGTCGATGGCCTTCGGCGGCCGGATGTCGATGCGGCGCTGGGAGGCGCAGGCGAGGAGCGTCGCGGCGAGAGCGCCAGCGGCGAGGCGGTGCACGGGGACAGCTTAGCAGCTGTGCGGCGGGGGACGGCCGCGGTAGCGCGCCGCGTCACCGGTTGAAACGGCTCGCCTCGGCCTGTTACATCCTTCGACCCTCCCATGAGCGCCCGCGTCTACATGCACACCCTCGGCTGCCCGAAGAACAGGGTGGACAGCGAGGTCATGCTCGGCACCCTGGCGGATGCGGGCTTCCGCCTGGTCCAGGCGCCCGGCGACGCCGACGTCATCGTGGTGAACACCTGCGGATTCATCGAGAGCGCGAAGGAGGAGTCGATCTCGGCGATCGTCGAGCTCGCCGAGGAGAAGGCATCCGGCCGCTGCAAGAAGCTCGTCGTCGCCGGTTGCCTCACCCAGCGCTACCACGCCGAGCTGGCGGCCGAGCTGCCGGAGGTGGATCACTTCGTCGGCACCGGCGCCTACCAGGACATCGCCCGCATCGTGGCCGACGCCCAGGCGGCGCGGGTGATCGTGCCGGACCCGGACTTCGTGCACGCCGCCACGACGCCGCGGGTGAACTCGCTCCCCTCGCACACCGCCTACCTCAAGATCGCCGAGGGCTGCGACAACGCCTGCGCCTCCTGCATCATCCCGGCGCGGCGCGGACCGCAGCGGTCGCGCACCGCCGACGACCTGGTCGCCGAGGCCGAGGCGCTCGCCGGCCAGGGCGCGGTGGAGCTGTCGCTCTTGGCGCAGGACCTCACCGCCTGGGGGCACGATCTCCCCGGCCGCCCGCGGCTGCACGAGCTCCTCCCGGCGCTCTGCCGCGTCGACGGCGTCCGCTGGATCCGGCTCCACTACGCCTACCCGCGCGACTTCCCCGACGCGCTCGTGGAGGTCATGGCGCGCGAGCCGAAGATCGTGAAGTACCTCGACATGCCGCTGCAGCACGCCTCCGATCGGCTGCTGCGCGCCATGAAGCGCGGGCGCGACGTGGGCTTCCTGCGCGAGCTGCTCGCCAAGCTGCGCGCCCGCGTCCCCGGGCTCGCGCTCCGCACCTCGCTCATCGTCGGGCTCCCTGGCGAGACCGAGGCCGATTTCGAGGAGCTGCTCCGCTTCGTCGAGGAGCAGCGCTTCGAGCGCCTCGGCGTCTTCGAGTACTCGCGCGAGGAGGGCACCGCCGCCGCCGAGATGGAGGGGCAGCTGCCGCCCGCGGTGAAGCGCGAGCGCTTCGAGCGCGTCATGGAGCTGCAGCGCGACATCGCCGCCGCCCACCAGCGCGCCCTCGTCGGCCGGCGGCTGGAGGTGCTGGTGGAGGGCGCGAGCGAGGAGTCGGAGCACCTGCTCGCCGGCCGCCACGCGCAGCAGGCGCCGGAGATCGACGGGCTCACCTACATCAACGAGATCGCGGTCCCCGGCGACGAGGGCGCCGCGGTCTACCCCGGCGAGATCGTCACCGTCGAGGTGGCCGACGCGGGCGACTACGACCTCGTCGGGCGGGTGGTGGCGAAGGACGCCCGCCCGCGCGGCGCCGCCCGGCCACGCAAGGTCGCGAAGGCGAGCGGGCTCAGGGTCCTCGGGTAGAGTCGCGGGGCCATGCCCGGCCCCACCCCGGCCCGCCTCCCCCTCTTCGTCCGCGGCGACGTCGACGGCTTCTTCGGCCTCGCGCTCGACAACCTCATCCAGCTGCTGCTCGTCGACGCGCTCTGCCGGTTCGTGCTCGGCTTCCCGGCCTCGCTCGTCCACGGGGCCGTGCTGCCGGGCGCGGCCGTTTCGCTCCTCGTCGGGAATCTCTTCTACGCCTGGCAGGCGCGGCGGCTCGCCGCCCGGACCGGGCGCGCGGACGTCTGCGCGCTGCCCTACGGCATCAACACGGTCTCGCTCTTCGGCCACGTCTTCCTGGTCATGCTCCCGGCGAAGCTCGCCGCCGAGGCGGCGGGCGCGCCCGATCCGGTGCGCACGGCCTGGGTGGCGGGCGTGGCGGCCTGCCTCGGCTCGGGCCTCATCGAGGCGGCCGGCGCCTTCGCCGCGGAGCGGGTGCGCCGGGCCACGCCCCGCGCCGCGCTGCTCTCCACCCTGGCCGGCATCGCGCTCGGCTTCATCAGCCTCGGCTTCCTGTTCCGCACCTTCGAGCGGCCGCTCGTCGGCCTCGCCACGCTCGGCGTCGTCCTCCTCACCTACTTCGGGCGCGTCCGCTTCCGCGGGAGGTTGCCCGGGGGCCTGGTCGCGGTCGCGCTCGGGACGCTGCTGGCCTGGGCGACCGGGCTCGCGCCGGTGGGGGAGCGGCCCGCGCCGCCGGCGTTCTCGCCGCCCTCGCCCGCGCTCGCGGCGCTGTGGCAGTCGGTGACGGACGGCCACCTTCTCACCTACGCCTCCGTCATCCTGCCCATGGGCCTCTTCAACCTCGTCGGCTCGCTCCAGAACATCGAGTCGGCGGAGGCGGCGGGCGACGCCTACGCCACGCGTCCCTCGCTCCTGGTGAACGGCCTCGGCTCGGTGGTGGCGGCGCTCTTCGGCTCGCCCTTCCCCACCACCATCTACATCGGCCACCCCGGCTGGAAGGCGATGGGGGCGCGCGCCGGATACTCGGTGCTGAACGGCGTGTTCGCCACGCTCGTCTGCGTCACCGGCACGCTCTCGTTCATCACCTGGGCCATCCCGGTCGAGGCCGGCATGGCCATCGTCCTCTGGATCGGCGTCGTCATCAGCGCGCAGGCCTTCTCCGCCACGCCGCGCGAGCACGCGCCGGCGGTGGTCATGGGGCTCCTCCCCGGGCTCGGCGCCTGGGGAGCGCTCATGGCCAAGAACGGCCTGCGCGCGGCCGGCCTCGGCGCCCCGGGGCACCCGTTCTCCGAGGCGCTCCTCGGCGCGTTCCGCGCCTCGGACACGTACGCCGGCGGCGCGTTCGCCCTGGAGCAGGGCTTCATCTTCACGTCGATGATCCTGGCCGCCGCCACGGTGCAGGTGATCGAGCGCCGCTTCGCCCGCGCCGCCGCCTGGTGCGCGGCGGGGGCGCTCCTCTCCCTCGCCGGGCTCGTCCACGCCTGGCGCTTCACGCCGGGCGACACCGTGCTCGACCTCCGCCCCGCCTGGCCGTGGGCGGCGGGGTGGGCGGCGATGGCGGCGGTCTTCCTGGCCGCGCGCTGGGTCACCGATCCGGACGAGGGACCGGGGCACGGCTGAAGGCCTGCCCCGCGGGCGGCGCGAACCCGCCGGCGCCCGGCGGCATCCAAGACCGGCGCGGCGAGCTCGCAATGGCGGGCGGCCGCCGGGAGAGGACGCATGTACGCCATCGCCGGAGTCACCGGTCACACGGGCGCCGCCACCGCGGACGCCCTCCTCGCGGGCGGGAAGCCCGTCCGCGTCATCGTGCGCGGCGCGGAGAAGGGCGCGCGCTGGAAGGCGCGGGGCTGCGAGGTCGCGGTCGCGGACCTCGGCGACCCAACCGCGCTCGCCCGCGCCCTCGAGGGCGTCACCGGCGCGTTCCTGCTCTCCCCGCCCAATGTGGAGGCGAAGGACTTCCTCGCCGATCGCAAGGCGCTCCTCGACCGGATGGTCGACGGCGTGAAGCGCTCGAAGGTGCCGCAGATCGTCTTCCTTTCTTCGGTGGGCGCCCAGCACGCCGCCGGCACCGGCCCGATCGTCACGGCCCACCGCGCCGAGCAGGCGCTGCGCGGCATCGCGCCGTCGGTGACGTTCCTCCGCGCCGCGTACTTCCTGGAGAACTGGGGTTCGGTGGTGCCGCTCGCGAAGGCGCAGGGGATCGTCCCCCACTTCGGCCCCGTCGACTACCCGTTCGCGCAGGTGTGCGCGCGCGACATCGGCGCGGCCGTGGCGCGCGCCCTCGGCGAGGCGGCCCCGGGCACGCGCGTGGTCGAGCTGGCGGGCGCGCAGGAGTGGTCCGTGAACGACGTCGCGGCGTCGATCGGCACCTTGCTCGGGAAGCCCGTGAAGGCGGTGTCGGCGCCGGTCGAGGCGGCGGAGGCCGGCCTGGCGCAGGCCGGGCTCCCGCCGGACATGGCGCGGCTCTACGCGGAGATGTACCGCGCCGCGGTGAAGGGGCTCCTCGCCTGGGAGCGGCCCGGTTCGCTCACCCGAGGCTCGACCCCGCTCGTCGAGGCGCTGCGGCCGGTGGTCGGCGGCTGAAGGGCGCCCTTCGACTCCGCTTCGCGCAGCCTGTCCTGAGCGTCAGGCCTCGCCCTTCGACTCCGCTTCGCTACGCTCAGGGCGAACGGAGGCGAGGCCGAAGTCGAACGACTCACGGCAGGCGCCGCGAGATCACCCGCCGGGCGGCCTCACCCGGTGGACGTCGGCGGGCAGCTTCAGCTCGAAGGCGGAGTCGGGCAGGCCGACGTTCCGGCGCAGGTCCTCGAAGCGGAGCGCGTTCGCGTTGCCCTGCGCGTCCTCGACGCGCGTGGCGGTGACCTGGCCGTCGGCCGCGACGGTGAGGACGACCTGCGTCACCCGCGCATCCGGCTTGCGCGGCGTGAGGACGAGCCGCCCCGGCGCGTCGGAGGCGAGCGTGAACTCCTTCTCCAGGCTGCCCTTGCCCACGAGGAAGGTGACGGCCGCGGAGAGCGCGGAGAGGTCGAAGTGCTCGTCGACGTAGACCTGGTTCGCCTCCGGCTCGTACTGCGTGAGGCGGTTACCGCTCACCAGGACCGTCTTCCTCGCCGGCCGCTCGTACTCCCAGCGGATCTTGCCCGGCTTCTTCACGCGCAGCGTCCCCGACGAGGTCTGGGTGCGGCCGAACGCCGCGTACGTGTAGTCCTGGACGAAGCGCGCCTCGAGGTCCTTGGTCCGCTCGTAGTACCCCTGCACCTTCTGCGCGAGCGCCGCGGCGTCCCGGGGCGGCACGTCTCCCGCGGCGGCGGGAGCGGCGGAGGCGGCGATGGCGAGCGCGAGGGCGGCGATCATGGCGACCCCTTATATCGGACGGACGGCCGGCGCCCCCGCGCCATTCACGGCGGCGCCGAGGTGAGCCGGGCCCCGGCGTCCTTGCCACGGAGACCCCAGGATGGCGACGCTCGAGTTCTTCTACGACTTCGTCTCGCCGTACTCGTACTTCGCCTCGGCGCGGGTCGAGGCGATCGCGTCCCGCACCGGCGCGACCCTGCGCTGGCGTCCCTTCCTCCTCGGCGGCGTGCTCAAGGCGACCGACAACAAGGCCCCGGCCGACACGCCCGCCAAGTACGCGCACCTCAAGGTGGACACCGCGCGCTGGGCCCGGCGGCTGGGCGTGCCGTTCGCCTTCCCGCGCGTCCACCCCTTCTCCACGGTGCTCGCCATGCGCTGCGCGCTCGCCGCCGAGCGGCGCGGCGCGCTCGTGCCCTTCACGCACGCCGCCTTCCGCGCCGTGTGGGCCGAGGACAGGGACGTCACGTCGCCCGAGGTCCTGGCCGCGGTCGCGACCTCGGTCGGGCTCGACGGTCCGGCGCTCGTCGCCGCCGCGCCCGGGGAGAAGGCCGCGCTCGTGGCGCAGACCGACGAGGCGGTGCGGCGCGGCTCCTTCGGGGCGCCGACGTTCTTCGCCGGCGAGGAGATGTGGATCGGCAACGACCGCCTCGACTTCGTGGAGGAGGCGCTTCGCGCCGCGACGGCGCGCTGAGCGGCTTGATCCGCCGGGCGATCCGGGCGATCCTCCGCGGCCCTCATGCGGACGCCCGCCGCCGCCCTCGCCGCCCTGCTCGCGCTCGCGCTCTCCGCGTGCGGCTCGCCCTGCCAGGACCTCGGCGACCGCATCTGCGACTGCCAGCCGCAGGGCACCTCCCGCGACAGCTGCCGCTCCACGGTGCGCTCCACGCTCTCGGCGAACAGCCCGAACGGCGCGCAGGAGGACACCTGCCGCCACCTCCTCGACACCTGCAAGGCGCCGGACTCCTCGAACGTCTGCGACTTCATCAACAGCGAGGCCGGGAAGGAGGCCTGCGGCATGGCCTTCCCCGTCCCGCCCTAGCGTTCACCACAGCACGCGCGCGAGCGGCGGATCGAGCAGCGGGGTGACGACGGCCGTGCCGGGCTCGCCCGCCGCCCGCACCAGGAGCGGGACCTCCCCCGGCTCCGGCCGCGCTCCCCACACGTCGAGCTGCGAGGGCCGCTCCAGGGCCGGGCCGAGCCGGTCGAAGCCGCCGTAGTAGCCGAGCACCGCGGCGACCTGGTAGCTCGCCGGCACGACGAACGGCCGCGAAGGATCGCATCCGGCGGCCGCACACGCGCCCACGACCTGCGCCCGGGCGCCGATCGCGAGCTGCCGCCCGCCGTGGAAGCGCTCGAACGCCGGCGTGGCGGCGAGGAGCCGGGGCGAGCGCTGCTCCATGCCGAAGAGGGCGAGCAGTGCGAGCGCCAGCGCGGCCGACCCCCAGGCGAGCGCGCGCCGCGATGCGCGGCCGGGCCAGGCGGCGAGCCGGGCTCCGGCGGCCGCGGCCAGCGCCGGGTACGCGAGCGCGGGCCAGTTCGCCTCGACCCGGCCCCGCATCGCCGCCCACGTCGTGACCGCGAGGGGGAGGAGCGCCGCGGCCGCGACCCGCTTCCATGCGGTGGTGCGGACGCGCGCCAGCGCGACGACGCCGGCGGCGAGCGCGACCGGCCCCGCGCCGGCGAGCTGCCCGAGCACGTACTCCGCGACGGAGCGCACCGTCGCGTCCGCACCGAACCCGTGGCCGAGCTGGAAGCGGATCGAGATCCAGCCGTGGCGCGCGTTCCACGCCAGGCAGGGCGCGAAGAGCGCCACCGCGACGGCGGCGCCGAGCCAGGGCCACGGTGCGCGCAGCTGGCGGCGCAGCTCGCCGTCCCAGAGGACGAGGACGAGGAGCGCCGGCGCGAGCAGCGCCGCCGTGTACTTGGCGAGGAGCGCCACCCCGACCGCGACGCCGGCCAGGACC
>DASTGH010000671.1:0-6199 GCA_035719345.1 Anaeromyxobacteraceae bacterium
GGGCGCCGCCGCGCGCCGCCGCCGCCCACACCTCGCCCGGGCCGGCGACCGTCACCGCCGAGAGGTCGTCGATCGTGCCCGTCCCGACGGGATGCCAGGCCGCGCCGTCGAAGCGCGCGGCGGCGCCCGCCGCCCCCACCATCCACACGTCGTCTCGCGCGCGGCCTGCGATGGCGGCCCACCGGCCCGGCGGCGCCTCCACCACCCGCCAGCGGTCGCCGTCGAAGTGGAGCACGGCATCGCCGACCGCCCAGACGTCGTCCGGCGCGCTCCCCCAGATCGCGCGCAGCGGCGCCGGGGTGGGCACCGCGACGAGCGAGAGCGCGCGCCCGTCCCAGCGGGCGATCGCGCCCTCGGCGCCGACCGCCCAGGCGTCGGCGGGCCCGGCCGCCCAGAGGCCGACCAGCGCATCGCCCTGCGGGCGAGGGTTGAGCCAGCAGAAGGGTGTCCCGACCGCGGCCGGGCACGATGGGGCAGCGGCCTCGCCGGCGTCGGGGGCCGGGAGCGCCCCGGCCGCGCTGGGGGCGCCAGGGGCTGCCGCCCCCGAGCACGCGAGGGCGAGCACGGCCGCGGCGGCGGCCAGCGACGGCGGGCGCGGTGAGGGCATGGCCAGCCCAAGATGTGTTCGCCCGGTGGAGAGGGAAGGGGGAGCCTCACGGAGGGTGAGGCGGGCGTGTGCAGGGCGAGCGCCCGGACCCCGGACGAGCGAGCGGCGGCGCGGGGGTGGACCCCGGCCGCCGCTCGCGCGATCGCGGATGGACGTGGACGTCTACTTCCGGCGCCGTGCGCGCAGCCGCTGCGCGACGAGCGCGAGCGGGAGCAGGAGCACGTTGAGGAGCCCCACCGCGCCGCCGCCCGAGGAGCAGCCGCCGCCCGCGACGTCCGCGCCGAAAGCGCCGCCGCCGGAGCCGAGGCCGCCCGGCACGGTCAGGCCCGCCTCCGGCACCGACTTGCCGGTGCGCGCCAGGATCTTGCGCGCGATCTCCTCGCGCGCCGCCATGAGGTCCGCCGCCTTCACGTCCGACTGCCAGGGGTGCGGGAAGAGCTTCGCGGCGATGGCCTTCGCGTCCTCGGCGCCGCCCACGTCGGCGAGCAGCTTGAGGTACTCGAAGTCCTCGAGCCCCTCCCGGATCATCTTCAGGCGGATGGAGGCCACCGGGACGTCGGTGTGCCCGCCGATGCGCGAGGGCGTGCCGGGGTAGAAGAGCGTGCCGTCGCCGTTGCCCGAGAAGTCCCACTGGTTCGACCACGCGTCGTGGTCGTAGGCGACCGTGGTCTCGTAGTACAGCTCGCCCGACGCGCCGTAGCGGAAGCTGAACCACTCCAGGGCGCGGGCCCGCGTCGCCGAGGCGTCGATCACGTAGCTCGGCCAGCCCGTGTAGTACATCTGGTCCGCGGACGGGTTGCCGATGTCGACCGTGCCGCCGCAGCCGTGGCTCATGCAGCTCTCGTAGAGCCACAGCTCCTTCTGCTTGCCCGAGGCGAGGAACGCGTCGTAGTCGCCGCGCGTGTCGCCGCTGCGGCCCTTGCCGTAGGCGTTCGCCGGGCGGTCGTCCATGTAGTTGACGAGCGGCACCATCACGTCCACCGACTTGCCGCCGTCGCTGTTCTTCTGCGCCTGCTCCATGTCGGTGGTGACGAGGGTGCGGAAGTTCGGATCGGCCTGCTTCGCGACGCGGGCGCGGTTCGCCACGTCCGACCACTGGCAGGTGAGGGGCGGCTCGTCGCAGGTGTACTGGAAGAGGCGGTCGAACCAGCCCTTCCCCTTGAAGTGCGTGGCCCAGTTCTGGTGGTCCGCGACGGACGACACGTTCACGCCGGCCGACATCGAGGTGAGGCGCGCGCCCTCGAGCTGCGTCTTGGCGGTGCCGTCGAGGAGCGGGCCCCAGGTCTGGTCGAAGTGGTTCCAGTCCTTCTGCTGCGAGTCGTCCCACACGTTGTGGATGGAGATGCGGTGGTCGAGCGCGAAGCGGCCGTAGCGCTCGCGCAGCGCCGCCAGCGCGTCGCCCGACGGGGCGCCGTGCCCGGCCCGGACGCCGCCGTAGTTCATGCCGAACGCCGTCTTGAGGGATGACGTCGACGGGAGCGCGAAGTCCCAGACGGTGAGGTGCACCGGGACGTTCGTCTCGCCGTCCTTCGTGCGCACCGAGACCGAGCCGGTGTAGTCGCCGGGCTTCGCGCCGGCGGGGACGTGCACCTCCACCCAGATCGCCCGGCTCTCGCCGGCCGCCACGTCGAACGGGAAGGCGTTGCGCTTCTCGCCCGCGATCTCGTCGACGTCGGGGACGAGCGCGTCGGGGAAGCGGCCCGTGGCGCCGTCGGCGCTCGAGGGCTGCTTCACGTCGATGAGGTCCTCCCGGTAGAGCCGCGGCGCGTCGATGGTGCCGGCGCCCTTGAGCTCGGTGGCGAAGGCGGAGACGCCCGACGCCGGACCGGTCACGACGATCTGGAAGGCCTCGAACTCGTTCTTCGCCGCGCCGATGGACGCGCTGGCGTCGCCGCGCGGCCGCGCGTCGGGGCGGATCTTCTCGCTCGCCACCGTGGTCCACACGGTGGCGGCGCGCCCGGCCGCCGGGACGAGGGACAGGAGGGCGGCGAGGGCGATGGCAGCTCGGCGGGAGGTCAAGTACGGCTCCTTTCGGGGTCGTTGGCCTGCGCCCGTCGAACGAGGTGCCTAGCGTGCCTGTTCCCTCCAGGCGTGGGTGGGTGCGGGTGGAGCACATGCCTCCGCTCACAGGGCGCCACTCCGACCGACGTGTCGGTGGTCCTCCGCACGCGAGCGCTCGTCCGCTCGCCGATCGCCCTGTGCCGCAGGCGCGAGCGCCGCTCCTCCGGCGCTGCCACGGGCCGGCGGCCGCACGCTCGGCCTCACGCTTTGGCGACGCCCCATCGTGGCCAGAGGCGCTCCGGCGCTCGGCCGGCCGGGTGCGCACATGTGGAGCGCGGAAGGCGCTCCGGCGACGCTTCCACACCTTGGAGGCGGTCGCCCACCCGTCGCTGCGACGTGCCTGCGGAGGTGCGGCAGGGGTTCTGACACGGAACCGCGGCCCCGTCCTACGGCCGAGGCGGCGGGCGCCAGCGCAGACGGGTGCGCAGCGCGCGGCGCGTGGCGCGCGAGTGGCGGTCAGCGGGCGGGGGTCAGCGACCGGTCGCGGTGATCAGCGCGGGGTCGATCGCGGGTGCGAACGCTGATCCTGGGATCAGTGCACTCTCAGTGGAGGCCGGGGCGCGGCCCGGAGGGCCGGGTGGACAGGGCGGGGAGGGAGCTGGGACGGGGCCAGCTAGAAGCTCGGCCGCTCTCCGTTCCGGACCGTCACCGCCGTGTGGATGCCGCCGCGGACGGAGAAGTCGCCGACGACCTCGATCCAGCGCGGCGCGAGCGCCGCGACGAGGTCGTCGCAGATGCGGTTGGTCACCGCCTCGTGGAAGGCGCCCTCGTTGCGGTAGCTCCAGAGGTAGAGCTTGAGGCTCTTCAGCTCGACGCACCGCTCGGCCGGCACGTAGCGCAGCTTGATGGTCGCGAAGTCGGGCTGGCCCGTCATGGGGCAGAGGCAGGTGAACTCCGGGCACTCCATCGCGATCTCGTACGGGCGCGATGGATTCGGGTTCGGGAACGTCTCCAGTCTCTTCGTCGGCTGCGTCGGCATGACGCCCCTTTTAGCACCGGCGCGCCGCGCCGCACGTCGGCCTGGCGCTGTCGAGTTTGCCGGTGACGTGGCTGGAAAAACGACAGCCCCGCCCTGGGCGCCCGGCGCAACCGCCCGGAACCCCGTTCGCCGCCCGAGGCGCGCCGCTTGCTATCTGACGTACCTCATGAAGAAGACGAGCCGCCGGGCCGCCGTGATCCAGCTCCCGCGAAAGGTCGTCACCACGCTGGGCGACCTCATCTCGGCCGCGTACGAGGCGGCGGATGGGTTCGGCACCCAGAAGATGGAGCGGGCCGCGCTCCTCCTCTCGTCGTCGCCGCTGGCGAGGCGGATGAACCGGCAGCTCCGCTTCGTGCGCTGAAGCGCTGGCGCGGCCGGCCGGAGGCCATCCGGCGTCACGGTTCCCGTCTCGGCCGGGCCCGGGCCATCGGCCTACATCGTCAGGACGAGCTTCCCGAAGCTGTCGTTCCGCTCCATGCGCTCGTGCGCCTCTCTCGCGCGCTCCATCGGCAGCGCCGCGTCCACGATCGGCTTCACCTCGCCTGCGGCGAGCAGCGGCAGCGCGTCCCGGGCGAAGAGGCGCGTGGCCCGGATCTTCTCCTCGAGCGGGCGTGGCCGGAGGACCGTCCCCACCACCTCCGCTCGCTTGCGCATGAGCACCCCGAGGTCCACCTGCGCCTTCGGCCCCCCCATGGTGCCGACCACCACGACGCGCCCGAGCGGCGCCAGCGCCGCCAGGTTCTCCGCCGCGTAGGGTGCGCCGACGAAGTCGATCACCACCGGCGCGCCCTCGCCACCCGTCACCCGGCGCACCTCCTCCGCGAAGCGCGGCTCGTCCTTGCCCACCAGGATGCCGTGATCGAGCCCGAGCGCCCGGGCGCGCTCGAGCTTGTCGGCGGTGCGGGAGGTGCCGATCACGGTCGCGCCCGCGGCGCGGGCGAGCTGCAGCGCCGCCGTGCCGACGCCCGAGCCGACGGCGTGCACGAGCACGGGCCAGCCGGGCCGGAGCCCGCCGAGCGTGAAGAGGGCGTCGTGCGCCGTCACGAACGCCTCCATCGTCGCGCCCGCATCCTCCAGCCCGAGGCGCTCCGGCACCTTCACCAGCATGCGCTCGTGCGCGACGCAGAGCTCGGCCTGCGCCTCGCCGCCGGCGATGGCCATGACGCGGTCGCCGGGGCGGAACGCGGTGACGCCCTCGCCGACCGCGGCCACCTCGCCGGCGAGCTCGAGGCCCGGGACGTCGGCGCGCAGCCCGGGCGGCGGCGGGTAGAGCCCGCGGCGCTGGAGCAGGTCGGCGCGGTTGAGCGCCGCCGCCCGCACGCGCACCAGCACCTCGTTGCGCCCGGGCGCGGGGTCCGGCAGCTCGCGGATCTCGATCACCTCGGGACCGCCCTGCGACGCGAACACGACCGCCCTCATGTGCACCTCCGGGCCGCGAGCGGGGCCCGCGGGCCCGGCAGCATAACGGCGCGCCCGCCGCGCCACCGCTCATCACCGCCAGGCGAGCTCGACGTCGTGGTCGAGGAGGCCCACGGCGTGGCCGGTCGCCGTGACCTCTCGCCGTCCGATGGCCTGCAGCGCCGCGGTGAGCACGCCGCAGTGGAACGGCGGCACGAGGAAGTCGCGCCGGTAGGTGACCACCGCGTGGTTCGGCCCGAGCCACTCGATGGCGCGCACTCCGTAGCTCACGGTGCCCCGGTAGCCCGCCGGCACCTGCGCCAGGAGCTCCTTCGGATCGTCGGCGCTGAGCGAGAGGAGCGTGCGCCCGAGCATCGAGCCGAGGACGTCGCGGGTGGCGGCGGCGCCCAGCTCGAAGAAGACGGCGTCCGTCCCGCCGAGCTGGGGCTCGAGCAGGTCGGCGGCCGCCCAGGCGAAGCGCACGTAGTCCGTCACCGGGTAGCTGAAGAAGGGGACGCGCGAGGCGGTCTGCGCCGGGTCGCAGGCGCGCGCCTCCGGCTCGCCGAGGAACCGCCTCACCACGCCGAAGCCGGCGTTGAAGATCAGCCCCCGGACCGTGTCGTCGGCGGTCGCGGCGGAGAGGCGCTGCTCGAGGGCGGAGCGGTCGGCGGACATGCGGAGCAGGCCCGGACGAGGCCGCGCCGGGCGGGCGCCACTGAACCCCAAGTGCGGACCGGAGGCAAGGCCCGGCGCGCGACGTGAAGCGGCGCCCGCGCGGCGCCCCGGGGTGCCCGGGGCGGGCGTGCGACCTCACGGCTCCTGCGCGCAGCGCTGCAGCGCCTGCGTGAAGTGCCCGCGAAGCGCCGCACTCTCCTTCGTCGCCTGCGCGCGCACGGCCGCGCACCCGGAGGCGCCGGCGTGGCGGGCGAGCACGTCCGCGGCGACGCCGCGCAGCGCCGGCTCGCGCTCGCGCTGCATGATGGGCGTGAGCTCCTGGGCGAGCGCCTTCGAGGAGAGGAGCGAGGCGGCCGCGTGGAACGCGGTGGCGCGCACCGCGAACGGCTCGTCGGCGCCGCGCGCCGCGGCCAGGACGGCGTCGCGCGCCTCGGGACCGCCGACCGCGCCCAGCGCGGCGATGGCCCGGGCGCGCCGGC
>DASTGH010000672.1:0-11592 GCA_035719345.1 Anaeromyxobacteraceae bacterium
TACGACCCGCGCCTCACCTGGCGGACGGTCGAGACCGAGCACTTCCGCGTCCACTACCACGACGGCCTCGACGCGCTCGCCCGGCGCGTCGCCGCCGCCGGCGAGCGCGCGCACGCCGCGCTCGTGCCGCAGTTCGCCCACGCGCCGCGCGGCCGCACCGAGGTCGTCGTCTCGGACGACGTCGAGGACGCGAACGGGTCGGCGACGCCGCTGCCCTACAACACCATCCGCGTCTACGCCGTGCCCCCCGACCCGTTCTCCGAGCTCGACGACCAGCGCGACTGGGTCGAGGCGCTCGTCGGCCACGAGTACGTGCACATCCTCCACCTCGACACGGTCGAGGGCCTGCCGGCGGCGGTGAACGCGGTCTTCGGCAAGGTGCTCACCCCGGCCGCCTTCGGCCCGGCGCTCCTCACCGAGGGCTTCGCCGTGCTGCACGAGGGCGAGCTCCCGGGCCCGGGCGAGGACGGCGGCCGCAACCGCAACGCGCTCTTCGACATGTACGCACGCGCGCTGACCCTCGAGGGCCCGTTCCCGCGGCTCGACGAGACCGTCCACCAGCCGCTCACCTGGCCGCGCGGGAACATGGCGTACCTCCTCGGGGGGCGGTTCCTGGAGTGGGCCCGGGCGCGGTCCGGCGTCGGCCCCGCCGGGCTCACCGCGTTCACGAAGGACCAGGGATCGCAGGTGTGGCCGTGGCGCTTCCAGACGCTCTCGGAGCGGCACCTCGGCGAGCCGCTCTCGGACCTGTGGCGCGAGTTCGGCGCGTCGGTGCGGAGCCGCGCCGAGGCGGAGGTCGAGGCCGTCCGCGCGCGGGGCGCGACGGGGGTGCGGCGGCTCACCTGGCGCGGCTCGGTGGTGGCGAACCCGCGCTGGCTGCCGGGCGGCGACGGGATCGTCTACCTCGACCGCGGCACCGAGGAACGCCCCGGGCTCAGGCGCGTGGCGCTCTCCGGCGCGGACGGCGGCCGGCTCGTCGCCGTCGACGCGAACGGCGCCTTCGCGCTGCGCGGCTCCGGCGAGGCGGTCGTCGCCGCGACCGACTACCAGCGCGAGTGGGTGCTGCGCGACGACCTCTACCTGGCCGACCTCGGCAGCGGCTGCAAGCGGCAGGTGACCTCCGGCGAGCGGGCGAGCGACCCCGACGTGGCGCGCGACGGCGTCACCGTCGTCTACGCCGCGCACCTCCCCGGCGGCGAGACGGCGCTGAAGAAGCTCCGCCTCGACGGAGGAGATCCCGAGACGCTGTGGAGCGCGCCGGGCGCGCAGGTGGCGACTCCCCGCTGGTCGCCCGACGGTCGCCGCGTCGCCTTCGCCATCCAGCAGGCGGGGCGGTGGGACGTCGCGGTGTGGGAGGGCGGCGAGGTGGCGTTCGTCACCGACGACGACGCCATCGAGCTCGCGCCGTCCTGGTCGCCGGACGGGCGGACGATCTACTTCGCGTCGGAGCGGACGGGGATCTACGACGTGTATGCGTACGAGCTGGAGGAGGCGCCCTCGTCGCCGGAAACGACCGAAGGCCGCCGCCACCTCCCCGGCCGCCTGTGGCAGGTCACCGACGTCGAGCTGGGCGTGTTCCAGCCCGAGCCGTCGCCCGACGGCAGCACGCTCGCGCTCCTCACCTACTCGCGGCTCGGCTACGACCTCGCCGTCCTCCCGGTGGACCGCACCTCCTGGCGCGAGCCCGCGCCCGCTCGCGCTCGCCCGCTGCGCGGCCCCGAGGCACCCGCCCTGCCCCCACCCCCGGAGCTCCCCGATCGCCCCTATCGCGCGCTCGACACCATCCTTCCCACGTTCTGGCTCCCGCTCCTCGGCGGCGATCCCAGCGGCCTCACCGTCGGCGCCATCACCGGCGGCACGGACGTGCTCGTCCGCCACGCCTACGTGCTCCAGGCGTGGTACGGCGTCGAGAGCGGCGAGCCCGGCTACGCCGCGAACTACGTGGGGACGTGGCTCTACCCGCGCCTCAGCCTGTCCTCGAGCCGCGCCATCGGCACGACCGGCGGCGAGCCCTCCTTCCCGGAGGAGCGCTGGGTGCCGATCGCGCTCAACCTCGCCTTCACGAAGACGCACGTCGACCGCGCCTACGAGCTCGACCTCGGCTACCGCGTCCTGCGCCTCCGCTCCCTCGGCGGGACGCCCGAGGTGGTGGAGCCGGGCGCGTCGCCCTACCAGGACGGGACCGCCACCGAGGCGTCGCTCGGGCTCACCTACTCCGACGTCCGCCGCTACGTCTCGTCCATCTCGCGCGAGGAAGGCCGCGTGGTGGGTCTTTCGTTCCGGCTCGCCTCGCCCGCGCTCGGCGGGAGCTTCACCTACAGCCGCGCGCGCGCCGCGGCGGCGCAGTACCTGCCGCTGCCACTGGTCCGCCACGCGGTCCTGGCGCTGCGCGGCTCCTTCGGGCTCGCCTCCGGGACCATCGGCGGACGCCAGCCCTTCACGCTCGGCGGACCCGCGCCCACCGACCTCGCCTCGCTCGTGCTCTCGCCGCTGCTCGGGCCGACGCTCCCGCCCGACCTGCTCCGCGGCTACCCGACGGACGCCTTCACCGGCTCCACGCTGGTGAGCGGGACCATCGAGGCGCGCTTCCCCCTCGCGCGCCTGGAGCGCGGCGTGGCGGCGTGGCCGCTGCAGGTCCGGCGGCTGTACGGCTCGGCGTTCCTCGACGGCGGCGGCGCCTTCCCGGCGCTCGGAGATCCCGCGCCACCCGGGACCGACCGGCTGGTGCGGTTCGGCGCGGGGGTGGAGCTGGCCGCCGAGGTGGTGCTCGGCTACGCCTTCCGTACCGATGTCCGGCTCGGCGTCGCTCGCGGCCTCGGGCCCCTGTTCTCCTCGGGCGCGCCGCCCGACCCGCTCGCCACCACCCAGGTCTACGTCGCCATCGGCCCGAGCTTCTAGGCTTCTGCGCCGGCGGTCCGGTGGCCGCGCAGCGCACCGGCCATGCGGAACGGGATGCCGACGAGCGCGCGCGCCAGGCGCGCGGTGTGGACGAGGATGTCGGTCGCGATGACGGAGAGCGGCTCGCGCGCGTGCGCCGTCCGCTGCCGCTCCGCCTGCTCCTCGCGCAGCTCCCGCACCCGCGCCAGCTCCGCCGCGCGGCCGTGCGCCGACGCGCTCGCCGCGTCGCCGACATGCCGCTTCGCCGGCCCGCGGCGGAAGTCCGCGCGCTGCCGGCCCAGCGCCGCCTTGGAGTCGCCCCTTCTCATCTTTGCCATGCCGGAACGATAGGGACGGGTGCCCCGCGTGACACGCCGCGTCCAGCCGCCATGTACGGACGGGTGGCGGAGCATCGCACGTGCTGTCGCCCGGTCGTGTGAGCCCCGGCCAGACGACAGACGGCACGCCCCATCTCCCCTTACGTTCGACGCATGGTCCGCCGTCCCCGCCGCGCCGCCGCGCTCGCCGCCGTGCTCGGGGCGGCGGCGCTGGCCTGCGGCGGGCCCGAGGGCGCGGACGTGGAGCAGCCGTCCACGACCGGCTGCCGCGAGCTCGTCTGCCACTGCACGGTGCTCGACACCGCCACGCTCGCGCCCCGCCTCGAGCTCGGGCACTTCTCCGCGCGCGCCTGCACCGACCAGCCGTGGCTCGAGGCGAGCCGCCTCTGCCGTGCCGCGGTGGGCGTGCCGTGCACCTGCTCGACGTGCGATCCGGCGCCGCCGTGACCGGGCCGCGGCGCTTGCGGTCCCCCTCCGGCGATGCTAAAACGCCGCCGGTTCGCCGACATAGCTCAGCCGGTAGAGCAACTGATTCGTAATCAGTAGGTCCCCAGTTCAAGTCTGGGTGTCGGCTCCAGAATCGGGCGTCCCACGGGCGGTTCCGGCCTCGCGCCGGGCCGCCCGTCCGCTTTCGAGCGCCCGGGCGCGGGTCGCGTTTCCCGCCTCGCTGATCCTGGGATCAGCGTACCCGCGGTGAAGAACGCGGCGCCGTCCGCAGGACCGCCGGCGCTCGGCTCCCGCGAGGGTCTCCACCGGCGCGGCAGCCCACCCCGCGCGCGCGGCGCCCGGCCGCTATGCAGCACGCGTCCGGAGGGCTCCATGCACCGCCCGCTCGCCGCGGCCTGCTGCCTCGTCCTCGCCGCCTGCCGCTCCGCGCCCGAGCCGGGCCGACCGACCGCCGGCGGCGCTCCGCTCGTCCTGCGCGGCGCGGTCGTCCGCGCCTCCGGCGACGCGCTCGAGGACGCGGTCGTCGTCGTCGAGGGCCAGCGCATCGCGGCCATGGGCCGCGCCCGCGACGTCCCGGTCCCGCCCGACGCCACCGCGCTCGGCGGCCCGGGCAGCTTCATCGTCGCCGGCCTGGTCGACGCGCACGTCCACTTCTTCCAGTCGGGACGGCTCGCCACGCGGCCCGACGTGCTCGACGTCACCGCTCGCGTCCCCTACCGCGAGGAGCGCGCCCGCATCGCCGCCGAGCTCGACACGACCTTCCGCCGCTACCTGCGCGCGGGCATCACCGGCGTCATCGACTTCGGCGGACCGATGTGGAACTTCGAGGTGCGCGAGCGGGCGGCGCGCTCGCCGCTCGCCCCGCGCGTGGCGGTGGCCGGCCCGCTCCTCGCGTCGGTCTCGCGCCCGCAGCTCGCGCTCGACGACCCGCCCATCGTGCAGGTGACCGATCCCGCGGCGGCGCGGGCCATGGTCCGCGAGCTGGCCGCGCGCCACCCCGACTTCGTGAAGCTGTGGTGGGTGGTGCCCGCGGGCGCGGCGCCGGAGGCGTGGACGCCGGTGGCGCGCGCCGCGGTCGAGGAGGCGCACGCCGCCGGCCTCCGCGTCGCGGTGCACGCGACCGAGCTCGCCACCGCCAAGGCCGCCCTGCGCGCCGGCGCGGACGTGCTCGTGCACGGCGTCTTCACCGGGGAGGTCGACGCCGAGTTCCTCGATCTCCTCCGCGCGCGGCGCGTCCCCTACGTCACCACGCTCACCGTGCTGCAGGGCTACCGCGACGTCCTCGGCAAGCGCGTCCGCCTGGGCGGCCCGGACCTGGAGCTCGCCGACCCCGCCTCGGTCGCGACCGTGCTCGAGGACTTCGACGCGCCCGCGGGCCGCTCCGGCCGACCCATCCCGCCGGAGGCCGCGCGCAACGTCAAGCGCGTCTGGGACGCGGGCGGCCTCGTCGTCGCCGGCAGCGACGCCGGGAACATCGGCACCTTCCACGCCGCGGGCCTCCATCGCGAGCTGGAGGCGCTCGTCGCCGCCGGGCTCTCGCCGGCGCAGGCGCTCGCCGCCGCCACGATCCAGGCCGCGCGGCTCCTCGGGCGGAGCGACCTCGGCGACGTGGCGCCCGGCCTCACCGCCGACCTGCTCGTGCTCGAGGCGGACCCGCGCGCCTCGGTGGCGAACCTGCGCCGCATCACCTGGGTGGTGAAGGGCGGCGTCGCGCGGCGGCCGGACGAGATCCTCGCCCGCACCGCCGCCGACGTGGTCCAGATGCAGGCCAACGCCTACAACGCCCGGGACGCGGACGCGTTCGCCGCCACCTACGCCGAGGACGCGGTGGTGGCGCGCGCCGCGTCGGGCGAGGTCCTCGCCCGCGGGCGCGCCGCCATCCGCGACCGGTACGCGAAGCTGTTCGAGAGCTCCCCGACGAGCCGCCTCCGGATCGCCGAGCGCCGCACCGAGGGCGAGGCCGTCGTGCTCGACCACGAGATCGTCACCGGCCGGGCGCCGGAGCGCCCCGACCCCTGGGACGTGGGCGTCGTGCGCTACGAGGTCGGCGCCGGCCTCATCCGGCGCGCCGAGCTGCCCTGACGGCCTGGAATCACCGAAATTGCGCCTGTCTTCCGCGTCCGCGAACGACGAGCGCATGGCGATCGCGCCGGCCTGCTACACTCGCGGTCTTGCGGCTCACCGTGACGCTCGGACGAGCGCCGCTCCGCGTCGGGGGAGGGACGTCATGGACGCTCGCCACGCCATCGCGGCGCTCGTCGCAGCCACCTGCGCGTGCGGTTCATCCCGGTCCTCCGCCGGCGCGGCGGGCGACGGTGCGGCGTGCATCGCCGGCCGGCTCGTCACGGCCGACGGGGCATCTCCGTCCGGCGCCCGCGTCGCCCTGGACCTCGAGACGAGGCCGAATCCGGACGCTTCTCAGAGCATCACCTCGGGGAGCGTCGGGGTTCCCACCGCGGCCGGCGACGTCTGCGCCGAGATCTCCTGGAGCGGCGCCACGGCTCCGGCGGTCTCCATCGTCGTCGGCCACGCGGAGCAGGCCTACCGCTTCGGTCCGTTCCAGACCGCGGCGGCCGTGCCGGGCGGCTCGCGGTGCGGCTCCGGCGGGTGCGCCGATCTCGGCGTCCTGGCGCTCACGGAGGACCGGCGACTTCCCGTGAGCGTCTGCGAGGTCTCCGGCGTCGTCGAGGACGGGAACGGTGGCCCGCTGGCGAACGCGATCGTCAGCGCCTCCGATGCCTCGGTGCCGAGCAGCGCCGCCGGGGTGCTGTGCTTCCCCGAGCCATCCCTGTGCCACGCCGGCGCGCTCAGCGACGCGGCGGGGCGATTCACGCTCCGGACGCTGGTCGCCGACGGCCCGAGCCTGCAGGCGTGGCGTCTCGACACCTCGGATCCGATCTTCGACCGGATGCGTTCCGCGGAGAGCCGGATCCGCGGGTGTCCCTCGGCGCCCGTGACGCTCACCGCGGATGCCGGGTTCGACGCCGTGCGAAACGTGGTCGTGACGCTGAGTGGCCTCGAGATCACATGGAGCGGCGGCTACCTCGCCGCGAACGTCCGCGTCTACCGCGGAGACGTGACGAGGTGGGCCGTCGCGGCGACGTCGGGCGGGTTCGCCGGGCCCGTCACGTACGGTCGCGTCCCCGCAGGAAGCGAGCAGCGCTCCCCTCCGGGCCTCCTCGCCCCGCCGCCGCTCGCCTCCGGCGACGAGATCAGCGTCCTCGTGTCCGGTACGGCGCCGGACGGCTTCCCGCTCACCGGGAGTGGCTCGCTCGTCGTGCCTTGACCCGCCGATCGCGTGGCCGCTCGCCCGCAGGGCAACCCCGTGAGGTCGCGCCGCCGCGGCCTTACCGTTGAGGCATGTCAGAGCTGAGCTGGAGGAAGGTGTTCTGCCCGGTCGACTTCTCCGAGGAGTCCCGCGCGGCGCTCCGGGTGGCGGTCGACCTCGCCCGCCGCTTCGGCGCCGAGCTGACCGTGTTCCACGCGGCGGCCGCGAGCTCCGCGCTGCAGGCGTCGGCCGCGGACCCGGGCATCCTGGACGACTGGAAGCGACAGGCGGAGCGCCTCGGGGCGGCGGGGGTGTCGAGCGCCGTCGCCTCGGGCGAGCCGGCGGACGCCATCGTGCAGGGCGCGCAGGCGGGCGGCTACGACCTCGTGGTCATGGGCACCCACGGGCGCACCGGCCGCGACCACGCGCTCATCGGCTCGGTGGCGGAGAACGTCGTGCGGCGGTGCCGGGTGCCCGTCCTGGTGGTGCACGCCGACTGGCCGGCGGCGACCCGCTGATGCCGCGCCGCGTGCGAGCTGCCCGGCCCGCGCGCGGTCCCGGGTCCCGCGACCGCCGCGACGCGCCGCACAACCAGCCGTGGCGAGACCCCTTTTTCAAATCAATGCGAGAATGGCTCATCGGACGCGCGAGGCTTAAGGTCCCGGCGCCTGCAGGCAGGGCCCTTCCCCCGGCGGCGCGACGACGAGGACCGCGATGCGCGTGATGCGCAAGGAAACGACCTCGAGGCGGTCGACCATCTACACGGAGGCGATGGAGACGTTTCATCGCGCGGCCGACCTCATCGGGATGCACCCGCGCGTGAGGCTGGAGCTCGAGGAGCCCGACTTCGAGCACATCTTCTACGTCACCCTCGACGTGCGCGACCGGCTGGTGGCGCTGGACGCCGACGAGGCCGCCCCGTACCGCGACCTCCCGCCCTCCTCGGTGAAGGCCGGGGAGGCGCTCGAGCCGCTCGCCAACGGCGACTACGTCCTCCACCGCCGCGCCCTGCTCGACGCCGACATCACCGTGCGCGAGGGCGTCATCCACATCCCGCAGCGCGGGCTCTTCAAGATGGTCCGGGGCCAGCCGCGCAAGTTCAAGGCCTACCGCATCCAGCACAACCAGGTGCGAGGCCCGTACAAGGGCGGCGTCCGGTTCCACAAGGACGTCTCGCTCGACCTGTTCAAGACGCTCGCCGCCGAGATGACCTGGAAGACGGCCATCGCCGACATCCCGTTCGGCGGCGCCAAGGGCGGCATCCGCATCGACCCGCAGGCGTACTCGAGGGAGGAGCTGGAGCACCTCACGCTGCGCTACGTCTACAAGCTCAAGAACCTGATGGGCCCGTTCCTCGACATCCCGGCGCCGGACGTGAACACGAACGGCGAGATCATGGCGATGATGATGCGCCAATACACGGATGGTGAACGGGATCGCCACGCGCTCCGCGGCGTCGTCACCGGCAAGGACGTGCGCATCGGCGGCTCCGAGGGGCGGCTCAAGGCCACCGGCCAGGGCGTCGTCTACTGCATCGAGGAGTGGGCGCGCGACAGGGGGTTCCAGCTGCGCGGCGCGCGCGTGCTCCTGCAGGGGTTCGGCAACGTCGGCTCGGCCGCGGCCGAGATCCTCGCCGCCATGGGCGCGCGCATCGTGGCGGTGAACGACGCCAACGGCACCATCCACCGCGACGACGGCATCGACGTCGCCGCCCTCGTCCGCTTCGTCCACGAGAACCGCGACAACCTCAAGAAGACGGTGCTGGGGTTCCCCGGCGCGGCCGCCATCTCCAAGCCGGACTTCTGGAAGATCGACGCCGACATCGCCATCCCGGCGGCGCTGGGCGGCGAGATCGACGGGAACGTCGCCGAGACGATGCAGGTGAAGCTGGTGGTCGAGGCCGCCAACGGCCCGACCACGCCCGACGGCGAGCGCATCCTGGCGGCGCGGAAGATCGACATCATCCCGGACATCATCGCCAACGCCGGCGGCGTGACCGTCTCGTACTACGAGTGGCTGCAGAACCAGCGCATGGAGCACTGGACCGAGCAGGAGGTGAACTCCCGGCTCGAGCGCGCGCTGAAGTCCAACTACGCCATCATCCGCGACATCGCGCGCGATCGGACGCAGAAGGCCGCCGGACACGACTCGCGGCCGTACGCCATCGGGCGCGCCGTGGACATGCGCACGGCGGCGATGGTGCTGGCGCTGAGGCGGATCGAGGCGCACTACCTCATCGAGGGGTTCAGCCAGTAGCGCGCCGCTCAGCCGCAGTCCCTCGTCTCGACGCGGTCGCTCCACGCCACCTGCGCGTCGCTGCGCGGCACCCGGACGATGGCCACCGGCGAGGTGAGCGCCTGGGTCGTCATGCAGCCCATGCCCGGCCGCGTCTCGGTCACGCGCGCGCGGAGCGTCGCGCTGTCGAGCGCCACCTCGATGGCGACGCCGTAGCCGCCGGTCGGGCGCGTCCCGAGGGCGGCGGCGAGGACCATGTCCCGCGAGAAGTCGACGGCCGGGGCCGCGGGCGCCGGGTCGAGGCCCGCGGTCATCCGGCTCCAGAACGCCTGCCACTCGTCGGCGCTGCGGATGACGTCGCGCTCGGGTCCGGCGAACGCGCTGCGCGTCGTGCGCGGCCCGGCGGGCACCACCGGCGTCGCCGTCACCGGCGTCCCCGCCAGCGGCGCGGCCGAGGCGCCGCCGCCGGGCGTCGCGCCGCCGCACGCCGCCATGAGCACCGCCGCCAGGACCGCCATGCGCCGCATCGTCCTTCCCTCGCACGAGGAGAGCACCACCGGCGGCGCCGCGCCACCGCCTCGGGCGGGGCCCCGCCGCTCCCGTCCCGCTACTGCGCGGTCCAGCCGCCGTCCACCGGGATGGACGCGCCGGTGATCTGCGAGGCCGCATCGGAGCAGAGAAAGGCGACGACCTCCCCGAGCTGATCGACGGTGACGAACTGCCTCGAGGGCTGCTTCTCGGCGAGCAGGTCCTTCGCGCCCTCCTCGAGCGAGAGGCCCTTCGCCTGGGCGCGCGCCGCGATCTGCGGCTCGACCAGCTCGGTCCGGGTCCAGCCCGGGCAGATGGCGTTGCAGGTGATCCCCGATCCGGCCGTCTCCAGCGCGACCACCTTGGTGAGGCCGATGATGCCGTGCTTCGCCGCCACGTAGGCGGCCTTCTGCACCGAGGCGACGAGGCCGTGCACCGAGGCGGTGTTCACGATGCGGCCCCACCCCCTGGCGCGCATGCCCGGCAGCGCGAGCCGGGTGGTGTGGAACGCGGCCGACAGGTTCGTGGCGATGACCGCGTCCCAGCGCTCCGGCGGGAACGCCTCGACGCTGGCGGTGAACTGGATGCCGGCGTTGTTGACGAGCACGTCGAGGCCGCCCAGCCGGTCGGCGGTGCCCTTCACCAGCGCCTCGATCTGCGCCGGCCGGGTCAGATCGGCGCCGTCGTGGCGCACCTTCACGCCCCGCTCGGCCTCGAGCGCCGCCCGCAGGCGCTCGACGGCCGCGGCATCGCCGAACCCGTTCAGCATGACGTGGCAGCCGCGGGCGGCGAGCGCCCTGGCGATGCCGAGCCCGATCCCGCTCGTCGAGCCGGTGACGAGCGCGCACTTTCCCTGGAGCATGAGCGCCTCCCTCCCACCCATTCTAAGGTGCGCGCGCCGCGCGGCCGCGGCCGGGACCTCAGGCGTCGTCGCCGCAGACGGCGGCCAGCACCTGCTCGCGCCGGGCCGCCAGCAGCCGTCCGGCGAGCGGCAGCGTGGCGCGCCAGGCCGCGAACGCGGCGCCGGCCAGCACCGCCCAGGCGAGCGGCACGACCCAGAGCGCGTCGAGCGCCGCGGCGAGGAGCACCGGCCCGGCGTAGAGCCCGACGCCGGCCGCGGTGATGCCCATTCCCGCCAGCGCCGCCAGCGGCGAGACGGCGCCGGCGCGCTGCAGCCCGTGGGAGGCCGCGCGCGGCGCGACCACCCCGAGCAGGTTGCCGAGCCCGTAGAGCACCGGCGCCAGCCCGAGCACCAGCGCCAGCGCGCCCCACGCCGCCCACCACGGCTGCGGGCCGGCGAACGCGACGTAGGTCGCCGACGCGAGCGTGAAGATGGCGAGCGCCCAGGCGAGGAGCGCCGCGTTCTTGGCGAGCAGCACCCGCTCCGGCGCCACCGGCGCGAGGAAGAAGGTGCGCGCGCCGCCGCGGTCGAAGCCGAGCGCGTTCAGCCAGAAGAGCTGCAGCGCGAGGTGGACGTAGGCGGCGATGCCGAACAGCGGCAGCCCCGCCACGAGCGGCGCCGCCTCGCCCGCCACCTGGCCCGGCACCTTCCACCCCAGGAACGCCGCCAGCACCGGCACGAGCACGAGGTGGATGCGCGCGGCCGGGTGGCGCAGGAGGTAGCGCAGCTCCTTCTCGAAGAGAGGCCCGAGCCGCTCCGGGAACCACCCTCCGCCGCGGCTGGCGCGGCTCTCGCCGACCGAGCCGGCGTCGCCGCCGGAGCGCGCGGTGGCGAGCGCCACGCGGTAGGCGAGCCAGCCGGTGCCGGCGGCGCCCGCCGCGAGGAGCAGCGCGAAGGGCGCGGCCTGGAGCGGGCGGCGCGCGTAGAGGTGAGCGGCGGCCTGCGACGCCAGCGCGGCGGGCCAGAGCACCCAGCGCAGCCCGCGCAGCAGGGGGAGC
>DASTGH010000673.1:0-3533 GCA_035719345.1 Anaeromyxobacteraceae bacterium
CCGACGCACGCGACCTCTTCCCCTTCGGGCACCAGTTCATCGAATGCGATGCGCATGTGGATCGTCTAAGCCCGCGGTTCCGCAGCCGGTGCGTCCCGGAAGGGGTCCTCGCCTGCGCGCCCCCGCGCAGCGCGTCATGGATCCTTTGTTGGCCTTGCGTCGTTGCGCGGGCCGCGGAAACTCCTCCCCGGACCCGGAGAGACCTTTTTGCACCACGACCTCGCACCTCGGGTGGCCGCCATCGGCCGCGCCCTGCCGTCCCAGTGGGTCGATCAGGAGCAGATCATCGCGGCGCTCCGCGCGCTGTGGGCGCGCAAGCACCACAACGTCGAGCGGCTCGAGGACCTGCACCGCGCCGTGCGCGTCTCGGGGCGGTACCTGGCGCTGCCGCTCGAGCGCTACCCCGAGGTGGAAGGCTTTGCGAAGGCGAACGACGCCTGGATCGAGGCCGCCACCGACCTCGGCGAGCGCGCGGTGCGCGACGCCCTCGCCCGCGCCGGCCTCTCGCCCGCCGACGTCGGCCACGTCTTCTTCGTCACCGTCACCGGCATCGCCACGCCCTCGGTCGAGGCGCGGCTGGCCAACCGCCTCGGGCTGCCGCGCGGCGTGAAGCGCACGCCCATCTTCGGGCTCGGCTGCGTCGCGGGCGCGGCCGGCCTGGCGCGCGCCGCCGATTACCTGCGCGCCTTCCCCGACGAGGTGGCGGTCCTGCTCTCGGTCGAGCTGTGCTCGCTCACCCTGCAGCGGGACGACCTCTCCATCCCCAACATCGTCGCCTCGGGGATCTTCGGCGACGGCGCCGCCGCGGCCGTGCTCGTGGGCGGCGCGCGCGGCGGGTCCGGGCCGGTCGCCGTCGCCTCCCGGTCCGACCTCTACCCGGGCACCGAGCGCGTCATGGGGTGGGACGTCGTCGACACCGGCTTCAAGGTGGTGCTCGCCGCCTCGGTCCCCGACGTCATCCGCGCGCACCTCGGGGCCGACGCGCGCTCCTTCCTCGCCGCGCACGGCCTCGCCCCCGGCGACGTGCGGCACTGGATCGCCCACACCGGCGGGCCGAAGGTGCTCGAGGCCATCGCCGCGGCGCTCGAGCTGCCGTCGGGCGCCCTCGACCGCTCCTGGCGCTCGCTGCGCGACGTGGGGAACCTCTCCTCGGCCTCCGTCCTCTTCGTGCTCGCCGACCACCTCGAGGCGGGCGAGGCGCGCCCCGGCGACCACGGCGTGGTGGCGGCCATGGGGCCCGGCTTCTGCTCCGAGCTGGTGCTGCTGCGATGGTGATCACGCAGGCCGAGTACCTCGCCTTCCTCGGGCTCCTCGGGCTGGAGCGGCTCCTGGAGATGGCCGTCTCCTCGCGCCACGCGCGAGGGCTCCTGGCGCGCGGCGGCGTGGAGGTGGGGCGCGGCCACTGGCTGCCCATGGTGCTGTTCCACGCGGCCTTCCTGGGCGCGTGCCTGGCCGAGGCGCTCCTCTGGCCCGAGCCGCCGCCCGCCGCCGCCCTCCTCGCGCTCGCCGGCGCGCTCCTGGCGCAGGGGCTGCGCTGGTGGGCGGTGGCGGCGCTCGGCGAGCGGTGGTCGGCGCGGGTCATCGTCCTCCCCGGCGCGCCGCCGGTGACCGGCGGCCCCTACCGCTTCCTGCGCCACCCGAACTACCTGGCGGTGGTGCTGGAGATGGCCTGCGTGCCGCTCGCCTTCGGGTCGTGGCGCACGGCGCTGCTCGCCTCGCTCGGCAACGCCTGGCTGCTCTCGGTCCGCATCCGCGCCGAGGAGCGCGCGCTCGGCGAGGGCTGGGCCCGGGCCTTCGCCGGGCGGCGCCGGCTCGTGCCGGGGAGGCCGGCGTGACCGCGCGCGAGGCCGCCGTCGCCGCCGAGATCCGGCGGGTGGCGCGCGAGGAGCTCGGCATCGAGCGCACCTTCGGCGACCGCGAGGAGCTCGCGGCGCAGCTCGACTCGGTGGCGCTGCTCTCGCTCGTCGTCGCCGTCGAGGACCGCTTCCGCCTCAAGATCGCGGACGACGACGCCGCCACCACGCGCTGCCTCGCCGACCTGGCGCGCCTCGTGGTCGAGCGCGCCGAGCCGGCGGCGCTGCCGCCCGAGCGGGCGCCGGAGGGGGCGGAGAGGTGAGGCTCACCGGTCCACCGCAGCCGGCGCCCTCCTCGCCCGACCTCGTCACGGCGCTGGCGCGCGCCGCGGCGAGCGCGTCGGGCGTCACCTTCGTCGCGCTCGACGAGCGCGAGGAGGCGCTCTCCTGGGCCGAGGTCCGGGCGCGGGCGGCCCGGGTGGCCGGCGCGCTCGCCGCGCTCGGGGTGCGGCGCGGCGACCGGGTGGCGCTCGTCTTCCGCACCGAGCCCGCCTTCCTGGACGCCTTCTTCGGCGCGCTCCTGTGCGGCGCGGTGCCGGTGCCGCTCTACCCGCCGGTGCGGCTCGGCCGGATGGAGGAGTACCTGGCGGCGACGGCGCGGATGGTCCGCCTCTCCGGCGCGCGGCTGGTGCTGGCGGGCGGGGCGGTGCGCCGGCTCATCGGCGAGGTGGTGGCGCGCGCCCGTCCGGAGCTGGGCTGCCGCGACGTGCAGGCGCTGGAGCGCGAGGGAGCGCCGCTCGAGCTCCGCCCCGCGCCGGACGACCTGGCGCTGGTGCAGTTCTCGTCGGGCTCCACCGTCGACCCGAAGCCGGCGGCGCTCACGCACGGCGGCGTCTGCGCGCACCTGGCGTCGATCCTGGCGCTCCTGCGGCCCGGGCCCCTGGATCGCGTCGTGTCGTGGCTGCCGCTCTACCACGACATGGGGCTCATCGGCGCGCTGCTCTCGGCCATCGCCTACCCCGGCCCGGCGGTGCTCATCCCGCCCGAGCACTTCCTGGCGCGCCCCGCGCTCTGGCTGCGCGCCATCGCGCGCCATCGCGCCACGATCTCCGTCGCCCCGAGCTTCGCCTACGCCTACGCGGCGGACCGGGTGAAGGACGCGGACCTCGCCGGCCAGGACCTCTCCACCTGGCGCGCCGCGCTCGACGGCGCCGAGCCGGTCTCGCCCGCGGCGCTGCGCCGCTTCGCGGCGCGCTTCGCCCCGCACGGCTTCGACCCCGCCGCCCTCATGCCGGTGTACGGCCTGTCCGAGGCGGCGCTGGCGGTCACCTTCCCGCCGGCGGGCCGCGCCTGGCGCTCGCGCACCGTCGACCCGGCGGCGCTGGCGGCGCGCGGCGCGGTCGAGCCGGGGCGGCGCGAGGTCGTGTCGGTGGGCGTCCCCATCCCCGGGGTCGAGGTGGAGGTGCGCGACCCGGAGGGCGAGCCGCTCCCGGAGCGGCGCCTCGGCCGCATCTTCGCGCGGGGCGGCGGGATGATGGCGGGCTACCTCGGCCAGCCGGAGGCCACCGCCCGGGCGGTGCAGGGCGGCTGGCTCGACACGGGCGACCTCGGCTGCGTGGACGGCGGTGAGCTCTTCGTCCACGGGCGCGCCAAGGACGTGGTCATCGTCCGCGGGGCGAACCACGCGCCCGACGGAGAAAAAAGCGGCGGTTGGCGGAAGGCTGCGAAATATCGAAAACG
>DASTGH010000674.1:0-3016 GCA_035719345.1 Anaeromyxobacteraceae bacterium
GGGACCGCGGGCTTCTTCGGCTTGCGCGCAGCCGCGGCCGGCTCGGCCGGCTTCTCCGCGCGCGCCGCCCAGGTGTCCTTGAGCCCGATGGTGCGGTTCCACACCGGCGCGCCCGGGCGCGACTCGACCGGGTCGGCGAAGAACCAGCCCTCCCTCAGGAACTGCCAGCGGCTCCCGGGCTCCGCCCCGGCGAGCGCCGGTTCGGTGCGCGCGCCGCGCGACAGCACCAGCGAGTCGGGGTTGAGCGCCTGCAGGAAGTCGCCCTCCGCGTCCGGCTGCTCCACCTTGAAGAGCCGGTCGTAGAGCCGGACCTGCGCCGGGACGGAGCGCTCGGCGTGGACCCAGTGCAGCGTGCCGCCCGCGCGGCGCACACCGTCGCGCGACGACGGATCGTGGGTGCAGCGGAGCGCGACCACCTCCCCCGCCTCCGACCGGACCACCTCCTGGCAGCGGACGAGGTAGGCGCCGGCGAGGCGCACCTCGCGGCCGGGCGCGAGCCGCTTCCAACCGTCCGGCGGGCGCTCGGAGAAGTCGTCGCGCTCCACCAGCAGGTGTCGCCCGAAGGGCACCTTGCGGCCTCCCCTGGCCGGGTCGTTCGGCCACCAAGGGAGGTCGATCTCCTCGATGCGGTCGGCGGGCTAGGTGGCGATCTCGATGGGCAGCGGGTCGAGCACCGCCATCGCGCGCGGGCAGCGCTTCTCCAGATCGGCCCGGACCGCGAACTCGAACTTGCCGATGTCGACGACGCTGTTGTTCTTGGCGACTCCGATGAGGTCGGCGAAGTCCTTCAGCGCCTCGGGCGTGACCCCGCGCCGCCGCAGGCCGGCGATGGTGGGCATGCGCGGGTCGTCCCAGCCCGTCACGCGCCGCTCGTTCACGAGCTGGAGCAGCTTCCGCTTGGAGAGGACGGTGTAGCCGAGCGCGAGGCGGGCGAACTCGTACTGGCGCGGGCGCGGATCCCAGGGGCCGAGGCGATCGAGCACCCAGTCGTACAGCTCGCGGTTGGACTCGAACTCGAGCGTGCAGATGGAGTGGGTCACGCCCTCGAACGCGTCCTCGAGCGGGTGCGCGTAGTCGTACATCGGGTAGATGCACCAGGCATCGCCGGTGCGGTGGTGATGGGCGTGGCGGATCCGGTAGAGCAGCGGATCGCGCATGATGACGTTCGGGTGCGCCATGTCGATGCGCGCGCGCAGGACGCAGGCGCCGTCGGGGAAGTCGCCCTTCCGCATGCGGCGGAGGAGCTCCAGGCTCTCCTCGCGCGGACGGTCGCGGAACGGGCTGTTCACGCCCGGCCGCTCGAAGCTGCCGCGCTGCTCCCGGATGGCCTCCTGCGGCTGGGAGTCGACGAAGGCGTGCCCCTCGCGGACGAGCCGTTCGGCGCAGCCGTACATCTTCTCGAAGAAGTCGGAGGCGTAGGTGAGCTGCGACCACGCGCCGCCGAGCCAGCGCACGTCGCCCTGGATGGCGTCGACGTACTCGGTCTCCTCGGTCACCGGGTTCGTGTCGTCGAAGCGCAGGTGCGTCGTGCCGTCGAACTGCCGCGCCAGCCCGAAGTTGAGCAGGATCGACTTGGCATGGCCGATGTGGAGGAAGCCATTCGGCTCGGGGGGGAAGCGCGTCACCACGCGGCCGCGGTTCTTCCCGGCCCGGAGGTCCGCCTCGACGATGTCGGTCAGGAAGTTGGACGCGCGCGGTGCCTCGCTCATGCGGGCCCCTCTATCCCACCCGGGGACGGGCCGCAACCGCCGCGGCGGCGCCGCCTCACCGCCAGACGCCGTAGCTGCGCCCCTTGTGCCCCGGCTCGCGCAGCACGAGGTGCTCGGTCTTCCAGGCGCGCGCCGCGGCGGCCCCGACCCAGTAGCCCTTGGGGTCGCTGCGCCGGAACGTCTTGCGCATCCAGTCGTGCAGCTCGTTGAAGATGGCGCGCAGCCCGCGGTGCTTGCCGAGCTTGGAGCCGGGGTCATCGGTGACGTCGAGCTCCGCCCAGAGCCGCCCGCCCACCAGCTCACCGCGCTCGTCGAGGCGAGAGCGCTGGTAGTGGAGGACCGGGGACGGGATCTCCTCCACCACCAGCATTCCCCTGTCCGGCCCGCGCTTCACCGGGTGCACGATCACCGGGCCGAAGCGCTCGGCGGCGAGGTAGTAGGCCGCGTCGGCGAGCCCCGCCACCGCCTCCTCCGCCGCGGCCGGCGGCGCGAAGCCGGGCGGGATGAGCTCGGGGTACACGGTCAGGCCCTGCCGGCCGAGGACGCGGAAGAGCGCCCGCTCGTCGTCAGGAAGCGTGAAGTAGTGGAGCGTCGCGGGCATCGCGTCAGCGGGCGCGGGCGAGGAGCAGGTCGTAGCTCTGCGAGATCTTCGCGGCGAGGATGAGCAGCTCTCCCAGGCCCTCCGGGTTCACCATGCGCCCCCGCCCGTCGTCGGCGTAGAGCACGTTCACGACCTGGCCGCGCGCCAGCACCGGCATGGCGAACGACGTCCTGGGGGCGCCGCCGCCGAGGCCGCGGAGGAGCGCGATGTTGGCCTCGGTCTTGGCGAGCGGCCCGAGCACGTGGGAGCGGCTCTCCACCACCGTCTGCACCACGCCCGGCTTTCCCAGCGGGACGTGCACCCGCGCCACCGTCTGCGGCGTCAGGCCCTCGCCCATGCCCTCCCAGCCGTCGGCGCCGCGGCCGTGCACGGTGAGCAGGACCGCGCGCCGGAAGCGCGACAGCGCGTAGCGGAGCACGATCCGGGCGATGGCACCGCGGTCGGCCACCCCGGCCAGCGCCGCCACCGCCTCGTCGAACCTGAGCGCCGCCACCTCCCCCGGCGCCCGGGAGACGACGGAGATGCGCTTCTGGCCCGGCAACGCATACGCGTCCGTCGCCTCCTTCTGGAGGTCGGCCAGGGTCTCGTCGCTGCTCTGGAGCATGCCGGCGAACGGATCGACCGGCTGCTCGGGGCGTGGCGGGAGTGGAGGGGGGCGGGATGGGGCCCGGGTCGAGGTCGAGGACGGGGGCGGGGGCGAGGCCGA
>DASTGH010000675.1:0-4435 GCA_035719345.1 Anaeromyxobacteraceae bacterium
GGCATGGCGGGCATCGGAATCCTGAGCAACCCCCGGTCGCGCCGCAACCTGCGAGCGCCGGAGATCGCGCACCGGCTGCGCGCCCTCGTCGACGGCGAGGGCGAGGTGGCTGATGCCAGCACCTTCGAGGAGCTGGACGAGGCCCTGGCCCGCTTCCGCACGCGCGGGATCGAGGTGCTGGCCGTGAACGGCGGCGACGGCACCGGCCACGTCGCGCTCACGGCGCTGGCGCGGACCTGGGGCGACGCGCCGCTCCCGGCGCTCGCGCTGCTGCGCGGCGGCGCCATGAACACGGTGGCCGACGCGCACAAGCTCCGCGGCACGCCCGAGTCCATCCTCAAGGCGCTGCTGGAGCGGCGGCGGTCGGGGCTCCCCGTCCGCGCCGTCGAGCGCGACCTGCTGGCGGTGGCGGTCGACGGCGCCCCGCCCCGGCTCGGGTTTCTCTTCGGCACCGGGGCGGTCGTCACCTTCCTCGACGCGTACTACGCCACCGGCCACGCCTCGCCGGGGACGGCGGCCGGGTTGCTGGTGCGCGCGGTCGCGTCCTCGCTGGTGGGCGGCCCGTTCGCGACCGCGCTCACCGCGCGCGAGCCGGTGCGCGTGACCGCCGATGGCGACGACTGGCCCGACGTACCGTACCTCTCCGTGCTCGCCGGCTCGGTGCCCGAGATCGGGTTCGGCTTCACCCCGTTCGGCCGCTGCGACGAGCAACCCGGCTTCTTCCATGCGGTCGGCGTCACCGGGACGGCGCTGCAGGTCGCGGCGCACCTGCCCCGCATCTGGCTGGGCCGGCCCTGGCGCCGCTCGCTGGCCGTCGATGCGGTCACCCGGGACCTGGAGGTGGAGGGCCCGATCCGCTGCACCGTGGACGGCGATCTGTACGAGGCGCGCGAGGCGCTCCGGGTCCGCACCGGGCCGCCGGTCCGCCTGCTCGTGCCGTGAGCGCAGGGTTTGACCGGCATCGGAACCCGCGGGTAGATTCCGACGCTCCCCCCGAGCGCCTCCCCATGCGCCTCACCGCCGCCGGCGACAGCCACGTCGGGCTCCGACGCCGCCACAACGAGGACGCGTTCCTGCTCCTGCCCGAGGAGCGCCTCTTCTGCGTGGCCGACGGCATGGGTGGGCACGCCAGCGGCGAGGTCGCCGCACGGCTGGCGGTGGAGGAGATGGCGGAGTTCTACCGGCTCACCGGCCGCGACGAGGAGGCGACCTGGCCGTTCCGCGAGGAGCGGACGCGCGCCTACCACGAGAACCGGCTCGTCACGGGAGTGAAGCTCGCGAACCAGCGCATCCGCGAGCGCGCCGCCGCCGACGAGCGGCTCCGCGGCATGGGCACGACGCTCGTCTGCGCCTGGGTCTCCGAGCGCGAGCCGGTGGCGCTCGTCGGGCACGTCGGCGACAGCCGCGCCTACCTGCTCCGCGGTGGGCGCCTCGCCCAGCTCACCGAGGACCACTCGCTGCTCGCCGACTACATCCGCGCCCGGCAACCGACCGCCGCCGAGATCGAGGCGTTCCCGCACAAGAACGTGATCATGCGCGCGCTCGGGATGCGCGATCAGGTCGAGGTGGACGTGGTGCGGCTCGCCCTGGAGGAGGGCGACCTCCTGCTCCTCTGCTGCGACGGGCTCTCGGGGATGGTGCCCGACGAGCGGATCGGCGAGATCCTGCGGGCCGCCCGCGGCGACCTCCAGCGCGCCGCGCGCGCGCTCATCGACGCGGCCAACCAGGCCGGCGGAGTGGACAACGTGACCTGCGTCGTCCTCCAGACGCACGCATAGAGGGGTGGCATGGCCGAGCAGGCGTGGTGGTACGAGTGGGATGGGAAGCAGGCGGGCCCGGTGCCCGAGCCGGCGCTGCTGGACCTGCTGCGCACGGGCCAGCTCCGCCCCGGCGCGCGCGTCTGGCGCGCCGGGATGGCGGGGTGGGAGCCGGCCGGGAGCGTGCGGGAGCTCGCCGCCGCCATCCCGGCGTCCACGCCGCCGGCGTGGACGCCCCAGCCGTCGGCACCCCGCGCCCCGCCGGCTTCGTCCTTGACCCCGACCCCGTCCTTCGGGTCCGACGGCCCTTCGGCCGCCGGACCCTCGCGTCCCCGCCCCTCGCCGCCGGAGGGCGGCGAGGGGTCCTCCTTCGGGTCCGACGGCCCTTCGGCCGCCGAACCCTCGCGTCCCCGCCCCTCGCCGCCGCAGGGCGGTGAGGGGTCCTCCCCCGCGCCCGGCGCCTCGCCGCTCCCCCCGGGAATGGAGCCCGTCTCCCTGGGCGCCCTGCTCGGCTTCGGCCTCCTCACGTTCGGCATCTATCCGATGGTGAAGTTCTACCAGGCGGCCACGGCCTACCAGGCGCTGGCGGGGCGCGCGTCGCGCTTCACCGCCTACTTCTGGCTGGCCGTCGCGCTCACGGTCGTCGGCGGCCCGGCGTACCTGCTCGGCGGGTTCCTCGGCGCGGTGGCGCACGCCGCCGGGCTCGCCTGCACGCTGCTGGCGCTGTTCGAGGCGCTGGCGCTCCGGGCGGACGCCGTGCAGCGCTGGGGCGTCGCCCCCTCGCTCACCTCCGATGCGACGCACAAGGGCCTCTTCGTCGTCGGACTGCTCACGGCCTGGCTCATGGTGGGCCTGGTGCTGCTGGTGGTGCAGGCGGTGAAGTTCTTCGACGACCACCGCGCGCTCGGCGACGCGCTCCGCGCCCGCCTCGCCGGGGCGCGCAGCGCCGCCTGACGTCCTCACGCCGGCACGCGGTCGGCGCCCGCCGCCACCGCCCGGACGACCTCCTCGCCCGGCGCGAGCGCGGTGCCGTCCCACACCACCGCGTGCGCGACCCGGGCGCCTGCCGCGATGCGCGCGCCCTCCCCCACCACGGCGTAGGGCCCGATCGACGCGCCCGCCTCGACGCGCGCGCCGCGTCCGAGGACCGCGGGCGCGTGGAGGCAGGCCCCCGGCTCGACGTGCGCGCCCGGCGCGAGCCACAGGCGCGGCTCGGCGAACGGCTCCGACCCGGCGAACGGATCGGCAGCCCGGAAGCGGGCCAGCGGCACGCGGCCGGCGAGCACGTCCTCGTTCGCGGCGAGGTAGCGCGCCGGCGTGCCGAGGTCGTTCCAGTAGCCGCCGGCGACGTGCCCTCGTATCCGCCCGGCGGCCATGTGCGTCGGGTAGACGTGCCGGTTCACGTCGAGCTCGAACGGCTCGGCGGGCACCAGGTCGAGCAGCGCCGGCGCGAGGACGTGCACGCCGGTGAAGTGCCAGGGGGTGAGGCCCTCGCCGCCGGGGCCGAAGCGGCCCGCGATCCGCCGCACCGAGAGCGCGCCGTCCGCCTCGACCGCGGCGTAGCTCGCGCCGGCGGGCATGGGGGCGAGCACCATGGTGGCGAGCGCGCCGCTCCGGCGGTGGGCGCCGAGCACGGCGCCGAGGTCCACGTCGAAGAGCACGTCCCCGTTCACGACCACGACGGCCTCCGCGCCGGCGAGCAGCGGCCGCGCCTCGCGCAGCGCGCCCCCGGTGCCCGCGATCACCGGCTCGCGCGAGACGGCCAGCGCCACGCCTGCGGCGCGCGCCGCCTGGGCGGCGGCCGCCGCCATGGCGTCGGGCAGGTGGTGCACGTTCACGACGGCGCGTCGCACGCCCGCGCCGGCGAGGAGCGCCAGCGACCAGCGCACGAGCGGCATGCCCGCCACCGGGACGGCCGGCTTCGGGCGCCGCTCGGTGAGCGGCCGGAGCCGCGTCCCGAGCCCGGCGCAGAGGATCAGCCCGGCGACGTCGCCCACGGTGGCCTCACGGGAAGAGCGGCTCGAGCACGCCCGCCACCTCGGCCAGGAAGGCGCGGTCTCGCGGGCCGAACGCGGCGGGCGCGTCGGAGTCGACGTCGATCTGGGCGAGGTAGCGGTCGCCGCGCAGGATGGGCGCGACGATCTCGGAGCGCGTCTCGAGGTTGCACGCGAGGTAGCGCGGATCGGCGGCCACGTCGTCGACGATCACCGCCTGCTTCGTGCGCGCCGAGAGCCCGCAGATCCCCTGGCCGATGGGGATGCGGACGTGCTCGGTGTCGCGCCCGGCGTGGGCGTGCAGCGCGAGCGCCTCCCCCTCCAGCACGTACAGGTAGACGCCGGTGTAGCCCGGCAGCTCGCGCAGCGCGGCGCAGGCGGCGGCCAGGGCGGCGCCTCGCTCGCGGCCGCGGACCCCGGCCCGCACCGCCGCCAGCGCGCGCTCGAACATGGGTTCCATGGTAGAGCCCCACTTAACCGGATGGCACCCGCCGCGCGCCTGCGCCTGTTCTACGCGCTCTACTACGGCGCGGTCGGCGCGAACCTGCCCTACTTCGCCGCCTACCTGCGCGGCCTCGGCTTCAGCGGCGAGGCCATCGGGACCGTGCAGATGGCCGGCCCGCTCCTCGCGCCCGCGGTCGCGCTCGCCTGGGGTGCGGCCGCCGACCGGCTGGGCGCGCCGGC
>DASTGH010000676.1:0-9471 GCA_035719345.1 Anaeromyxobacteraceae bacterium
AGCGCCACGGCTCCGCCCGCGACCGTCCTGAGGAAGTCGCGCCGCGTGACGCCGCCCGGAGGGTTCCCGTCTGCCATGCCGTCCTCTCCATGCGCGGTGGATCCGCGCGTCGCGCTGCGCAACATACTCCCACCGCGCGTCGCCGCGCCGCTTGCCAGGGCGCGGCGCGCGGGCCTAGGTTCCGGGGCGACTCTCGCGGGAGGCGGACATGGCGCGGATGGTCACGCTCTTCACCGGCCAGTGGGCCGACCTCGGCTTCGAGGACCTCTGCCGGAAGGCGCGCGCCTTCGGTTTCGACGGGCTCGAGATCGCCTGCTGGGGCGACCACATGGACGTACGGCAGGCGGCCGCCGATCCGGACTACGTGCGGCGCAAGAAGGCCGTGCTCGCCGAGCACCGCCTCGCCGTGCACACGCTCGGCGGCCACCTCGCCGGCCAGTGCGTGGGCGATGCCTGGGACCCGCGCCTCGACACCTTCGCGCCCGCCGCCTGCAAGGGCCAGCCGGAGAAGATCCGCGCCTGGGCGGTGGAGGAGATGAAGCTCACCGCCCGCGCGGCGAAGGCCATGGGCTGCCAGGTGGTGACCGGGTTCATGGGCTCGCCGGTGTGGAAGTACTGGTACTCCTTCCCGCCCACCACCGAGGAGATGATCGAGGGCGCGTTTCGCGACATCGTCCGGCTGTGGACGCCCATCCTCGATGAGTTCGACGCCTGCGGCGTGCGCTTCGCGCTCGAGGTCCACCCCACCGAGATCGCCTTCGACGGCGTGACCGCCCGCCGGCTGCTCGACGCCTTCGGCGGCCGGACCACGCTCGGCTTCAACTTCGATCCGAGCCACCTGCAGTGGCAGGGCATGAAGCCGCACCTCTTCGTCCGCGACTTCCGCGAGCGCATCTACCACGTGCACATGAAGGACGTGGCGGTGACGCTCGACGGCCGCGCCGGGATCCTGGGCTCGCACCTGCCCTTCGGCGACGCCCGCCGCGGCTGGAACTTCCGCTCGCTCGGGCACGGTGACGTGGACTTCGACGCCATCATCCGGGAGCTGAACGACGCCCGCTACCGCGGCCCGCTCTCGGTGGAGTGGGAGGACGCGGGGATGGACCGCGAGGCGGGCGCGCGGGAGGCGCTCGAGTTCGTGCGCCGGATCGACTTCGCGCCGTCGTCGCTCGCCTTCGACGCCTCCATGAAGTACTGACGTTGCCCGACGGCGCGGCAGCCCGGCGCGCGCCCGCTCGCCGCGTCCCCGCGCGGGGGGTCGCGGCGCAGGCCGCACCTTCGTTCGTTTGCCGAACATGATCGCTTGACCGCCGAACGAGGCGGGGCGCACCATGAACGTCCTCATGGCCGACGCGCTCGTGCGCCTGCGGGGCCTCCGCAAGGAGTTCGCCGGGCACCCGGTGCTCCGCGACGTGCACGCGGAGCTGCGGCGCGGCGAGGTCCTCGGGCTCATCGGCGAGAACGGCGCGGGCAAGTCCACGCTGGTCAAGATCCTGGCCGGCATCCACCCGCCCACCGCCGGCACCGTGGAGATCGAGGGCCGCGAGGTGGCGTTCCGCTCCCCCTCCGACGCGCGCCGCGCCGGGGTGAGCCTCGTGCCGCAGGAGTTCAACCTCGCCCCCGACCTGTCGGTCGAGGAGAACGTCTTCCTCGGCGCCGAGCTGCGCACGCGCCTCGGCTCGCTCGACCGTGCCCGGATGCGGGCGCGGAGCGCCGAGCTCCTCGCCGGGCTGGGCGCCACCGCCGCGCCGGACGACCGCATCGACCTCCTCTCCGCCGCGCAGAAGCAGCTCGTGGAGGTGGCGAAGGCGCTCGCCTTCGAGGCGCGCCTCGTCATCCTCGACGAGCCCACCACCGTGCTCACCCGCCCCGAGATCGAGCGCCTGTTCGCGGTGATGCGGGCGCTCCGCGCCCGCGGCCTCTCCCTCGTCTACGTCTCCCACAAGCTGGCCGAGGTGAAGGCCATCTGCGACCGCGTGCTCGTGCTCAAGGACGGCGAGCTGGTGCACGAGGCGCCCATCGCCGACATCGACCCGCCGGAGATGGCGCGCCGCATGGTCGGGCGCGAGCTGCGCGAGATCTACCCGCCGCGCCGGCGCGTCCCCGGCCCACCGGTGCTGGAGGTGCGCGGGCTCACCTCGCCGGGTTCCTTCCACGACGTGTCCTTCACCGTGCGCCGCGGCGAGATCCTCGGCTTTGCCGGGCTGGTGGGCTCCGGGCGCACGGAGACGGCCGAGGCGCTCATGGGCCTGAGAGCGGCGAGGGGCGAGGTGCGGGTCGAGGGCCAGGACGCGCGGGCGAGGAGCGCGCTCCAGGCGGTGCGGCGCGGCCTCGGCTACCTCTCGGAGGACCGCGCCGGATCGGGGATCCTCACCGGCTTCCCCATCGCCGAGAACGTCACGCTCGTCTCGCTGCGCGACTACAGCCGCCGGCTGGGGTGGGTGGACCGCGCGCGGGAGGACGCGAGCGCGAGCGCCTGGCGCGAGCGCTTCCACGTGCGGGCGCCCGACCTGCGCGCGCCGCTCGAGTCGCTCTCGGGCGGCAACCAGCAGAAGGTGTCGCTGGCGAAGACGCTCGACCCGGCGCCGCGCGTCGTCATCGTCGACGAGCCGACGCGCGGCGTGGACGTGGCGGCCAAGGCCGAGATCTACCGCTTCCTGGCCGACCTGGCCGAGAAGGGCGCGGCCGTGCTGCTCGTGTCGAGCGAGCTCGAGGAGATCCTCGGCCTCTCCGACCGCGTGCTGGTCATGCGCGAGGGGCGCATCGCCGGGGAGCTCGCCGGCGCGGCCGTCACCGAGCACGCGGTCATGTACCTCGCCACGGGCGTCGAGGCGCCGGAGGTGAGCGCGTGACGGACCTCGTCCTGGCGCGGCTCAGGCGGGTGGAGAAGGAGCGCTACGCGGCGCTGGCGGCGCTGGCGGTGCTCACCGCCTTCGCCGCCTTCATGAGCCCGTTCTTCCTCACGCCGCAGAACCTGCTCAACATCCTGCGGCAGGTCTCGTACACCGGGATCATCGCGCTCGGGATGACGTTCGTCATCGTCGCCGGCGGCATCGACCTCTCGGTGGGCTCGATGGCGGCGTTCGTCGGGTCGATCTCGGTGCTGCTCCTCAACGCGGCCGTGGCGCGCGGCCACGCCGACGGGCTCTCGGTGGCGGCCGCGGTCGCCTGCGCGGTCGTGCTCGGGCTCGCCGGCGGGCTCGCCAACGGCCTGCTCGTCACCAAGGGCCGCATCGCCCCGTTCATCGTGACGCTCGGCACCATGGCCCTCTTCCGCTCGCTCTCGCTCTACCTGGGCGATGCGGGCGAGTTCCGCTCCACCTCCATGGCCTTCGGCGAGCTGGGCTCGGCGGCGCTGCTCGGCATCCCGCTCCCGGCGCTGGTGCTCCTGGCGCTGGCGGCGGCGCTCTCGCTCCTCTTCACGCGCACGCGCTACGGCCGCTACGTGCGGGCGGTGGGGTCGAACGCGCGCGTGGCCCGCTACTCCGCCATCGACGTCGACCTGGTGCGGCTCGGGACCTACGCGCTCGCCGGGCTGATGGTGGGGGTCTCCGCCGTGCTCATCGCCATGCGCTTCAACTCGGTGGGCACCTCGACGCTGGGCGTCAACTACGAGCTCGACGCCATCGCCGCCGTCATCATCGGCGGCACCGCCATGTCGGGCGGGCGCGGCACGGTGTGGGGCACGGTCATCGGCGCCGTCATCCTCGGCGTCATCAACAACATGCTCAACATGGTGGGGATCTCTCCCTACCTGCAGGGCACGGTGAAGGGCCTCGTCATCATCGGCGCGGTCTTCATCCAGCGGCAGCGGCAGTCGTGAGCGGGGGGCGCCCCGGCGGCGCCCCGCGCGATGGTCCAACGCAGGTGGTGCGATGGCGGCGGCCCTCGGCGGTCGCCGCGACGGAGGCGACGATGAGGAAGCTGTTCTTGGCGTGCTGCATGGGCGCGGCGGCGGTGCTGGCGGTGATCGCGGGATCGGGCGGCGCGGCCTCGGCCCAGGACGCGGCGACGAAGAAGATCAAGATCGGCATCACCATGCCCACCGCCGACCACGGCTGGATGGGCGGCGGCAACTGGTGGGCGAAGCGGGCCATGGACGACTGGAAGAAGAAGGACCCGAACGTCGACTTCATCTTCAAGACGTCGGGCGACGTGACGAAGCAGGTGGCCGACGTGGAGGACATGCTGGTGCAGGGCGTCGACGGCCTGGTGGTGTTCCCCTTCGAGTCCGCCCCGCTCACGCCGGTGGTGGAGAAGGCCTACCAGAAGGGCGTGTACGTGGTGGTGCTCGACCGCGGCGTCGCCAAGCCGGTCTACGACGTCTACCTCTCCAACGACGACGAGTCCTACGCGCGGCAGGCCATGGAGTGGGTGGCGAAGAGCCTCAACTACAAGGGCAACGTCGTCCTCATCGAGGGCGTCCCCAGCGTCATCAACGACCTGCGCACCAAGACGGCGAAGAACGTCGTCGCCAAGTACCCGGGCATGAAGGTGCTCGACTCGCAGCCGGGCAACTGGAACAAGGAGAAGGCCACCGCGGTCATGGAGAACTTCCTCGCCAAGTACAAGGCGATCGACGCCGTCTACACGGCCGACGACGACATGCTGGAGGGCGCGCTCCAGGCCTACAAGGAGTCGGGCCGCAAGGACATCAAGGTCATGTTCGGCGGCGCGGCCAAGAAGGAGATCGTGAAGCGGATCATGGACGGCGACCCGCTCGTCCGCGCCGACGCCACCTATCCGCCCGACGTGGTCGCGTCGGGGGTCTCGGTCGCGGTGGTGGGCCTGCGCCACCGGGTCTACGAGGGCTTCTACCAGAAGAAGCTCCCGCTCCGGATGATCCTCGGCAGCGAGCTCATCACGAAGGAGAACGCCAAGGCCTACTACGTCCCCGAGGCGGTCTTCTAGCGGCCGCGCCGCGCTCGCCACCCCATGTCGGAGGAGGGACAGCGCGCCTCCGCGCCGGAGCCGGGGCCCACCGCCACGGTCGGGAGGATCTTCAAGATCATCCGCGACCGGGGGCCCCTCTCGGCCTCCGACGTCGCCCGCGTCACGGGCCTCGCCAAGAGCACGGTCTCCGTCCACGTGGACCGCCTGCTCGCGGCGGGGCTCGTGCGCGAGAGCGAGCGCCCCGGCTCGCGCCGGCGCGACCTCAAGGTCGCCGAGCGCTCGGGCTTCGTCGTCGGCGTCGACCTGGGGCAGACGCACCTCGCCGCCGCGCTCTGCGACCTCGAGGCGGTGGTGGTCTCGCAGCGGCGCGTGCCGCTCGTCCTCCTGCGGGAGACGCCGGAGTCGGTGCTGGAGCGGGCCTCGGCGCTGGTGGAGGAGCTCACCGCCCGCGCCGGCGTGGGCGCGCGCGACCTGCTCGGGATCGGGGTGGGGGTGCCCGGCCCGGTCGACTTCGCCCGCGGCGTGCCGGTGAGCCCGCCCGTCATGCCGGGGTGGGACCGGTACCCGGTGGCGGCGCGGCTCGGCGAGCGCTTCGGCTGCCCGGCCTTCCTCGACAACGACGTCAACGTCATGGCGCTGGGCGAGCGGGACCGCGGGGCGGCCGAGGGCGCGGACAGCTTCCTGTTCGTGAAGATCGGCACCGGCATCGGCGCCGGCCTGGTGGTGCACGGCGAGATCTTCCGCGGCGCCAAGGGCGCCGCCGGCGACATCGGGCACGTGGGGCTCGACGGCGATCCCACGCCCTGCCGCTGCGGCAACGCCGGCTGCCTGGAAGCGGTGGCGGGGGGCGCCGCGCTCGAGGCGCGCGCGCGCGAGCGGGTCCGTCGGCGAAGGAGCTCCTTCCTGGCCGGGCTGGCGGACCGCGGCGAGCCGCTCGACGCCGCGGCGGTGGCGCGCGGCGCGGCGGGCGGCGACGAGGCCTGCCTCGGGCTCCTGGTGGACTCGGCGCGGGCCGTGGGAGGCGTGCTGGCGAAGCTGGTGAACTTCTTCAACCCGTCGCTCATCGTGGTGGGCGGGGGGGTGGCGGGCGCCGGGGAGCGCTACCTGGCGAGCGTGCGCGAGGCGATCTACCGCCGCTCCACGCCGCTCGCGACGTCGGACCTCTCGGTGAAGCGCTCGGCGCTGGGCGACGCCTGCGGCGTCGTCGGCGCCGCGGTGCTGGTGCTGGACGAGGTGCTGTCGCACCGGAACGTGACGCGGCTCGTGGGAAGGAGCGCACATGCAGGCAGGGAGAAGCCCGACGGCGTGCGTGGTCGGGGTCGGGTTCGTGGGCCCGGCGCACGTGGAGGCGCTGCGCCGCAACGCCGTCGAGGTCCGCGCGCTGGTGGCAAGCGGCGGAGCGGACGCGGCGCGCAGGGCAGCTGAGCTCGGCATCCCCCGCGGCTACGGCACGCTCGACGAGGCGCTGGCCGGCTCCGGCGCCGACGTGTACCACCTGTGCGTGCCCAACGCGCTGCACGCGCCCATGGCGCGGCAGGTGCTGGCGGCGGGGCGGCACGTCGTCTGCGAGAAGCCGCTCGCCATGACCAGCGCCGAGTCGGCCGAGCTCGCCGCGCTGGCGCGGCGGACCGGGCTGGTGGCGGCGGTGGCGTACAACCTGCGCTTCTACCCGATGGTGATCGAGGCGCGGGCGCGCGTCGCCGCCGGGGCCATCGGGCCGGTGCACGCGGTCCACGGCGGCTACCTCCAGGACTGGCTCCTCCTCGACACCGACTGGAACTGGCGCCTCGAGCCGGAGCGGAACGGAGCGCTGCGGGCGGTGGCCGACATCGGCACGCACTGGCTCGACATGGCCTCGTTCGTCACCGGCTCGCGCGTCGCGCGCGTCTGCGCCGACCTCTCCACCGTGTACCCCGAGCGGCGGCGGCCGCGCGGCGAGGTGCGGACCTTCGCCGGCGACGGGGCGCCGGTGGAGCGCGAGGCGGTCCGCATCGGGACGGAGGACCAGGCCGCCGTCCTGCTGCGCATGGAGAGCGGGGCGCTCGGCTCGCTCGTCGTCTCGCAGGTGGCGGCCGGCCACAAGAACGCGCTCTCGCTCGAGGTGGACGGCGCGGGCGGCTCGCTGGCGTGGTGCTCGGAGTCGCCGAACCAGCTCTGGCTCGGGCACCGCGGGCGGCCCAACGAGGTGCTGGAGAAGGACCCCTCGCTGCTGGGCGCCGAGGCGCGCGCCCGCACCGGCTATCCCGGCGGGCACCAGGAGGGCTATCCCGACACCTTCCGGCAGCTCTTCGCCAGCATCTACGCCTACCTGGCTCGCGGCGACCTGGCCGCCCCGCGCGACTTCCCCACCTTCGAGGACGGGCACCGCGAGATGCTGCACTGCGACGCGATCCTGGAGAGCGCGCGCACCGGCCGCTGGGTGGACGTGCCCGGGTAGCGTGCCCGGGTAGCGGCGGCGGAGGACGGTGTCCGGCGCGTTCGCGGACCATGGACCCTTCACGGGGTGGTGGCGGCGCCCGGCCCCGACCATGCTCCGTCCGGGTGAGCGACGGCGCCGCCATCGTCGACGAGGTGGAGTTCCGGGACGCCGTGGGCGCCCGGGCGGGCGCGCTGCTCGACGTCGCCCGCCGGCTCGCGGCCACCGATCCCGCCGAGGTGGGCCCCGCGCTCGCCCTGCTGGGGCGGCCGCACCTGGCGGTGATCCAGTCCCAGGCGACGGTGGTCGAGGAGCTGCTCGACGCCTACGGCGCGCTCCGCAACGAGCGCTGGCGCGCGTTCCGCGGGGTGATCGCCGCCCTGAAGCTCTTCGCGCGGGTCGACTACGCGCTCGTCCACCTCGTCCAGGCGGCGCCGCACTACCGGTTGCTGTCGGTGGAGGGCGACCTCGGCGAGGCCCTCTCCGACGCGCGGCGGCTCACGGCGCGGGTGCTGCAGACCGCCAGCCGGCGCCTGGCCGAGGCGGCGGCGCCGCTCGGCCTGCGGCCGGCGCCCGCCAACGCGTGCGAGGACGCGCTCCCGCCCGGCCGCCTCCCCCAGGACTGCGCGCTGCGGCACGTCGGCGACGTCGCCGGGACGGTGGCGCGTCTCGCCACCGCCTTCCTCAACCTCGCCGAGGAGGCGGGGCCGCTCGAGGTCGCAGCCACGGCGCTGCCCCGCGAGAGCGAGCTGCGCCGGGTGGCGGAGGACTTCCACAACCTCCAGGCGCTCTACGACACCGACGTGGCGAGCACCGACGCCGAGCGCGCCGATCCGGACCTGCCGTCCCTGCGCGGGCACGCCTCGGTCGTCTACCACCTCCTCGAGGTGGCCACGGACCTCACGCACTACCGCGAGCGGCACGTCGCCCACGCCGCCCCGGTGAACGGGCCGGGCCGGCTCTTCGCGCGCGACCCCGACTGCATCGCGCCGGAGGCGCTGGAGCGGGTGCTGCGCGGCGCGCTCTCGTTCGCGGTGCGCTACGTGCTCGCCGGCCGCGCGCTCGCCCAGCGCCTCCTGGCGCGCTACGCCGAGGCGGGCGACATCACGGTGCCGGTGCCCCGCTACCGCGGGTTCCACGTCCGCCCCTCGACGCTGGTGGCGCGCGTGGCGCACCACTACGGAAGCCCGGTGTCGATGACGCTCGACGACGAGATCTACGACGCCTCCTCGCCGCTCGAGCTCTTCCGGGCGAACGAGCACATCAACGCGAAGAAGCGGCGCTGGCTGGCGCAGGAGATCGGCAGCCTGGTCGACGGGGCGGAGGAGCGGCTGGGCGAGGACCTGGCGCGGGCGGTGCGCAGCGTCCTCATGCGCCTGGCGGAGGAGGCGAAGGTGGTCCTCTACGAGCAGCCGCTGCCGCGCGTCGACGCCCCGCGCGAGGAGGGGCAGCCGGTGCTCTCGTTCATCGTGGACGCGGTCGCACGGCTGCAGGCGCTCGGCAAGATCGACATCGTCGCGACCGTGACCGCCACCTTCCGCGGCGACCGGCGCGTGCTCGCCGACCTGCGGCTCCTCGCCGAGAGCGGCTACGGAGAGGACGCCTACGGCAACAACGTCGCCCTGCCCGAGGCGCTCGGGTACCTGCGGCACTGAGCGGCGGTCCGCGGTTAAGGAGCGCTCCCGTGTCGGCCTCCGGCTCGCGCACCGCCGTGCTCGGCTTCCGCCCCCACACCGGCTGGGCGGCCGTGCTGGGCCTGTCGGGGCCGCGCGACGCGCCGAGCATCGTGGCCAAGGGACGCGTGGAGATGGCCACCACCTTCGAGAGCGGCGCCGTCTACCACATGGGCCAGAAGCTGCCGGTCGACGAGGCGGAGGCCCTGGTGCGCTCCTCGGAGGAGACCTTCACGGCGGCTGCGCGCGCCCAGATCGCCTCCATCGCCGACGAGCTGCGAGCGCGCGGCCTCGAGCCCGTGGCGAGCGCCGTCGTGGCGAACCCGGCGCGGCCGCTCCCGCCGCTCGCGGAGATCCTGCGCTCCCACGCGCTGGTGCACGCCGCCGAGGGCCGCCTCTACCGCACCGCCCTGCTGCGCGCGAGCGAGGCGTGCGCCATCCCGCCCGCGCTCGTGCCGGGGGAGGGGCTCCCGGCGCGGGGGGGGGGCG
>DASTGH010000677.1:0-5204 GCA_035719345.1 Anaeromyxobacteraceae bacterium
CGCGGTGCGCGAGAAGGCCGGCAACCTGCAGCGCGCCTTCGCCGCGGTGCTGCGCGCGTTCGAGCTCAAGCCGTCTGACCTCAAGGTCCGCGCCGAGCTCGAGCGGCTCGGCGCCGCCCGCAGCGCGCTGGCCTCGCTGCCGGAGGCGGAGCGCCAGGCTCGCGCCGACGACCTCGCGCGGCGCGCGGCGCTGGTCGAGGCGACGCTCGCGGCGCTGACCGTGGCCGACCCCGCCGCCGCGCCCGACGGCGTGGCCGCCTTCGGCACGTGGGTGACGGTGGAGGACGAGGACGGCGCGCGCGCGACCTGGCGCCTCGTCGGGCCCGACGAGGCCGACGCCCGGCGCGGCCTCGCCAGCGCGCACGCGCCGCTGGGGCGTGCGCTCATCGGCCACCGCGCGGGGGAGGTCGTCGAGGTGGCGCGGCCGAGCGGGGTGGCGGAGGTGACCATCGTGGAGGTGAGGAAGGTGCTCTGACCCCCATCTTCACCTCCCGCTCCGTCGACCTCCAGCACTCGCCGCTCGCCGGCGGGCCGGCGCGGATCCACGTGCGCGAGGCGGGGGCGGGGCCCGCGGTCCTCCTCCTGCACGGCGGCTGGGGTTACGAGGCGTACCCGTACGACGCCGCCATCGCGGCGCTCGCGCCGCGGCACCGGGTCCTCGCGCCCGACCGCACCGGGTACGGGCGCTCCGGTCGCCTCGCCGAGCTGCCCGACGGCTTCCACGAGCTCATGGCGGAGGAGACGGCGCTCCTCCTCGATGCGCTGGGCGTCCGGAGCGCCGCCGTCTGGGGGCACAGCGACGGGGCGGTGGTCGCGGCCTGGCTCGCGCTGCTGCACCCGGCGCGCGTCTCCGCGCTCGTGCTCGAGGCGCTGCACCACCGGCGCGCGAAGCCGGGCTCCCTCCCCTTCTTCGAGACCGGCCGCGACCAGGCCGAGCAGTTCGGCGCCGCGGTGGTCGAGGCCTTGCGCCGCGACCACGGCGAGCGCTGGCGCGACGTGCTCGCCGCCGGCGCTCGCGCCTGGCTGCGCATCATCGCCGGTGGCCTGGCGCGCGGCGGCGACCTGTACGCGGGGAGGCTCGGCGAGCTGCGCTGTCCGGTCCTCGTCCTCCACGGCCGCCGCGATCCGCGCACCGAGCCCGGCGAGCTCGACGCGGCGCTGCGCGCGCTCCCGCCGCACGCGCGGCTCGAGCTCGTCGAGGCCGGCCACAGCCCTCACACGAGCGCGCGGGAAGGGGCGCGCGCCACCGCCGCGGCCGTCGCCTTCCTGGAGGCCGTCGACGCTTCGCCCGGCGCCTAGCGCGCGCCCACCGTGCTTCTACCGCCCCGGCGCGCGGCCGGCGGCCCGCGCCGCGGCCGCCTCGCGCACCTCGGGCAGCACCTGCCGGCCGTCGAAGACGACGACCGAGACGAACAGCGCCAGGAAGAGGAGCGCTGCGAGGAGCACCCCGGCGTGCAGGACCGGCCCGCCGCGCAGGCGCATGAAGACCGCCGCCACGAGCGCCACCTTGACCGCCGCGATGGCGAGCGCCACCGCGCCGTTCGCGGCGCCGAGGTCGAGGCGGGAGGCCGCCACGGTCACGGCGGTGAGGGCGAGGAGCGCCGCGGCCGTGCCGAGCAGCGCGCGCGCGGACGAGGGGGGCGGCTCGGCGTGCGCCACCGGCGCGCCCCGGGGATCGGTCATGGCGCGCCCTGCGCTCACGCGAGGTAGAACAGCGGGAAGAGGAAGATCCAGATGGCGTCGACGAGGTGCCAGTAGAGCGCCACCACCTCGACCGGCACGAAGTACCCGGGCCCGAAGTCACCGCGCCGCGCGCGCGCCACGAGCCAGGCGAGGAGCCCGACCCCGGCGAGCACGTGCACGCCGTGCAGCCCGGTCATGAGGTAGTAGAGGCTGAAGAACGCGCCGGGGTGGTCGGGCGCGGCCCCGAGCCCCGGCGTGCCGGCGAGGAGATCGGCGGCCGGCCGGTAGGCCGCGCCCCAGCGCACCCCGTGCTCGAGCTTGTGGGTCCACTCCACGGCCTTCACGCCGAGGAAGGTGAGCGCCAGCCCCAGCGTCACCGAGAGCGAGGTCACGAGGCCGCGCCGGTCGCCGAGCTGCGCCGCGCGGACCGCCCACGCGACGGAGAGGCTGCTCGTCACCAGCACGGCGGTGTTGAGCGCGCCGAGGCGCCAGTCGAGCAGGTGGCGGCCGTAGCGGAAGAGCTCGGGGTGGAGCGCCCGCGCCACGGCGTAGGCGGCGAAGAGCCCGCCGAAGAACAGCACCTCGCTGCCCAGGAAGAGCCAGATGCCGAGCGTGCTCGTCTCGAGCTGCTCCGCCATGCCGCGGAAGTGGTGCGCGAGGAAGCGCTCCTCCCGCGCCGCGACCGGCGCGCCGGCGGCGGGCGCGCTCACGGCGCCTCCCCCGCCGCGCGCAGCCAGCCGCCGTCGGCGGCGCCCCGGCGCAGGCCGCGGAAGTCGTACGGGTAACGGGCCGCCGGCGGCTGCGCGAAGTTGTCGTGCGGCGGCGGCGAGGGCGCGTCCCACTCCAGCGAGGCCGCGCCCCAGGGGTTCGCGGGCGCGCGGCGGCCGCGCGCCAGGGAGGCGGCGAGCCCGGCGGCGGCGAGCACGAGCCCGGCGGCGAGCACGAGCGCGCCCACGGTCGAGATGCGGTGGTTCAGCTGGAACGCGGCCGCGTAGGTCGCGTAGCGGCGCGGCATCCCGGCGGCCCCGGCGAAGAACTGCGGCGTGAAGGTGACGGCGAAGCCGACGAACACCAGCACCGCGGAGAGGCGACCGACGGGCTCGAAGTACATGCGGCCCGTCATCTTCGGCCACCAGTAGTGCAGGCCCGCCAGGAAGGCGAGGAGCACGGCGCCGACCATGACGAAGTGGAAGTGCGCCACGACGAAGTAGGTGTCGTGGAGCGGCACGTCGGTGGCCAGCGATCCGAGGAAGAGCCCGGTGAGCCCGCCCACCGTGAAGACGCCGAAGAAGGCGAGCACGTAGAGCATGGGCGTGTCGAGGACGATCGCGCCCTTGTACATCGTGGCGAGCCAGCTGAACGTCTTCACCGCGGAGGGCACCGCCACCAGGAAGGTGAGGAAGCTGAAGGCGAGGCTCGTCCAGCGCGACTGCCCCGAGACGAACATGTGGTGGCCCCACACCAGGAAGCCGATGACCGCGATGGCCACCGAGCTCAGGGCGATGGCGCGGTAGCCGAAGATGGGCTTGCGGCTGAAGACCGACACCACCTCGCTCACCACGCCCATCGCCGGCAGGATCATGATGTAGACGGCGGGGTGCGAGTAGAACCAGAAGAAGTGCTGGAAGAGGAGCGGGTCGCCGCCGTACTCGGGCATGAAGATCCCGAGGTGGAAGAGGCGCTCCATGAATCCGAGCCCGACCGTCACGCCCAGCACCGGCGTCGCCACGATCTGGATGACGCCGGTGGCGTAGAGCGCCCAGGCGAAGAGCGGCAGGTCGAACCAGCCCATCCCCGGCGGGCGGAGGCCGTGGATGGTGGCGATGAAGTTGACGCCGGTGAGGATGGAGCTGAACCCGGCGAGGAACACGGCCGAGAGCGCGAGCAGGACGCCCAGCCCGCGCGCGTCCTCCAGGCTGTACGGAGGATAGAGCGTCCACCCGGTGTCGACGCCGCCCGCCACCAGCGCCAGCACGAAGAGGACCGCGCCGGCGGCGTAGAGCCACAGGCCGAGGAGGTTCACGCGCGGGAAGGCGACGTCGCGCGCCCCGAGCTGGAGCGGCAGGACGAAGTTCCCGAAGGCGGACGGGATCCCGGGGATGATGAAGAGGAACACCAGCACCGCGCCGTGCAGCGTGAAGAGCTTGTTGTAGGCATCGTTCGAGACGAGCGCGCCGCCGGGGTTCCACAGGTGGAGGCGCAGGATCATGGCCGCGCCTCCGCCCAGGGCCAGCGCCGCCACGAGCAGCACGAGGTACATGATCCCGATGCGCTTGTGGTCGCGGGTGAGGAGCCACGAGCCGAGGCCGCCCCCGTGCTCGAGGTAGCTGGCGGGGCGTGCAGCCGACCGCCGGACGGTGGACGCGGGGATCACGGGGGGGCTCGCAGAAACTCGAGGAAGGCGACGATCGCCTGGATCTCCCGCTCCTCGAGCGGGATGGGCGGCATGACGTCGTCGAACCCGGCGACGACGCGGGCGGACGGCGTCGCGATCGACTCGCGCACGTAGGCCTCGTCCACCTTCACCGAGCTGCCGTCCTTGAGCTTCTCGGTGCGCCCCCACAGGCCCTTGAACGTCGGCGCCGGGCCGGGCGAACCGTCGATGCTGTGGCAGGCGATGCACCCCTTCTCCTCGTAGACGCGCTTGCCCAGGTCGACGAGCGAGGCGTCCTGGGCGCCCTCGGCGGCCCAGGCGTCGAACGAGGCCTGGTCGGGGTGGACGACGGCCGCGGCGCTCATGCGCGAGTGCTGCGTCCCGCAGTACTCGGCGCAGACGATGGGATAGGTCCCGGCCACGGTGGGCGTGACGCGCATCCGCGTGAACCGGCCGGGGACCGCGTCCTGCTTCAGGCGGAACGCCGGGACGTACAGCGAGTGGACCACGTCCGTCGAGGCGAGCACGAGCTCCGCCGGACGGCCGGCCACGAGGTGCAGCTCGGTCGCGCCCTTCCCGCCGGTGTGGTCGAACCACCACGACCACTTGCGCGCGGTGACGTGGACGCGCAGGACGCGCGCGTCGTCGGCGCGCGCCTCGGTCATCCCGAGCCAGGTGCGGGCGCCCACCGCGAAGATGGCGAGCGCCAGGACGAGCGGGATGGCGGTCCAGAGGAGCTCGAGCGGGACGTGGTGGGCGGGCGACGGCTCCGGCTCGGGCCGCGACGGCCTCGCCCGGTAGCGGACGACGAAGAGCACGGTGAGCCCGACCACGAGCGCGAAGGACGCCGCGCTCACCCAGAACGCGAACGCGAACACCCCGTCCACGCCCGCGGCGATGCTCGAGGCGCGCTCGGGGAGGAGGCCTCCCTCCGCCAGCGCGAGCGCCGCCTGCGCCGCGTCACGCGGCACGGCCACCGCCCACCCGGGCGCGGCGGCGGACGTCCCGCGCCGCGTGGAAGCCGACGAAGCCGACGGCGGCCAGGAGCGCCGCCGCGCCGGCCGCGCGCATCACGCGCAGGCCCAGCGGGGCGGGGTCCCGCGGGTCGAGCCCCAGACACGCCAGGACCGCGCCGGCGATGCCCCCC
>DASTGH010000678.1:0-2697 GCA_035719345.1 Anaeromyxobacteraceae bacterium
TCCCCGTCCCCGTCCCCGTCCCCGTCCCCGTCCCCGTCCCCGTCCCCGTCCCCGTCCCCGTCCCCGTCCTCGTCCCCGTCCTCGTCCTCGTCTCCGTCCCGATAGGACGATGGGCGTCAGCCGCGCCCTCTCCCGCTTCGCAGCGGGAGAGGGCCACGGATGCTCGTCAAACCTTTCGGGTGAGGGCAGCGCTCCTCGGCTTCACGCCTGCCCCGGCTTCCCGCCTGCCTAGGGCTTCGGCGGCGGCGACGACACCTGCACCGGCGCGGCCTGCTGCCGCTGCGCGCGCTTCTTGCGGAAGCTCTCCACCGCCTTCGGGTCGAGGCTGGGCGAGATGAGCTTGCGCACGGCGTAGCGGACCTGCGCGAACTCCTCCTCGCAGCCCTCCGCCCGGTCCTTGGGAAGGCCGCCCTTCGACATGGCGCCCTCGAACTTCTTCGGATCGCTGCCGTAGGCCATGCACAGCACGTTGTAGTAGCGCTGCACGTCGAGGCCGTGGACGTCGGAGAAGTCGCTCTCGTCCGCGCTCCGCGACGAGGCGTCGTGCTTGTACATCCACGCGGCGCCGGCGAGGACGCGCCGCGCGATGTCCGGGCCGGCGCGGAGCAGGATGTAGGCGGCGACGTTGTCGGCCGCGTCCTCCTCGCGGCCGAGGACGGGCACCTGCAGGAGGCTGAAGAGCGCGTGCCCGGTCTCGTGCAGGAACACGAAGACCGTGGGGCCGTCGACCGCGTCCTCGCGGGAGATGCCGTACTTCGCGGCGCCGTCCGCCGCCTTCTCGAAGTCGGCGACCATGTTGTAGCAGAAGGTGACCTTGTGCTCGTCGGGGTCGTACCAGGCGTTCGACTCGTCGCATCCGGCGAACGCGAGCGTGAGCATGTAGGGCAGCTTCACCGTCCCGATCACGTCGGCGAAGCGCTCGAGCACCTTCCGGTCCCGCATGCGCTGCTGGATGGGACGGTGCGCGGGGTCCTTGGGGTCCTCGTAGGCGACCCGGACGTTTCCGGCGCGAGGGGTGGGCGGCTTGTCCTGCGCGCCGCCCGAGGGCGCGGCGGCGAGGGACGCGAGGAGCACGGCAGCGGCTGCGGTCATGGCATGCCCTCCTGCGGGCCTCGCGGAGCGTGCCACGGCACGCCGGACCCGGGCATCGGACGAAAGGCTCAGCGGACGGGCGGGCGCCCGTGCGTCACCTCGGGCGCACCTCGAGGGCGTGCGTGCGCCACCCCGGCACGTCGAGGTAGAGGCCCTTCCGGCACAGCTCCCACCCGTCGCGGACGTAGCGGTGCGGCCCGAGCAGGTCGGCGACCTCCACGCTCCTCCCCTCCACGCCCTCGAACGCCGCCTCCACCCACCCCTGCGCCTGGTGCGCCGAGAGGTTCACGGCGACCAGCAGCCGCCGCCCCGGGGCCTCCCAGGAGAAGGCGACGAGGTCGTCGCAGGTCGGATTTCCCTCCCACGCCGGGCGGCACGCCCGCAGGCGCCAGGCGCCGTCGTGGACCTCGGAGCGGCGGAGCACGCGCAGGAGCGCGTCGTAGAACGCGCCCACCTCCGGATCGGGCGGCTCGGCAGGCCTGCGGTCGAGGTGCATGGAGACGTGCACCCTGCGTCCCTCGAGCTGGCCCTCGTGGAGGAAGCGCAGCCCGGGCACGAGGAAGGTCACGGCCGCGGCGGCGCGGTGCCGATCCGGGTCGAACGACGCGGCCGCACGCGGCTCGTCGTGATTCTCGAGGAACCGCACCGAGCGATCCTGGAACTCCGGGGCGGCGAGGAGGTGCTCGCGCACCGGGCGCGCCGGGCCCGCCCGGAGCCGGTCGTAGAGGCGCTTGTCGTAGGTGAAGTCGAAACCCTGCTGCTGCAGCTCCCACTCGAGGTCCCAGTAGACCTCGGCCATGAAGACGAAGCCCGGCCGCGCGGCGCGGACCGCGCGGATCGCCTCGGGCCAGAACGGCCCGGCCTCGGCGCCGGCCCGATCGCCCCAGGTGCGGCGGAAGACGTCGGGGAGCACCAGCATGGCCATGTCGCAGCGGACGCCGTCGCACCGCTCCGCGACGGAGCGCAGCTCGCGCGCCATCGCCTCGCGCAGCGCCGGCACGCGGTAGTCGAGCTGGAGCGTGTCGGGCCAGCCCGGGAAGTACGGATCGCGGCCGTGCGCCAGCACGCGCGCGCCGGACGGCGTCGAGATGCGCGCCCAGTTGGCGGGGGCGCCGGCCAGGTCCGCCTCGGTCCCCTCGATGAACCAGCCGGGATGCGCCGCCACCCAGGGGTGGTCGGGGCTCACGTGGTTCGGGACGAAGTCGAGCAGCAGCCGGACGCCGCGCCGGGCGAGCCGGGCGCGGATCCGCGCCAGCGCCGCGTCGCCGCCGAGCCGCGGGTCGACCTCGTAGCCCTGCACCGCGAACGGCGACCCGGTCACGTCCTCGGGGGTCAGGTCGGGCAGGTCGCGGCGGAACCCCGCCATCCAGTCCTGGCGCGAGCGCGACACCTCGCGCGCCGCCGGCCCGATCCGCCAGACGCCGAGGAGCCACAGCCAGTCGAAGCCGCGCTCCGCCACCTCGTCGAGGAAGCGATCGGGGACGTCGTCGAGCGTGGCCGGCCGGCCGAGGGCGGCGCCCCGCTCGCGCAGCAGGACCCGCGTGTTCACCTGGTAGAGGAGCGGGTGGCGCCGCGCGCGCCCCGGGCCGGCGGTCGAGGTCATCC
>DASTGH010000679.1:0-14284 GCA_035719345.1 Anaeromyxobacteraceae bacterium
AGGCGTACGCCCACGAGCACTTCGCCGCGGAGGAGCGCTGGATGCGCGAGCTGGGCTACCCGTCGATCGAGGAGCACCGCGCCGAGCACCGGCGCTTCCTCGACGTGCTCGAGGCGCGCTGGCGCGGCGGGCCCCAGTACCACGTGAAGTCGCTGCCGCTCGCGTCGTGGCTGGTCCGCTGGCTCGAGGAGCACGTGCAGCGGACGGACGGCGCGGCGGCCCGCTTCGCGGCCGCCGCGGCGACGGCCACGGGCGCCGCCGGCGCGAGCGCCTGACCACCACCCGCCGCGCGTCAGGCGAAGACGACCGTCTTGTTGCCGTGCACGATGACGCGGTCCTCCAGGTGCCAGCGCACCGCCCGCGCCAGCACGCGCCGCTCCAGGTCGCGCCCGATCGCCTTCAGATCCTCCACGTCGTGCCGGTGCGAGACGCGGCCCACGTCCTGCTCGATGATGGGTCCGGCGTCGAGGTCGGCCGTGACGTAGTGCGCGGTCGCCCCCACGATCTTCACGCCGCGATCCCACGCCTGCCGGTACGGGTCGGCGCCGACGAAGGCGGGCAGGAACGAGTGGTGGATGTTGATGATGCGGTCGGGAAAGCGCCCCACGAACTCCGGCGACACGATCTGCATGTACCGCGCGAGCACCACCAGGTCCGCCCGGCCCTCGAGCAGCGCCAGCATCTCCGCCTCGGCGCGGGCGCGCCCGTCGCGGGCGTTGGGCACGTGGCGGAACGGCACGCCGAAGGTCTCGACCGCCTCGCGGAGGTCGGGGTGGTTCGAGACCACGAGCGAGAGATCGCACGGCAGGTCGCCGCGCTTCCACTCCCAGAGCAGCTCCATCATCGCGTGCTCGTGGCGCGAGACGAGCACCGCCACGCGCTTGCGCACCGCGTCCGACTCCAGGCGCCAGGTCATGTCGAAGGGACCGGCGATCTCGCGGCCGAAGTCCTCGCGCAGCCGGGCGAGCGGCACGTCGAGGCCGGCCGTCTCCAGCTCGAGCCGCATGAAGTACCAGCCCGGCGCGTCGCCGGTGGAGTGCTGGTCGAGGTCCACGATGTTCGCGCCGTGGCCGAAGAGGAAGGTGGAGATGGCGGCGACGATCCCGGGCCGGTCCGGGCACTTGATGAGGAGGACCGCGTGGGGGGGGCTCACCGCCGGAAAGTACCAGACTTGATCCAGGTGATGGAGCGGCGGGCCCGGAACCCGATACGCTCCCGGCCATGGAAGAGCTCGCCGACGCGGTCCCGGCCGACCGCGACGCCGTCGCCGCACTGCTCGCGTCGTGCGGGCTGCCGCACCAGGACCTCGCCCCGGACCTGCTCCACTTCATCGTCGCGCGCTCGGGCGGTCGCGTGGTCGGGGTGATCGGGCTCGAGGTGCACGGCGAGGACGGGCTCCTCCGCTCGCTCGCCGTCGCCGACGATCACCGCGGCGAGGGGATCGCGCGCCGCCTGTACGCGTCGCTCCTCGGGCGCGCGCGGGGGGTCGGCGTGACGCGCCTCTACCTCCTCACCACCGGGGCCCGCGGGTTCTTCGAGATGCTCGGCTTCCGGGCCGTCGACCGCGACGGCGTGCCGGCCGCGATCCGCGCCACGGAGGAGTTCCGGGTGCTCTGCCCGGCGAGCGCGATCTGCATGGTCCGGCCGGTCTCGCGCTGAGGGCCGCGGCCGCCGCCGCTAGTGCTCCTCGCCGCGCGCGTGGCGCCAGGCGTGGAGCACGTGCTCCACGACCTCGTCCACGCCTGCGCCGCCGGTGACCTGCGTGAAGGCGAACGGGCCGTCGCCGCGCATGCGCCGGGCGTCGCGGTCCATGACGGCGAGGTCGGCCCCCACCGCCGGGGCGAGGTCGGTCTTGTTGATGACGAGCAGGTCGGACTGCGTGATCCCCGGCCCGCCCTTGCGCGGCACCTTGTCGCCGCCGGCGACGTCGATGACGTAGATGGTGTAGTCGGCGAGCTCGCGGCTGAAGTGCGCGGCCAGGTTGTCCCCGCCGGATTCGAGGAGGAGGAGGTCGGGGTGGTGCAGCTCGTGCAGCGCCTCGAGCGCGAGGAGGTTCGCGGACACGTCCTCCCGGATGGCGGCGTGGGGGCAGCCGCCGGTCTCGACCGCGCGGATGCGATCCGGGGGAAGGGCCTGGTTCCGCGTCAGGAACTCGGCGTCCTCCCGCGTGAAGATGTCGTTCGTCACCACCGCCAGCGAGAGCGCGTCGCGCAGCCGCCGGCAGAGCGCCAGCACGAGCGCGGTCTTGCCGCTCCCCACCGGACCGCCGACGCCGACGGTGAAGGCCCGCCGGCCGTAATCGCGCCCGCGCGGCGGGTCGCGGTGCGCGAAGCGGCCGGGGGAGGAGGGGTGGTCGTGGCCGGAGTGCAGGTGGAGGGTCATCAGCTCTGGAACAGCCTCGAGTACAGCCGATCCTGATGCATCTGGAACAGATCCACCAGCGGATCGCTGGCCGCCGCCTCCTCCGGCTCCCGCCCTCCGCACGCCTCCGCCACCCTCTCCGCCTCCACGGCGAGCCGCGCCTGCAGCGCCTGTCCCTCCATGGGTCCGGAGACGCCGAGCCGCACCGCGGCAGCCACGAGCCCGCGCAGGGTCCCGGAGAGGAACAGTCGCTCGGCCTCCGCGAGGTCGGCCCCCGCGAGCCGCAGCACCGCCCCGTGCACCGGCGAGAGGTGTCCCGCGAGCCGCTCGCCGCGCGCGCGCTCGGCGAGCGCCGCGACCTCGCCACCCAGCGCCGCGCCCGCCGCCCGGAGCAGCGCCTGCCCTTGCGCGCGGCTCGCCCGGTTCGCGACCTGCGAGGCGAGGACGGCGTCGCAGCGCGCGTCGAGGTCGGCGAGCCGGGACGGCTCGCGGTGCGCGGCGGCGACGAAGGGCAGGGCGAGCGTGCCCGCGTTCCAGAGCGCCGCGCGCGCGTACCGCTCCAGCGCCTCGGGGCCGTCCACCTCGCCCAGCGCCCGCGCCGCCTCGAGGCCGGCGGAGTGGGCGAAGGCGCCGGTGGGGAAGGCGGAGTCGGCGAGCTGGAGGAGGAGGAAGGGGTTCATGGCGCCTCTGCGGCCGGCTGTGTTCTTCACTCGAAGTGCGCTTATCCCAGGATCAGCGTTCGCGCACGTGCGGGGTGTCGGTGGGCGGGGGTCGGGGACGGGGGTCGGGGGTCGGGGACGGGGGTCGGGGAGGGGGTCGGCGTCGAAGACGTTTCAGGTCAGAACAGGAAGTACCTCTGCGCCAGCGGCAGCTCGGACGCGGGCTCGCAGCGGAGCACCTCGCCGTCGGCCGTGACCTGGTACGTCTCGGGGTCGACCGTGATCCTCGGCAGCGCGTCGTTGAGCTTCATGTCGCGCTTGCCGATCCCCCGGCACCGCTTCACGGCCTCGACGCGCTTCGCGAGCCCGTAGCGCGCGCCGACGCCGGCCGCCGCCGCGGCGGCCGACACGAACGCGACGCTGGTCGCGCCGGCGGCGCTCCCGAACGCGCCGAACATGGGGCGCATGCGTACGGGCTGGGGCGTGGGGATGGACGCGTTCGCGTCCCCCATCTGCGCCCAGGCGATGAAGCCGCCCTTCAGCACCAACTCCGGCTTCGCGCCGAAGAAGCCGGGCTTCCACAGGACGAGGTCGGCGAGCTTGCCCACCTCGACCGAGCCGACCAGGTGCCCGATGCCGTGCGCCACCGCCGGGTTCACCGTGTACTTCGCCACGTACCGCCGGGCGCGCAGGTTGTCGGCGCCCGGGTGCGGCTCCCCCGCGAGCGGCCCGCGCTGCGCCCGCATCTTGTGCGCGGTCTGCCAGGTCCGAGTCACCACCTCGCCCACGCGCCCCATCGCCTGCGAGTCGGAGGACATCATCGAGATGGCGCCCAGGTCGTGGAGCACGTCCTCGGCGGCGATCGTCTCCCCGCGGATCCGGCTCTCGGCGAAGGCGACGTCCTCGGGGAGGTCGGGGTTGAGGTGGTGGCAGACGAGCAGCATGTCCATGTGCTCGTCGAGCGTGTTCACGGTGAACGGCCGCGTCGGGTTGGTGGACGACGGCAGCACGTTCGGCTCGCCGCAGACGCGGATGATGTCGGGGGCGTGCCCGCCGCCGGCCCCCTCGGTGTGGAAGGTGTGGATCGTCCGCCCGCGGAAGGCGGCGATCGAGTGCTCGGCGCAGGCCGACTCGTTGAGCGTGTCGGTGTGGATCGCCACCTGCACGTCGTGGCGCTCGGCGACCGCCAGGCACGCGTCGATGGCCGCCGGCGTCGTGCCCCAGTCCTCGTGCAGCTTGAGGCCGCAGGCGCCCGCCTCGATCTGCTCGTCGAGGCCCTCCGGCCGGGCGCTGTTGCCCTTGCCGAGGAGCCCGACGTTGAGCGGCAGCCCGTCGAGCGCGCGCAGCATGAGCTCCACGTTCCGGGCCCCCGGGGTGCAGGTGGTGGCGTTCGTCCCGGTCGCCGGGCCGGTGCCGCCGCCGAGGAACGTCGTCACCCCGCTCGCCAGCGCCTCGAACGCCTGCTGTGGCGAGATGAAGTGGATGTGCGTGTCGATCCCGCCGGCGGTGAGCACGTGCCCCTCGCCCGCCACGACCTCGGTGGCCGGGCCGACCACCATCCCCGGCGTCACGCCCGCCATGACGTCGGGGTTGCCGGCCTTGCCGATGCCGGCGATGAGCCCCCCCTTCACGCCGACGTCCGCCTTGTAGATCCCGGTGAAGTCCAGGACGAGCGCGTTCGTGACGACGAGGTCGAGCGCGTCGCGATCCGCCACGCCGGTCGCCTGCCCCATGCCGTCGCGCAGCACCTTGCCGCCGCCGAAGACGCACTCGTCCCCGTAGCTGGCGAGGTCCCGCTCCACCTCGACCACGAGGCCGGTATCCCCGAGCCGCACCCGGTCCCCCGCGGTCGGGCCGTAGATCTCGGCGTAGTGCCGCCGCGCGATGCGCCGGGGCATGTCAGCGCTCCTCCTGGTGCGCGAACCCCAGCTCGCGGGCGCGCTGCACGGCGCGGGCGCGGCCGGCCTCGCTCACCGGTCCCTCCGAGAGCGCGTTCCCGCCGCGCACGACGCGCGCCCCGGCGATCGGCACCGCCTCGACCGTCCTCGACTCCCCCGGCTCGAAGCGGACCGCCATCCCCGCCGGGATGTCGAGCCGGAGGCCATAGGCGCGCCCGCGGTCGAGCCGCAGGTACGGGTTCACCTCGGCGAGGTGGTAGTGGCTCCCCACCTGGATGGGCCGGTCGGCGAGGTTCGTGACGGTGAGGGTCACCACCTCGCGCCCGGCGTTGAGCGCGATCTCCCCCTCCGCCGCGACCACCTCGCCCGGCACGCCCGCGGCGGCCGCCGGCGCCTCGAAGAGCGCGCGGTCGGGCACCGGCAGGAAGCTGCCGTGGAGCGCCAGCGCCAGGTCGCCGTGCTCGGCGGCGATGGGGTGGTGCACCGTGACGAGCTTCGTGCCGTCGCGGAAGGTCCCCTCGACCTGCACCTCGGGCACGAGCTCGGGGACGCCCGCGAGGACGTTTCGCCGCCCGAGCATGCGGCGGCCCAGCTCCATGAGCTCCGCCACCGAGCGGCCGTCGCGGACCAGCTCGAGGAGCTGGGCGGCGATGAGCGCGACCGCCTCGGGGTGGTTGAGGCGCACCCCGCGGGCCAGCCGCTTCTGCGCCAGCGCGCCGGCCTGGTGCAGGGTGAGCTTGTCGATCTCGCGGGGTGTGAGGTGCATCGGCGTCTCCTGGGGTCAGAAGCGGCGGGCGAAGGGGTCGTCGCCGAGCGCTGCGCCGACGAACGCGAGCGCCGCGCGCAGCGCGCGGGCGAGCGCCTCGGCGGAGGCCGCGGCGCAGCGGACGAGGGCGCCCCCGGGCAGCGGGCTCGCGGCGACGAGCGCCGCGGCGCCGCGGTCGACCGGCTCCGCCGCGACGTGCGCGAGGAGCGCGCGCGCTCCCTCCTCGAACGCGGGCCCGATCGCGAAGGCGAGCGCCAGCGCCTCGAACCGCCCCAGGCGCGCCGCCAGCGGCTCCCCGTGGGCGGGGTCGAGCACGAGCGCGTCGGAGAGGACGAGCCGGCCGCCCACGCGCACCTCGGTGCGGCTGGCGTGGCGCAGGAACGCCCAGCGCTCGCCGCGCGCGGCGCGGCCTGCCACGACCGCGTCCACCGCGGCGGCGCTGGCGCCCGGGTCGAGGTCGAACCGGGCCCGCGCCTCGTGCCGTGCGCCGGCGAAGGGCGAGACCGGCTCGGGGAGGACCGCCAGGACGCCGCCCGGCGCGACCCGGGCCGCCAGCCGGGAAGTCGCCCCGCCCGCCTCGCCGGCGCGGTACACCTTCGTCTCGGCCTGGGTCGCCACCAGCGCGACGGCCCCCGCGCCCACCGCGACGTCGATGGCGACGTCGTCACCCGAGACGAGGCCTCCGCCGTGGCTGGCGAGCACCGCCCACGCGCTCGGCCCCCGCGCCCGCGGCGAGAGGATCTGGAGCGGCGAAATGGCGTGCGCCCCGACCAGGGCGCTCGCGCCGTCCACCCGCTCGAAGCGCAGCCACCCTGCGCCAGCGCGCCGCGCCGCGGCGAGGTGCCGCGGATGCGTGCAGGTCGGAGCCTCGGGCGCGGGCAGGGGCAGGACGCTCATCGCCAGCTTCCGCGGATGCTTTTCCGCGACCGCGACCCCCTCGCAAGGGATGCGCCAGCGGCCGCCCCTCCAGGGCCGCACTCCCTCCTGCGGCGGTCCGCCGCACACACCGTTAATGGACGGTGCGTCCGTGTATGTTGACGGGTCGCAAGGCCGTCTTCCCGCGACGGGTTCAGGCTGTACGGTGGGGGCGCGCGGAGCAGCCCGGGGCAGCTTCGATCCGGGCCACCGGCGCCTGCGGGGCAACGCCGCGGGGGCGCGGCGTGAGGAGGGGGGAGGATGTTCGAAGATCGGGCCCGCGTGGCCCTGCTCGTGGCGGATGCCGCGGAGCGCGCACGGCTGGCCGCGCACCTGTCCGCGGCGGGCCACGAGGTGCTGCTCGCGCAGGACGGCGCCGAGCTCTCGACGGTGCTGCGGACGCAGTCGCCCGACGCCGGGGTCGTGGACCTGCGCGCGCCGGGCGCCGGCCAGGCCATCGCGCTGGCCGCGGGGCTCTCGCCGGCGGTGACCGTGGTCGCCGTGGTGGCCGCGCCCGGCGAGTGCCTGCGCGCGCTGCGCGAGGGCGCCGACGCCGTGCTGCCGACGCCCATCGAGCCCGAGGCGCTGGCCATCCTGACGCGGCGCATCGCGGAGCGGCGCGAGCTGCGGCGCGAGAACGAGCGCCTGCGCCGGGCCCTCTGGGCGGAGCGCGGCGTGGGGGGCCTCGTCGGCGAGAGCCGCGCCATGCGGCGCACGCTCGACTTCGCATGGGCGGCGGCCCGCGCCGACAACCACGTGCTCATCGTCGGGGAGCCCGGCGCCGGCAAGGACGCGCTGGCGCGCGCCATCCACGCCGAGGGCCCGCGGGCGGCGGGCCCCTTCGAGGCGGTGCCCTGCACCGCGGAGGAGGCGATGCTTCGCGACGTCGTGCTCGGGGCGGCGGGCCGACCCGGCGCGCTGGCCGCCGCGGCCGGCGGCACGCTCGTGCTCCGCGAGGTCGATGCGCTGCCGGCGTCCCTGCAGGCGGCGCTCGCCGACAGGCTGGCCGCCGCCCCGGTCGAGGGAACCCCGGCGCCGCCGCGGATCATCGCCACCACCGGGCGCGACCTGCGGGCGCAGGCGGCGGAGGGGCGGTTCCGGGACGACCTCCTCGGGCGTCTCGGCGCGGTCGCGCTGCGCGTGCCTCCGCTCCGGGAGCGGCGAGAGGACGTGCCGCTCCTGGCGCGCGCCTTCCTGGAGGTGGTCTCGGCGGAGCTGCGCCGCCCGGTGCCGCGCGTGGCGCCGGAGGCGATGGACGCGCTCCTCGGCTGGCCCTGGCCCGGGAACGTGCACGAGCTTCGCCGCGCGGTCGAGCGCGGCGCGCTCACCGCGCGCGAGGGCGTCATCGAGGCCGCCGACCTCGCGCTCGGCTCGCCCGGCACCGGAGCGACGCCGCTCTCGCTGCAGGACCTCGAGCGACGGCACATCGCCGAGGTCCTGGCGCACACGGGCGGGAACGTGAGCCACGCCGCGCGCCTGCTCTGCATCGATCGGGTGACGCTCTACAACAAGATGCGGCGATACGGCATCAGGAAGGACACGCTCCACCGCGGGTGAGGCACGGCGTCGCGCCTTGACGGTGCTCAAGACGCGTGCGCCCCTTCTGGCGGACGCTCGTCCTCGGCGGGCCACGGCCGGGGGGCTGCGTGGGCGAGGCGGGCTCCAGCACGTCGAAGATCGCCGCGGCGGGATCCAGCGCCGCGCAGGCCGGCGCGCGCGCGCCGCGCGCCTCGCCGGCGGAGCGGGCGCTGCCCATCCCCTCCATCGAGCGGGTCATCCCCTGGCGCCACCGCATCAAGACGAAGCTGCTGCTCGTGACCGTCGCCATCAGCGTCGCGGGGGTCGCCATCTTCGCCCTGGCCGAGGGGCGCATGCAGGAGCAGTTCCTCGAGTCGCAGGCGCGGGGCGCGGCGCTGTTCAGCGACACGGTCGAGAACGCCGTGACCCGCGCCATGCTGGAGCGACGCCACGTGGATGCGCTGGAGCGGATGCGCGACCTCGGCCAGCGCGAGGGCGTCGAGGCGGTGCGGCTGCTCTCCAAGGAGGGGCGGGTCGCCTTCTCCATGCAGGACGAGGAGGTCGGCAAGGTGCTGGACCGCGGCGCCGGCCCGTGTCGCGCCTGCCACGACGCCGGGACCCCGCCCAGCGCCGACGCGCCGCTCCTCGCCCGCACGCGCGTGTTCGAGCGCGGCGGTCACCGCGTCCTGCAGCTCGTCACCCCCATCCGCAACGACCGGCGCTGCTGGACCGCCGAGTGCCACCAGCACCGTCCGCAGGAGGCGGTGCTGGGCATGCTCGACGTGAACCTGTCGCTCGCCGCCATGGACGATCGCATCGGGGAGTTCCGCAAGGAGAGCCTGGGCGTCACCGCCGTGGGCGTGCTCCTCCTCTCCGCCTTCTTCTTCCTCTTCGCCCGGTTCCACGTGGTGCGGCCGGTGCAGGCGCTGGTCGAGGGCACGCGCCGGGTGGCGGTCGACCAGCTCGACACCGAGATCCGGGTGCGCTCGCGCGGCGAGCTCGGGCTCCTGGCGGCCTCGTTCAACGACATGACCCGCTCGCTCCGGCGCATGGAGGGCGAGCTCAAGGACCTCATGCTCGACCTGGAGCGGCAGGTCGAGGAGCGCACCGCCAAGCTGGAGCGGGCGCAGAAGGCGCTCGTGCACTCGGAGAAGATGTCGTCGCTCGGGCAGCTCGCCGCCTCCATCGCGCACGAGATCAACAACCCGCTGGCGGGAATCCTGACGTTCGCCAAGCTCGTCATCCGCACGCTCGACGCCGGCGCGCCGGACGAGGCGACGCGCCGGGACCTGGTGCGGAACCTGGCGCTGGTGCAGCGCGAGACCGAGCGCTGCAGCGCCATCGTGCGCAACCTGCTCGACTTCGCGCGGGACCGGCCCATGGCCCTGCGCGACCTGTCGGTGAACGCGGTGGTGGAGGAGGCGCTCTCGCTCGTCGGCCACCAGGTCGCCATCCAGGGCCTGTCGCTGGAGAAGCGCCTCGGCCCGGTGCCGCTCGTCTCCGCCGACTTCGGGCAGCTCCGGCAGGCGGTGGTGAACGTGACCATCAACGCCATCGAGGCGATGGGCAAGAGCGGCACGCTCACCCTGACCACCCGCCGCTCGGACGCGGGCGGGGTCGAGATCGCCATCGCCGACACCGGCCCGGGCATCGCCCCCGAGCACCTGCCGCACGTCTTCGAGCCCTTCTACACGACCAAGGGCGAGAAGGGCACCGGCCTGGGGCTCTCGGTCGTGTACGGCATCGTCCAGCGCCACCGCGGCGAGGTCGACGTGCGGAGCGAGGTGGGCCGCGGGACGACGTTCACCATCCGGTTGCCGCCGGCCGGCGGCGCGGCGCAGGGGGGAGGGCAGGCATGAGCGAGGCGGTGCGGGTGCTCGTCGTCGACGACGAGGAGATCGTGCGCGAGTCGCTCTCCGGGTGGCTGCGCAAGGACGGCTACGCGGTGATGCCCGCCGCCGAGGGCCGGAGCGCGCTCGACGCGCTGCGCGGCGAGGCGTTCGCGGTGGTCCTGCTCGACCTCAAGATGCCGGGGATGGACGGGCTGGCGGTGCTGGAGGAGGCGAAGCGCGTCCGCCCGGAGGCGAGCTACGTGGTGATGACCGCCTACGCCACGGTCGACACCGCGGTCGCCGCCATGAAGCTCGGCGCCTACGACTACCTCGTGAAGCCGTTCGACCCGGAGGAGCTGTCGGTCCTGGTGCAGCGCATCGTCTCGCAGCAGGCGCTGGTCCGCGAGAACGAGCAGCTCCGGCGCGCGCTCAAGCGCGAGTACGGCTTCCACGACCTCGTCTCCAAGAACGCCGCCATGCAGCGCGTCTTCGAGCTGGCGCGGGTGGCGGCGCGGTCCGCCTCCACCATCCTCATCCTGGGCGAGAGCGGGAGCGGCAAGGAGGTGCTGGCCCGGGCCATCCACGAGGAGAGCCCGCGGGCCGCCGGCCCCTTCGTCGCGGTCTCCTGCGCCGCGCTCACCGAGACCCTGCTCGAGTCCGAGCTGTTCGGCCACGAGAAGGGCTCGTTCACCGGCGCGACCTCCCGGCGCAAGGGCAAGTTCGAGCAGGCGCAGGGCGGCACGCTCTTCCTCGACGAGGTGGGCGACGTCTCCCCCAAGCTGCAGCAGGACCTGCTGCGCGTCCTCGAGGACCGGCGCTTCCAGCGCGTGGGAGGGAACGAGAGCGTCGACGCGGACGTGCGGGTGGTGGCGGCGACGAACCGCGACCTGGGCCGGGCGGTCGCCTCCGGCACCTTCCGCGAGGACCTCTTCTACCGGCTGAACGTCATCCCCATCACGCTGCCGCCGCTGCGCGAGCGCAGGGAGGACGTCCCGTTGCTGGTGGCCCGCTTCCTGGAGCGGCTGGCGGCGGAGCTGTCGCGCAAGGTGGAGGGGCTCGCGCCCGACGCCATGGCGGCGCTCGTCGCGCACGCCTGGCCGGGCAACGTCCGGGAGCTGCGCAACGTGCTGGAGCGCGGGGTGGTGGTGGCGAAGGGGGCCGTCATCCAGCTCGCCGACCTCGGGCTGCCGCCGGCGGCGCCCGGCGCAGCGGCGGCGGCCTCGCCCCGCGGCGAGCCGCCCAGCCTGGAGGACGTGGAGAAGAAGCACGTCGCCGACGTGCTCGCCTGGTCGAACGGGAACGTGACGCAGGCGGCGCGCGTGCTCGGGATCGACCGGATGACGCTCTACAACAAGATGAAGCGGTGGGGGCTGCACCGGCCGGAGAGCGCCTCCGCGCATTGATCCACGGCAATCCGGGATGGTGACGTGGACGCGCGGCTTGTTGTCGCGCGCTGCGGCGTTTCGTGGGACGGCGCGCTCCCCGCCTTCGCCCCACCGCGCAAGGGGTGCGCGCCGCCGCGGGCGGAGCGTCGAAAATCGGGGCACTTCCCCCACCGGCGGACCCGCGCGACCCCGCCGCAGCGTCGAGAATTGCGGCGCGTCAGGTCGGCGATTTGCGCAGCGTTTTGCCGCATTGGACGGACCGCCGCGCGGGCGTAGAGATCTTCGACGGGGGTTCACGAACCGAGCGGGTACCGACGGGTGGAGGGTTCGATGAGGCGTGTCTTGCTGTGCGTGCTGCTGTCGCTCTTTTCGGCACCTGCCTGGGCAGGGATTCCGGCCGAGGGCGACGACTGCCTGGGGTGCCACGGCGCAGACCCCGGCATGACCATGGATCTGCCGGGCGGCGAGAAGGTCGGCATCTACGTGGACGTGGCCGTCTTCGGGAAGTCGGTGCACGGCGAGATGCTGCGCTGCAACGACTGCCACACCGACAAGAAGGACTATCCGCACGAGTCGAAGCCGTTCGCCTCGAAGCGCGACCTGGCCGTCGCCTACTACGAGGGCTGCAAGAGCTGCCACTTCGCCAACTACACGAAGACGCTCGACGGCGTGCACTACGCCGTCATGGCCAAGGGCAACCGCAAGGCGGCGGTCTGCACCGACTGCCACGGCTCGCACGACATCCAGCGCGCCGCCGAGCCGCGCGCCGGCATCTCCAAGGGCTGCGCCCGCTGCCACGAGCCGGTCTTCGCCGTCTACAAGGCGAGCGTCCACGGCCGCGGCGCGGAGGCGAACAACCCCGACGTCCCGGTCTGCACCGACTGCCACCGGGCGCACGACATCGCCGATCCGCGCAACGGCGCCCTGGCGGCGCGCACGCCCGAGGTCTGCGGCCGCTGCCACACCAACGGGAAGATGATGGAGAAGTACGGCCTCTCCACGAGGGTGGTGGACACGTACCTCCGGGACTTCCACGGCATGTCGGCCACCCTGCAGAGCAAGGGCAAGGTGGACCGCAAGAACTTCGCCGCGGTCTGCACCGACTGCCACGGCGTGCACGACATCCAGAAGTCCTCGGACCCGTCGTCGCACACCATCCAGGCCAACCTGGTCCAGACCTGCCGGAAGTGCCACGGGGACGCGACGGCCAACTTCCCCAAGAGCTGGCTCTCCCACTACGAGCCGACGCCGCAGAAGGCCACCCTGGTGTGGGCGGTCCAGCTCTTCTACAAGCTCATCATCCCCTTCATGGTGGGCGGCCTCGTCCTTCAGATCGCGCTGCACCTCTGGCGCGTGGTGGTGAACCGATGAGCAACGCCAGCCCGATGCCGGCCCCGGCGCCCGCCCCGGCGCCGGAGAGCTACCTCGTCCGCTTCACGCTGCAGCAGCGGATCGAGCACCTCGTCACCATGGTGGTGTTCACGCTGCTCTGCCTGACCGGCCTGCCGCAGAAGTTCTACACGGCGGGCTGGGCGACGAAGCTCATCCTGCTCTTCGGCGGGATCGACGCCTGCCGCTTCATCCACCGCGTGGCCGGGTGGACGCTGGCGCTCTCGACGGTGGTGCACTTCGGGAACGCCGTCCTCACCATCGCCGGCAAGAAGACGCGGCTCACCATGATCCCCACGCGCAAGGACTTCGAGGACTCGGTCGCGACCCTCAAGTACTACCTGGGGATGAAGGACCACGGCCCGCAGTACGACCGGTACGACTACAAGCAGAAGTTCGAGTACTGGGGGCTGGTGGTGGGCAACGTCATCATGGTGCTCACCGGTGTGATCCTCATCTACCCCACGATCCTGGCGCGCTTCCTCCCGGGCGAGCTGGTGCCGGCGGCCAAGGTGGCCCACTCGAACGAGGGCCTGATGGCCTTCCTCGTCATCACCATCTGGCACATCTACAACGCCCACCTCAACCCCGACGTCTTCCCCTTCGACACCTGCATCTTCACGGGGAAGATCAGCCGGGAGAGAATGGAGCACGAGCATCCGCTGGAGCTCGCCCGCATGGACGGGGGCGAGGACCGGCCGGCGGAGCGCGCGGGCGGCCATGGGCCTCGACGGGAAGTGGTGTGAGTACGCGACGCAGTCGATGATCCACGCCTTCGTCGCCGCGCTGGCGATCGAGGCGCTGCTCCGGCTGTGGCGCGCGCGCGCGCCCGACGATCGGCTGGCCCTGCGGCTCGTGGGGCTGGGCCAGCCGCTCCTCGTCACCCCGCTGCTCGTCCTGCTCGTGCCGGCGCGCGCGGGCGAGGACTTCCACGAGGCGAGGGCGCTCTTCGCCTCGCGCCACTTCGCCGACCTCCGCCTCCTCGGGCTGCCGCTGCTCGGCACGGGCGTGGCGCTGGCGGCGGCGCTCGGGACGGCGCTCTTCCTCATGGACGCGCTCCCCCTGCTCACCCGCGGCCGCCGGGCGCTGCCGCTGGCCGCGCCGGCGCCCGAGGCGCTGCTGCGGGCCGTCGCCGAGGTCGCCTCCGCCCACCGGGTCCTCCCTCCCGGGCTGCACTACGTGGACGCGGCGGCGCCGGCGCTCTTCTGCGCGGGCGTGACGAGCCCGGTGGTGGTCGTCTCGCGCGGCGCGCTCCAGCTCCTCGACGCCGAGGAGCTCCGGGCCGCGCTCGGGCACGAGCTGGCCCACCTCGACCGCTCGGACCCGGCGCTCTCCTGGACGCTCATGGGGGTGCGCGCCGTGCTCTTCTTCAACCCCGTGGTGCAGGTGGTGGCGCGCGCCGTGACGCGCGACGCGGAGTGGCGCGCGGACGAGTGCGCCGGGGAGGGCCGCCTGGCCCTGGCGAGCGCCATCCTCAAGTTGCACCGCGCCGGGCTGGCCACGGCGGCGCCGGCGGCGCGCTCGCTGCCCCTCGCCGCGGCGCTGGCCGAGCCGCTCCGGC
>DASTGH010000680.1:0-9745 GCA_035719345.1 Anaeromyxobacteraceae bacterium
GCCCGCGGCGGCGGCCGGCTCGAGCGCGTCGAGCGGCGCGGTGTCCGGGAGCGCCGGGCCGAGCGCGCCCTCCCAGCGCGCGACCGCCGCCGTGGCGATGCTGTTGCCGAGGACGTTCGTCGCGGTCCGGCCCATGTCGAGGAACTGGTCGATGCCCATGATGAGGAGGAGCCCGGCCTCCGGCAGGTTGAACATGGGCGCGGTCGCGGCCACGACCACGAGCGACGCGCGCGCCACGCCCGCGATCCCCTTGCTCGTCACCATGAGCACGAGGAGCATGGTGACCTGCGTCGAGAGCGGCAGGGCGATGCCGTAGGCCTGCGCGATGAACATGACGGCGAACGCCTGGTAGATCATCGAGCCGTCGAGGTTGAAGGAGTAGCCGAGGGGGAGCACGAAGCCGGTGATCCGCTCCGGCACCCCGAAGCGCTCCATCGCCTCCATCGTCTTCGGGTAGGCTGCCTCGCTCGACGCCGTGGAGAAGGCGATCATCATCGGCTCGCGGATGCGGCGCGCCAGCTCCGGCAGGCGGCCGCCCAGCACGAGCCAGCCGGCGGTCCCGAGCACGAGCCACAGCACCGCCAGTGCCAGGTAGAACCCGCCGATGAAGCGGCCGTAGGTGAGGAGGATGCCGAGCCCCTGCACCGCGATGGCCGAGACCATTGCGCCGAAGACGCCGACCGGCGCGAACTTCATGACGAGCCCGGTGAGCTTCAGCATGACGTGGACGAGCTCCTGCAGGAGCCGCGTGATGGTCGCCGCCGTCTCGTCCTTGAAGGCCGACAGCGCGGCGCCGAAGAAGATGGAGAAGACGAGGATCTGCAGGATCTCGTTCCCCGCCATGGCCTCGAAGATGCTGCGAGGGACGAGGTGGGTGACGAAGTCCTTGAGGTTGAGGGACGAGGACTTGAGGTTCGTGCTGGCGCCGGCGTCGGGGAGCGGCAGCCCGAGCGAGCGGCCCGGCTGGAGGAGGTTCACCATCACGAGCCCGAGCAGGAGCGAGATGAGGCTCGCGCAGACGAACCAGCCGATGGCCTTGGCGCCGATGCGCCCGGCGCCGCCCTCCTTGTGGCCGGCCATCCCCGCCACCAGCGTGGAGAAGACGAGCGGCGCGATGACCATCTTGATGAGCCGCAGGAAGACGTCGGTGAGGATGGAGAAGTAGCTGGCGATGCTCTTGGCGGCGGCCGGGTCGGGCGCGAGGACGTGGACGAGGTGCCCCACCACCACCCCGAGCACCATCGCCACGGCGATCCAGGTGCCGAGCCGGCTCTTCTTGGTGGGTGCGGCGGCGAGGGCGGTCATCCGCGACTCCTGCGAGGGGCCGGATGCGGCGGGTGCCCCGGATATAGCGTCGCCCCGGGCTCGGCGGTGGCGCGCGGCGCGCGCGTGCCCGGGCGGTACCCCGCCAGGCATCGCCGATACGCCGCGAGGACCCTAGGTAGGCCGCATGCCCCGGCCCGCCCTGCTGCTGGCCGCCGCGCTGCTCGCGAGCGCGCCGTCCGCGCGGGCGCACGTGCGGCTGGTCTCGCCCGTGTCGCGCTACGGCGACGAGATGAAGGTCCGCCCGTGCGGCCGGGCCTCCGGGACGCGGACCGATCTCGTCACGACGTTCCGGCCAGGCCAGACCGTCACCGTCGTGTTCGACGAGATCATCGATCACCCCGGGTACTACCGCATCGCGTTCGACCCGGCGGGCGACGGCCACCTGGCGCCGCCCGTCTGGGACGGCCAGAGCGTGTCGAGCCCGGCCTTCACGAACCCTGCGGACGTCCTGGTGCTGGCGGACCACATCCCGGACACGACCCTCACCCACGGCGAGGTGCCGGTGCAGCTCCCGGACGTGGAGTGCGACGCCTGTACGCTGCAGCTCATCGAGGTGATGACCGACAAGCCGCCTTTCGACGGCGGCGACGACTTCTACTACCAGTGCGCGGACGTCGTCCTCAGCCGGACGGCAGCGCTCGGCGGTCCGCCGCCGCGGCCCAACGTGCCCGTGCTCGGCGGCGCACCCGGGGCGGGCGGTTGCGCCTCGGCGGGAGCGGGCGGGGTGGGCGTGCTGGCGGTGGCGCTCGCCGCGGCTGCGACGGCGCGGGCGGTGCGGCGCCTGCGGTGTGATGCGGCGCATTGAACGCGGGCCGGTGCTTTCACCAGGCCGCCGTCACCGGCATCGCACGCCGCTGGCACGAATCGTGAGGTTCTGCCGGTTGAAACGCGTGCACCGGTTTGGGGGTACTCCGCGTCGACGCGCCTTCAGCGCCCGCTCACGCCACCTCCCTCGACCCGGCCACCGCGCTCTTCCGCGCGACGAACGCGGCGATGCGCGCGATCGAGTCGAGGTTGGCAGGCACCGCATCCCGGTCCTCGACCTCGATTCCGAACTCCGACTCGAGGAAGCTGATGATCTCGAGGACGCCGGTCGAGTCCACGATCCCGGTGCGGATGAGCGAGGCGTCGTCCGCGAGCCGATCGCCCTCCGCGACGTAGAAGGTTTGCTCGACGAAGTGGCGGATCCTGGCCTGAACGTTCATGACGCCTCCTCCCCTCACGACAGCGACGTCTTCTTCACCTTCCCGGTGTCCGTCCGCGGCAGCTCGGGCACGAACACGATCTGCCTCGGCACCATGAAGCTCTCGAGCCGCTTCTCGCACTCGCGGCGCACCTCCCGCTCGGAGAGCGTGACCCCCGTCTCGCACACGACGAACGCCTTCACGGCCTGGCCGAGGATCTCGTCCGGGACGCCGATCACGGCGGCCTCCTTCACGCCCGCGATGTCCACGAGCGCGTTCTCGACCTCCTTGGGCGCGACCTTCTCGCCGCGGGACTTGATGATGTCGTCCATCCGGCCGACGAAGTAGAGATAGCCCTCCTCGTCGAGCCGGCAGAGGTCGCCCGTGTAGAGGACCGTCTCGCCGGGCAGCGGCCCGGGGCGGAGCTTCCTCGCGGTCTGCTCCGGCTTGCCCCAGTAGCCGCGCATCACGGTCGCGCCCCGGATGACGAGCTGGCCGACGACGTCCGGGCCGACCCGCTTCCCCTCCTCGTCCACGATCCAGAGCTCCGTGTTCGGGATCGCGATCCCGACGCTCGTGGGCTTGCGGGCGAGGTCCTCCGGCGGCAGGTACGTGCAGCGCTTGCACTCGGTGAGGCCGTACATCGAGTAGATGCGCGCCTTCGGGAAGATCCCCTGCAGCATGGTGATGTGCTTGACCGGCAGCGCCGCCGCGGTGTTCGTGACGAAGCGGATCGCCGAGAAGTCGTAGGCGCCGAGCGTCTTCATGTCGGCGAGCATCGCGAACATCGTCGGGACGCCCGGGAAGCCGGTGACCTTCTCCGCGACGACCCGGTCGAGCACCTCCGCCGGGAACGCGAAGCTGCGCTCCAGCACCAGCCGCGCCCCGGCGCGGAACGCCATGATCATCTGGTAGAGGCCGTAGTCGAACGCGAGCGGGATGGCGCCGAGGACGACGTCGTCCTCCCGCAGCTGGAGGTAGGCCGAGATCGACGCCGCCGCCGTCCACATGTTGCGGTGCGTGAGCATCACGCCCTTCGGCTCGCCGGTGCTCCCCGAGGTGTAGACGAGGGCGGCGAGGTCCACGTCGATTCCCCGTCGCGGCGGCGGCGCATCGAACGGCCCCTCGGCGAGGATGCCCGCGAGGTCCGAGACGTTCGGGAGCTCCCGGAGCCCGGGATCGCTCCCCTCGCCGAAGGCGACGATCGCGCGCAGGCCGGCGCCGCGCGCGGCGGGGACGAGCTGCGAGCCGAGACGCCGATCGAAGACCACCGCGGCGGCGGCGCAGTCGCGGATCAGGTAGGCGAGCTTGTCCGCGCGCGTGAGCGGGTTCACGACCGACACGACCGCGTCCGCCTTGAGCACCGCCCAGAACGCGACCGCCACCTCGACCGAGTTCTCCCCGTACACGATCACCCGGTCGCCCCGCCCGACGCCGCCGCGCCGGAGCGCATGGGCGAGCGCGTTCGACCAGCGGTCGAGCTCCCCGTAGGCGATGCGGCGGCCGTCGCAGACGAGCGCGACCTTCGACGGCAGGCGGCGCGCCGCCTCGATGAGGTGGTCGTGCAGCAGCGGGATGGCGTTCATGCGCTTTTCTTCCCTTCCCCGTGGGGCTCGAGCCGGTCGACGACGGTGTGGAGCGCGGGGCGCTCGCTGGCGCGGGGCGCGGCGCGGACGAGGCGGTCGTGCAGGAGCTGTGTCGAGAGGACGCCCACGACGGCCATGTTGTCGGCGTTCGAGAACTGCCCGCCCGCGCTGTCGCGGCACTTGCTCGCCAGCCGCGCGACCTGGACCGGGTCGAACACGCCCGCCTCGCGGACGGCGCGCTCGCCGAGCAGGTCGTGCGCCCACTCCGGCGCCGCGTCGCCCGCGAACGAGAGCGCGTCGGGGGCCCGGTACGGCTGCTTCGTCCGGCGCACGATCTCGGGCGGGACGAGGCCGTCGCTCGCGCGCTTCAGGACGTGCTTCTCATCGAGCCCGCGGAGCTTGTGCGACGGCGGGAGCGAGGCCGCCAGCGCCACCACGTTCGGGTCCAGGAACGGGAAGCGGCCCTCGACGGAGTGGGCCATCAGCATCCGGTCTCCCTGCGACGAGAGCAGGTATCCCGAGAGGAGCGTCCGGATCTCGAGGTACTGATCGCGCGCCAGGTACGTCCACCGATCGTGCTCGGGCGGCAGGGTCGCGAGGAGGCGCGCCGGCGGGTCGTGACGGCGGACCGCCTCGCGCACGCCGGGCGCGAACAGGCGCCAGAGCGCCGCCGCCGAGCGCCACCGCGGCTCGTGCGCGAAGCCGGGCTCGCGCCAGCGCTCGCGGCCGCGGCCGAAGAACTCCTCGGCCATCGCGCGCTGCGCGACCGGCGAGCGCGCGAGCCACGGATAGAGCCGCCGCAGGAGGAGCGGCCGGAGCGCGGAGCCGGGCCGGCGCCCCCAGAACCGCCGGACCTTCGCCTCGCGAAAGAGGTCGTACCCGGCGAACGTCTCGTCGGCGCCCTCCCCGGTCAGCACGACCTTCACGCCCGCCTCGCGCACGAGCCGGGAGAGCAGGAACAGGGGGACGGGGGCGGCGCGCAGGATGGGCCGCTCGGCGTGCCAGACGACGTCCGGGAGCGCGGCCGCGATGTCCCCGCGCCGGACCAGCACCTCCGCGTGGTCGCTCTCGAGCCGGCGCGAGACGACGCGCTGCCACCGCCCCTCGTCGTACTCCGCATCCTCGAAGCGCAGCGAGAACGTGCGGAACCGCTCGCCCGCCACGCGCCGGCCGAGCGCGGCGACGAGCGAGCTGTCGAGCCCGCCGGAGAGGTAGCTCCCCACCGGCACGTCCGAGCGGACGACGCGGAGCTCCACCGCGCGCCGCAGCTCCTCGCGGACCCGCTCGGCCGCCTCGGCGACGCTGCCGCGGAAGCCCTCCTCCGCGGAGATCGGGTAGCTCGGCCGCCAGAAGCACCGCTCGCGCGCCTCGCCGCCCTCCCAGGTCGCGACGTGGCCCGGCGGCAGCTCGCGGATCCCGTCGAACACCGACTGCGGCGGGACCACCGTCCAGAAGGTGAACGTCTCGCCGAGCCCGACGGGATCGAGCCGCCGCGGGATGGCAGGGTCCCCGGCGAAGATCGCCTTCACCTCGCTCGCGAACCAGAGCCGGCCTCCGTGCGCGCAGGTGTAGAGCGGCCGGACGCCGAGCGGATCGCGCGCCAGCACGAGCCGCGCGCGGGTCGCGTCCCACAGCGCGATCGCGAACTGCCCGTTGAACCGCGCGAACGCGCCGTCGCCCCACTGCTCGTACGCGTGCACGATCACCTCGGTGTCGCTGCGGGTGCGGAACGCGTGGCCGAGGGGCTCGAGCTCGGCGCGCAGCTCGACGTGGTTGAAGATCTCCCCGTTGAAGGAGACCCAGAGCGAGCCGTCCTCGTTGGAGAGCGGCTGGCCGCCGCCCGCCAGGTCCACGATCGAGAGCCGCGCGTGGCCGAGCGCGCACCGGGCGTCGCGGTAGAGGCCGGCCTCGTCCGGCCCGCGGTGGCGGAGCGCCGCCACCATGGCGGCGCACGCCTCGCGCGACGGCGGCGGGAGGTCCCCGCGGAGCGAAAGGACGCCGGCGACGCCGCACATCGCTAGGCGCTCCGGATCGCCGCGCCGCCCGCGCCCGGCGCGGGGACGAGGAGCGGCGGCTGGTGCAGGTACCTCGTCGCCCGGCGCTTCGCCTCGATGTCGCGGTAGGCGTGCTCGACCTGCGCGGCGGCGAGTCCGAGCGCGGCGGCGACCTCCGCGGCCGGGGTCCCGTGGTCGTGCCCCCAGAGGCAGGCATCCATGTCGGCCCAGGGCAGGGCGAAGAAGAACTCCTCCTGCGTCTGCGGCAGCGAGAAGGTGTCGGTGGTGGGCGGACGCCGCCGGACCTCCTCCGGGATCCCGAGGTACGCGGCGAGCGCGTAGACCTGGGTCTTGAAGAGCTGCGCGATCGGCTTCACGTCGGCCGCGCCGTCGCCCTGCTTCACGAAGAAGCCCTGGTCGTACTCGAGCCGGTTCGGCGTCCCCGCCACCGCGTAGGCGAGACGATCGGCGTGGTAGTACTCGACCATCTTGCGCGCGCGCTGCTTGAAGTTCGTCGCCGCGACCAGCTGCAAGTAAGCGGCGGCCGGCAGGCGCGCGGTCCGCCGGTTCCCTTGCGGATCCTCGACCGTCAGCGTCGTCACGTTGAGCCGCTCGCCCTCGAGGAGCGGGGGCATCGAGAGCTTGCAGCGCCAACCCGGGCCGTACGCGGGGAACACCGCCCGGATCGCCTCGGCCTGACGCTGGTAGCAGCCGAGCCCCTCGAGCGCGGGGCCGATGTCCTCGACGAGCCACCGTATCCCGACGTGCTCCGCGACCAGGCGCCCGAGGCGCAGCGCCTCCGGCGATCCGTCGCGCTCGGGCATGAGCAGGGCGAGGACGCGGTCGGGGCCGAGAGCGCGCGCGCAGAGCGCCGCGACGACGGCGCTGTCGATCCCGCCGGAGACGCCGAGGACCGCGCCGCGCCGACGCAGCGAGCCCTGCACCTGGTCGCGCAGCGCCGCCTCGATCGAGGCGGCGACCGCCGGCGCATCGATGGCCAGCACGTCCCTCGAGAACATGATCGTCCGTCCGCGCGACCGCCTACGCCGTCGCGCTCCCGCGCGCCGCGTCCGGCTCGGCCCGGAGCCCCGTGGCCGCCCGCTCCGCGCGATAGATCTCGGCCGAGTTGTCGTAGTCGGTCTGTACGACGCGCATCGGATTCCCCATCGCCATCGCGCGCGGCGGCACGTTGCGGGACACCACCGTGAGGGGGCCGATGGTCGATCCGTCGCCGACCGAGATCGGTCCGAACAAGACCGAGCCCGTGCCTATCCAGACGCGATCGCCGAGCGTCGGGACCCCCGACGTCCCGTCGCTGCGCATGCCGATCGTGACGTTGTGCGCGATGTTGCAGTCGCTGCCGATCCGCGCGGGTCCGATGAAGACGCCTCCGCGGTGGGCGATGTAGAGCCCCGGGCCGATCTCGGCCGCCCCGTCGATCTCGATCCCGTACAGGATCGAGCAGACCTTCCGCAGCACGGCCAGGACGAGGGCGAGCGGAAGCCGGACGAGGGGAAAGCGCACGCTGTGGCGCACCCAGGCCCCGAGCCGGTACAGGAGCACGGCGTGGAGGCCGGGCGTGTCGAGGACGATCCGAAGCTTCTCGCGGAGCCCGGGAACCCGCCGCCGACTCTCGAACCAGAACGCGCGCTCGACGTCGCGCCAGGCGGCCGAGGGAGCGCGCGCCGGTAACGCCCCAGTTCCGCCGAGCTCCAGCGCGCTCACGCGGCGGTCCCCGGCGACGCCGCCCCGAGTCTCGACCTGGAACGCTCCCCCATTCCCTCGCTCCTCGAGCGACAGGATGGTGGGTCTCCCGGCGCACGCCAGGCTCCCGGGATGGCATGCCCCTTGTCGAGCGGCAGGGCCTCCGCCCGGGCGAGGCTCGCGCGGGGTCGGTGGGCGCGTCCGCGCTACAGGACCATCGGGCGGATGGTCCTGGCGATGAGCTTCTGGCCCGTCTGGCTGGGGTGGATGTCGCAGGTGCCGTCGGGGAAACGCACGAGGAGCCCGGCCTTGCAGGGATCGCCACCGAACGAGGCGTCGGCGGCGTCGAAGGCGGCCTTGAGGTTGACCGTGACCACGCCTGCGCCGGCCCGCGTCACCGCCTGGGACAGGGCGGAGTTGAGGGCGTCCGTGAGGAACAGGATCCCCGGGTCCAGGGAAGGCGCATAGTAGAGGGTGAGGATGATCTGCGCTCCGGGGCTCGCGTGCCGCAGCGTGGTGAGGATGGCGGCGACGTTCCGCACGGTCGGCTCCAGGCCGTTGACGATGCAGGCCGGGTCCGCGCAGCTCTGTGCGACGAGGAGCGCGTCGTTCGCGCCGATCGTGAGCGTGATGAGCTTGGTCTCGGGGTGGCTCGCCAGGAACGCCAGCGCGAAGTCCTGCTGGGTCCCGGCGTAGCTCACGTGCAGCAGGTCGAAATCCGTCTTGAACGCCTGGCAGCCGCGGTCGAGTGCGCCCGCGATCATGAAGCTGGCCGAGGTCTCGCCGGGGCAGGTCGGGTTGGTGAGCACGTCGTTGATGGCCGCATCGAGGTAGGTCGGGTAGCCGACGAAGACGTTGGACGTCTTCGGCGGCGCGGCGAGGGGCGGCAGGCGCGTCGGGTCGTAGCCGAACGGGACCGAGTCGCCGAGCGAGAGATATGCCGGCGACCTGAGGAGCGGGGACGAGCGCTCGCTGGTGGCGCCCTCCGGAGCACCGCCGCAGGCGAGCGCGGCCAGAGTGAACGACAGGACGACGCCCTTCGACGCGCGGAACGCACGCATGGACCACCCCCACGGTTGGGACATGTCTCCGAGATAGACGCGGGCCCGGGCAGGCGTGACAGCGGACGCCTGCCCCGCGATCATGAGGCAGACGCTGGGTCCTGGCGAGGGGGGCCTCGCTCACCGCTCGAAAACCGGCGAGAGGGCTCGCTTCAGTCGAGGTACAGGAGCCGCTTCTCTCCGGGGTGGGTGGTGCGGTTCAGGGCGAACAGAACGTCGAAGTAGGATGCGAGGAAGGCGGCCGTTCGGTGGTTCGTCGAAACCCGATCGCCTCGGGCAACTGCCTTCTCGAGCTGCGCGGAGAAGGAGGAGAGGTTGGACGCGACGGAGCGGCCGGTTCTTCGCGACGATGGCTGGACCGCCCATAGACGTACAGGTCCAGGTCCGAGGCGTCGTCCGATGCGCCGACGGCCTGTGACCCTCCGATGGCGATCGCTTCGACGCCGGCCCAGCTTGCCATGACCGCCACGACACGCTGCCCGATTCGTTCCCAGTCGGACATGGAAATTGCTCCGCCGTCCTCGCGATGAACCCAGGAGGTTGCCCGGAAACGCCAAGGGGTCCCGCCTCGCGACGGAACCCCTCGGCTTACTTGGAGCGGGAAACGGGATTCGAACCCGCGACCCTCAGCTTGGGAAAAGGTCCCAGGGTCTATGCAAGGCGATGCGGGCCGTTGCAACCCCGTGGAGTCACGAGGTTCTGGGTGCCGCGGGCCGAAGCCCAAGTTGCAGCATGATGCGCAGTTTCCCAGGGTTCGTACTGCAAATCCGCTGCAGCCATCGGGAGCGCCGCTCCTCACGGTGCGACAGGTGGCGGCGCGCCTGCAGGTGAGCACCGCGACTGTATATGCGGCCTGCGAGTCGGGACTGCTGCACCACATGCGCGTGACC
>DASTGH010000681.1:0-3006 GCA_035719345.1 Anaeromyxobacteraceae bacterium
GCTCCCCCGGGCGTGGGGCGGGTCGCGGCCGTCGCGGCGGGTGGGCGGGTGCGCGGGTGGGCGGGCGAGCGCCGCCCCGCCGCACGGGGCTCGACGCGGCGACAGATTGAGACCGTGGGGCGTTCCTGGTCGGAGAGGACGTGGGGCCTGCGGACGGTGCGAGGCCGGCTGGCGGTGCTGGCCGTGGCCTGGGCGCTCCCCATGCTCGCCATCGGCGCCCACGCCTCGGTCGCGACCTACCGCGCGCGCCTCGACGCGGAGCGCACCGCGAATCTCGAGCTGGCGCGCGCGGTGGCGGTGAGCTTCCAGAACTTCGTCCTCGACGTGCTGAGGCAGGAGCGGGTCCTCGGCGAGATCATGCTCCGCGACGGTCAGTCGTACGAGGAGGGCCGCCGCTGGCTCTCCTCGTCCGCCCGCGAGTACGGCGCGGTGCGCGACTTCGTGTGGGTCGGGCCGGACGGGGAGGTCCGGATCGCGAGCGATCCGCGGATGGCCGGGCAGTCGCTCACCGATCGAGCCTACTTCGCCGCCTTGCGCGCCGGCCAGCCGCACGCGGTGAGCGGGATCCTCGCCGCGAAGACGGACGGGGAGCCCATCTTCGCCGTGGCGCGCGCGGTCCGGGGCGCGGACGGCGCGCTGCTCGGCGCGGTGGTGGCAGCCGTGGACGCGGCGCACCTCGATCAGGCCGTGCGCCTCGCGCGCGTCGGCCAGGCGGCCATCTCGCTCGTCGATCCCGAGGGGCGGGTCGCCTTCCGCTCCGGTCCCGGCGCTCCGCTGCCGGACCCGGACGATCCGACCTCTCCGACCGACCCGCTCACGGCGCGCGCGCTGCACGGGGAGGAGGCGAGCGGGACGGTGCGCGGCGCGCGCGACGGCGAGCGCATCGCCGCGGCCGTCCCGGTGTCGGATCTCGGCTGGGTGGCGCGGGCGGGACGCATGAAGGCGGAGGTGACGGGGCCGGTGCTGCGCGACGTCCGCAACGTGGCCGCGCTCGGGCTCGTCGTCCTGGCGGCGAGCGTCGCCGGGTCGCTGCTCGTGGCGCGCCGCATCGCGCTCGGCATCACGCGGCTCGAGCAGCAGGCGGTCGCGCTCGGCCGCGGCGACGGGGCCGCGAAGCCGGTGCGGGGGCTGCGCGACATCGAGCGGCTCTCGGAGATGCTCGACGTCCTGGCGCGCCGGCTGCGCGCGGCGCGCCGGTCCGAGTCCTTCCTGCTGGCGGCCGGCGCCGTGCTCGCCGAGTCGCTCCAGTTCGAGCAGGTGGTGGAGCGGCTCGCGCGCCTGTGCGTGCCCGACCTCGCCGACTGGTGCTCCATCGACGAGGTGGGAGAGGACGGGCGCGTCCGGCTCCTCGCCATGGCCCATGCCGACCCGGCGCGCGAGGCGTGGGGCCGCGCGCTGCGCCTGCGCCACCCGCCGGTCGAGGGCCACTCGCTGGCGTGGCGGGCCATCTCCACCCGGCGGACCATCTTCTTCCCGGAGGTGGGCCCCGAGCACCTGGCCGACGTGGCGGGTGACCCGGAGCACCTGGAGGTCCTCCGGCAGCGCGGCATCCGCTCCTGGATCGTCGTGCCGCTCGTGGCGCGCGGGAACGTCTACGGTGCGCTCTCCCTGTCCATGGCCGAGTCGGGCCGGACCTTCGTGCCGGAGGACGTCCGCACCGCCGAGGACCTCGCCTCCCGCGCCGCGCAGGCGCTCGACAACGCCGCGCTCTTCCGCCGGCAGCAGCGGACGGTGCGCCACCGGGACGAGGTGCTCTCCATCGTGTCGCACGACCTGCGCAACCTGCTGTCACCGGTCATGCTGGGCGCGCGCGGCCTGCAGGCCGCGGCGCGCGCCGGGACGCTCGGGCCGGAGAAGCTGACACGCACGCTCGAGCGCATCGTCACCGCCGGCGCTCGCATGAACCGGCTCATCGGCGACCTCCTCGACCTCTCGCGCCTGCAGGAGGGCCGCCTCTCGGTGGTGAGGGCGCCCCACCCGCCGCGAGAACTGGTGACCGAGGTCGTGGAGGCGTTCCGGCCGGCGGCCGAGGCGAAGGCGCTCACGCTCGACGCCGACGTCCCGCAGGACCTGCCGGACGTCGACTGCGACCGCGACCGGGTGGTGCAGGTGCTCACCAACCTCGTCTCGAACGCGGTCAAGGCCACGGAGCGCGGGTTCGTGCGGGTGCGCGCCGAGCGCCGCCCGGGCGAGGTGCTGTTCGAGGTGGCGGACTCGGGCCCCGGGATCGCCACCGAGGATCAGCCGCACATCTTCGACCGGTTCCGCCGCGGCACCGGCGCCGCCTACGCGGGGTCGGGGCTGGGCCTCGCCATCGCCCGTGGCCTGGTCGAGGCGCACGGCGGCCGCATCTGGCTGGAGAGCGCGCCCGGCGCGGGGAGCCGGTTCCTCTTCACCCTGCCCGCCTCCGACACGCGGCCGCGCGCGCGGGGGCCGCGCTTCACCCCGCTGCCGACGGCACCGGGCGACCCTGCGTCGAGCGGGTCGCGGTGAGGCGCTCCACCATCTCGACCAGGAGCGTCGCCTGCACCGGCCGCGTCAGGAACACGTCCGCCCCGAGGGAGGCCGCGTAGCGCTGGTCCTCGTCGGCGAAGAAGCTGCTCGAGAGGAAGGCGATGGGGAGCGCCGCGGTCCCGGGCGTGCCGCGGATGTGCCGGCACAGCTCGAACCCGGTCGTGTCGGGGAGCCGCACGTCGAGGATGACGAGGTCGGGCCGCTCCTCGAGCGCGCGCAGCGCTCCGGCTCCGTCGGCGGCGCTCAGCACGCGGTACCCGGCGCGCGAGAGCACGCGCGCCACGGCCTGGCGCTCCGCCTCGTCGCCGTCGACGTGCAGCACGGTACGGCGGAACGGGTCGGGGAGCGCGGACACGTGAGTGGAACGCCCACCGCGCCGGACCTCTTCCCCGTGCCCCGCACCCGCCTCCGGCACCGGCGTGGAGGCGGGCGCCCGCCTCCCCCCATCAGCGGGCGCGGCGAGCGGTCGGCAGCCAGGCGAGCGCCTCGACC
>DASTGH010000682.1:0-4987 GCA_035719345.1 Anaeromyxobacteraceae bacterium
CGGCGGCGCGTGGGGCTGGTGCTGGCGGTCGTGATCGCGGCCGCGACCGGCGCCGCGGCCGGCGTGGCCGTGCGCCGCCTGCAGGCGCGCGAGGCGGAGCGGATCACCGTCGCGGTCGCGGACGTCGAGAACGCCACCGGCGACCCGCAGCTGGACGGGCTCTCCACGCTGCTCATCACCTCCCTGGAGCAGTCGCGCAAGCTGCAGGTGCTGACGCGCTCGCGCATGCGCGACGAGCTGCGCAAGCTCGGGCGCGAGGAGGTGACCCGGCTCGACGAGACCGCGGCGCGCGAGGTGGGGCGGGTCGCCGGCGCGCGGGCGCTGCTGCTCACCTCGATGCGGCGCCTCGGGGACGTCTACGCCGTCGAGCTGCGAGCCATCGACCCGGTCCGGGACGAGTACCTCTTCGCGGCGAACGAGCGGGCCGCCTCGAAGGACGAGGTCCCGGCCGTCATCGACCGGCTCTCCGAGCGGGCCCGCCGCGAGCTGCACGAGCGCCGGGAGGACGTCCGGCAGGACCGGGTCGAGATCGGCGAGGCGGCCACGCGGAACCTCGAGGCGTACCGCCACTACTACCTCGGGACGGAATGCGCCGACCGGCTGTTCCGCAGCGGCACGAGCTGGCAGACCTGCGCCCCTCACTTCCGGCGGGCCCTCGCGGCCGACCCGGAGTTCGCGCTGGCCCACCACCAGCTCGCCTGGCTGGCCGGGCAGGAGATCTCCGACGAGACGGAGCTGCGGGAGCTGTCGGAGAATGCCGTGCGCCACGCCGGCAAGGCGCCGCCCAAGGAGCGCGCCCTCATCCTCGCCTGGGCGGCTCACCTCGCCGGACGGGAGGAGGAGGCGCTGGCGCAGTACCGCGCCGTGCTGTCGCGCTGGCCCGACGACAAGGCGGCCCTGGTGGCGGCGGCCGGGGTGCTCCACTACCGCGGCGACGCCGACGGGGCGCTGCCGCTGCTGCGCCGGGTCCTGGAGATCGACCCGACGCTCGACGAGATGCAGGCGCTGCTCGCCTGGAACCTGCACGCCACCGGCGCGCTCGACGAGCTGCGGGCCTGGACGGAGCGCTGGTCGGCGTTGCCGCCGTCGACGGGCACGCTCCACGCGCTGGTCCGGGCGCGCTTCGCCCTCGGCGACGTGGACGGCGCGCTCGCCACCGCGCGGCGCAGCCGCGAGCTCGCGCACACCACGCGCGCCGAGATGGACGTGGCGGACGTCCTCTTCTCCCGCGGCGACTTCCGCGCCGCCGAGCGGGAGCTGACCGGGGCCTCCGCCGCGGCGCCGGCCCCCCTCCTCGAGCTCAAGTCGGTGTTCGCGGTGCACGCCCAGGGACGGACGCGCGCCGCGCTGGCGGCGCTCCGGCGCCTCGACGGCTGGACGCGCGAGTCGGGTGACGAGGGCCACCAGCACCTCTCGCGGGCCATCCTGCTCGCGTCCTCCGGATCGCTCGATGCGGCCGTCGAGGAGGCCCGCGCCGCCGCGGCGAGGAACGGTCGCGTGGGCGCGAGCATCGCGTTCGAGCTGGCGCTCGGGGGCGACCTGGCGCGGGCCCGCACCTTCGCCGCCGGCCTGCCCACCGGCAGCGCGGAGGCCGCCGCCTGGAAGGCGATCGAGGCCTGGAAGAAGGGCGACGCCGCCGACGCCGAGAGCCGGCTGCGGGCGCTCGACCGGGTCAGCATGGCGCCCACCTACGCACCCGTCGTCTCGTACCTCCTCGCCGAGGTGGCGTCGGACGCCGGCGACGACGCCGCCGCGCTCGAGGCGCTGCGGCGGTACGGGTCGATCCTCAAGCTGAGCGTCCGCGCCTCGTGGACCTCTCCGCGCGCGCTCCTGCTCGAGGCTCGGTCCGAGGCACGGCTCGGGAGACGCGAGCGGGCCCGGGCCGCCCTGGAGCGCTTCTTCGATCAATGGCGCGGCGCCGACGAGAGCCACCCCCTCCTGGCGAGGGCCCGCGCGCTGCGCGCCGAGCTCGACGGGTCACCGAAACGAGGGAGCGGCGCCGACGGCGACCGCTGATAGGCTCGGTCACCGCACACGGGGGACTCATGTCGACCAACGCCGAGATCCACCCTCTGCTCGCTCCGTCCCTCGCGGCCGCCGGAGAGGTGAAGCGGCCGCGCGCCGGCAAGAGGACGAAGGCGACGGAGACCGAGCCGCCGGGTGCCCGGGCCAGGGCCTCGAAGGCGCCGGGGACGCGCGGCGCCAGGAAGACGCCGGCCAGGCGCAAGCCGGCCGGCAAGGTCGCCCGGGGCGCAGGTCGGAAGATCTCGCGCAAGCGCCGCTGACGTGAGGCCGCGCACGCCTGCCGTCCTCGCCGTCAGCCACGCGCGCGACCTCCACACCCGGCACGTCCTCGACCTGCTGCGGCGGCAGCGCGTGCCGGCGTTGCGCCTCGACACCGGCGCGTTCCCCGGCCGGTTGAGGCTGGCCGCGGCGCTCGACGCCGACGGCTGGCGCGCGCGGCTCTCCGGCGGCGGCGCGGGGCCTCTCGATCCGGCGGCGCTGCGCGGCGTGTGGTACCGGCGGCCACGACCCTACGCCGTCGCGGCCGGCGCGCCGCGAGCCCGCTGGGCGGCCGCGTTCTGCGCCTGCCACGCCGCCGCGCAGGCGCTCTGGGCGTCCTGCCGCTCGGCGCGATGGGTGAACGCCCCCTCGCTGCAGGACAGCGAGGACGCGAAGCCGGCGCAGCTCGCGCTCGCGGCCCGGCTCGGGCTGGCCGTGCCGCGCTCGCTCGTCACGAACGACGCCGCCGCGGCCCGCGCCTTCATCGCGGAGCGGCCGGAGGGCGAGACGATCCACAAGAACGTCACCTCCGCGCCTTCCCTGTGGCGGCCGACCGCCCTGGCGCGGGCGGACGATACCCGGCTCCTCGCGTCGCTGCGTGAGCTCCCGCTCCTCTTCCAGGAGCGCGTGCCCGCCGTCGCCGAGGTGCGGGTCACCCTGGTGGGCGGCGAGGCGTTCGCGGCGGAGATCGCGTACCCGCGCGGCCGCCCCGCGCTCGACTGGCGGGTCGACTTCCGGCGCGCGCGCCTGCGGGCGGTGTCGCTCCCCTCCCGGCTCGAGGCGCGCCTTCACCGGCTGATCCAGGCGCTCGGGCTCTGCTACGGCGCGATCGATCTCCGGCGCCGCCCCGACGGCGAGCACGTGTTCCTCGAGGTGAACCCCTCCGGCGAGTGGCTGTTCGTCGAGCGCGCGACGGGCCTGCCCATCACCGCGGCGCTGGCGGCGCTCCTGGCGCGCGGCGGCTGACCGGAGCGCGGCCGCGACGGGCCGTTCACTTGTGGTACGGCTCGCCCCGGACGATCGTCATCGCCCGGTAGAGCTGCTCGACCAGGACGAGCCGGGCCAGCCGGTGCGCGAGCGTGAGGCGCGAGAGCGCCAGCTTCTCCGCGGCCCGGTCCAGCACCGCCGGCGCCAGGCCGTCCGCGCCGCCGATGACGAGCGCGAGGTCGCGCCCCGCGCCGAGCCAGCCCTCGACCCGCCGCGCCAGCTCGACGCTGGTGTACTCGCGCCCCCGCTCGTCGAGCGCGACCAGGTGCTCGCGCGGGTCGAGCCGCGCCAGGATGGCCTCGCCCTCCTCCTCGCGGGCGCGCGGCGTGCCGGCGTGCCTCCTCGCCTCGGGCAGCTCGACGAGCTCGAAGCGGAGCTGCCGGGCGAGGCGCCCGGCGTACTCCGCCACCGCCGGCGCGTACAGGCCGGAGCGGTCCTTTCCCACGGCGAGGAGGCGGACGCGCACGCGCCGCTCAGGCCCCGGCAGCGGCCGCGGCGAGCGGCCCGCGCAGCTCGCGGTGGCGGTCGATCCACGCCGCCCACGGCACCCACAGCCACTGCGCGAGACCGGCCCACGCGACGAGCCGCGCGTCCGGCGGCGGCGGCCCGAGCAGGTTCCCGGCGAAGATCGCGAGGGCGAGCGCGGCGAACGCGGCGAGCGCCAGCGAGCCGGTCCGGTCGCGGGTGCGGGTCGTGGCCAGGTAGGCGCCGAGGCCGCCGGCGAAGAGGAGCGCCTCGACCGCGACCGTCGCCGGCACGGAGTCCCACAGCCCGAGGCCGACGCGCGGGCCGCCGGGCCAGAGCGGCATGTCGGGGCGGTGCGAGACGGCGTCGAGCACCCAGTGCGAGACGACGCCGGCGGCGAGCACGGGGGCGCCGGTGCCATCCCGGGTCGCGGCGAGGCCGACGGCGAGGTGGCCGAGGAACATGGCGCGAGACGTAACGTCCGGCGCGGGGGGAGGCCACGTCAGTGCGGCCGCGCCGCATCGCAGCCGGTCGGGGCGAAGAAGACCGCGGCGGGGTCGCGGCGCACGAGCGGCGGTGCTTCGGCGGAGGGCGGCGGCGTCCCGGCGGCCTCCTCGAGCCGCTCCTCGCCCGAGGGCGCGACCTCGAGGCGCTGGACCCAGCCGCCCGGCCCGCGCAGGCGCGCCTCGGCGAGCCGGCCCGCCTCGTCGAACCACTCCTCGACGAGGACGCCGCCGGCGCGCTCGCGCTCCAGCTTGCGGACGCGCCCCTGCGCGTCGAGCCAGGCGAGGCGGCGCAGATCGCCGCCCTCGGGGCACGGCGGGAACCGCTTCTGCGCGTCGGACAGCTCGCCGCGCGCGTGGCGCGACTCGACGTCGCGGGCGAGGGCGGTGCGGGGGGGCGCCAGGGCCGGGCCCTCTCCCCGATCCATCGCCGCGGCCGCAGGCGCGCGGGACGCGGCCCGGGGCGCGGCCGCCTTGGCCATCGGCGCGGCATCCATCTCTCGCGCCTCCGCGGCGGGAGAGGGCGCAGCGGCAGCGGGAGAGGGCCGGGGCTCCTCGGACTCCCTCTCCCCCGCAGGGGGAGAGGGTCGGGGTGAGGGGACCGTGGACGGGGACGGGGACGGGGTAGGAGGCGGCGCCAGGGACAGGGACGAGGGCGCGGCCTCGGGCTTCGCGGTCACCGGCCGCGCGGGCGCCGCGCCCTTCGCCCCGACGCGCGGCGCCGGCGTCCCCTCGTCCATCCTCAGGCT
>DASTGH010000683.1:0-23034 GCA_035719345.1 Anaeromyxobacteraceae bacterium
GTAGGCCTGCCCGTAGCGCGCGCAGATGGCGCGCACGCGGGGGGCCATCTCGGGGTAGCGGGCTGCGGGGATATCCGGGAAGAGGTGGTGCTCGATCTGGTGGCTGAGGTGCCCGGTGAGCAGGTGGAAGAGCGGCGTCCCGTCGATGTTGGCCGAGCCGTTCAGCTGCCGGGCGTACCACTCGCCCCGGCTCTCGGCCTGGACCTCCTCCTCGGTGTAGATCCGCACACCGGCGGGGACGTGGCCGCAGAAGATGATCGCGAACGACCAGAGGTTGCGCACCATGTTGGCGAGGAGGTTCCCTGCCACGACACGCGGGGCGTTCCACAGCGCGAGGGCCGGAAAGACGACGTAGTCCTTCGCCACCTGCCAGCGCGCCTTGGCGAGGAACGGCCTCGCGCGGGCGCGCAGCTCCGCGAGCGACTGCTCGCCGCGCAAGACCTCGTCGAGGCGCAGGTCGTGGAGCCCGACGCCCCACTGGAAGATGAACGCGAGCACGAGGGCGGAGACGGGCTGGATCACGTACACGGGGTGCCAGCGCTGGTCGGCGCTCACGCGCACGACCGCGTACCCGATGTCGCGGTCCTTCCCGACGATGTTCGTGAACGTGTGGTGCTCGTAGTTGTGCGAGTGGCGCCAACCGTCGGCCGTGGACACGAGATCCCACTCGTACGAGCGCGAGTCGAGATCGGGATCCTTCGTCCAGTCGTACTGACCGTGCATGACGTTGTGGCCGACTTCCATGTTCTCGAGGATCTTCGAGAGCGCGAGCGCCGCGACGCCCGCCGAGAAGCTGACCGGGTCCAGTCCGACGTGCAGCGCCAGACGGCCGCTCGCCTCGGCGTACCGGGCGCCGCGAATGACGCGGCGGATGTGATCGACGTCCTCCTGGCCGAGGCTCGCGACGACCTCCTCCCGGAGCTGGTCGAGCTCACGGCCGAACGCAGCCGCCTCGTCTTTGGTCAATGTCTTGCTGCCGTTCTCCACGCGCGTCCTCCCCCTTGTCACAGGCCCAGCTCCACGTCCGAGCGCGCGACCGAGATGCAGGGCTGGATGTCCTCGTCCGGCTCGCTCGAGACCGCACCCGTGACGACGTTCTCGACGGTGCCCGCGAGCTTCCGGCACCTGCAGGTCCGGCAGATCCCCATGCGACAGCCGAAGCTGGGACGCTCACCCTCGCGCTCGAGCTGCTCGAGCAGCGTCCCCGAGCTCGCCGCGAAGGACCTGCCGGAATGCGTCAGGGTGACCGTGACCGCTCGCTCGCTGCTCGCGACCGGCGCGCGCGCGTCGGGTGACGTGAAGCGCTCGCTGTGGAGCCTGTGGCTCGCGCCGACGCGCGCCCAGAGCCGCTCGACTCGCCTCATGAGCGAAGGCGGGCCGCACAGGAACGTCTCACGGTCCGCGAGGTCGGGGACGAGCCTCAGGAGCTGCTCCTCGTCGAACCGCCCAGGCTCCGACGCTCCATCGCTGAGACAGAGGATCACGCGCAGCCCACGATGGCGGGCCGCCAGCTCGTGGAGCTGAGCGGAGAAGATGACGTCCCCGGCGGAGCGAGCGTGGTGGACGAGGACCACGTCCGGCATCGCGCGGCGCGCTGCGAGGTCGCGAAGCATCGCCATCATGGGCGTGATGCCACTCCCGCCACCCAGCATGAGGAGCTTCGCTGGCGTGGGCCGGAGCAGGACGAAATCGCCTGCCGCGGCGGCCAGCCCCAGCACGTCTCCCGGCTTCACACGGTCGTGGAGCCAACCCGATACGCGTCCGCCCGGGAGGCGCTTCACGGTGATCGTGAGGAGCGCATCACCTGGCGCTGACGAGATCGAGTAGCAGCGCCGGACCCTCGAACCGTCGATCTCGACCTCGACCGTCGTGTACTGACCGGCGAGGTGGCCGCGCCACGCCCGGTTCGGCCGCAGCACGAACGTCTTCACGTCCGGCGTTTCCGCGATGACCGCGACGACCCGGGCCCGGATCTCCTCGAGGGACCACGTCGGGTCGAGCTCGCGGAGCCAGAACCTCGCCTGCCGGTCGAGCAGGAGCCGCCGCGCGAGGCTGCTCGCAATGCGGCGGGCAGGTAGGTGGAGGGCGGCAGATCGGATCATGGTAGTTACTGAGTCGTAAGTTACGACATCGTAAGTAGCACCTCAAGGGAATGCAAGTAGCCGTGGGCAGCCCGGCAGTCGAGCGGTCATGAAAATACTGTTGAGTAACTAAGTTTGCGGGAATACCATCGCGTCATGAGTGAACGCAGCCAGCGCCGCCTCACGGCCGCCGCGCGCCGCGCGCAGCTCATCGACGTCGGCCGCGCGGTCTTCGCGAAGCGCGGGTACGACGCGACGTCCGTGGAGGACATCGCGGAGCACGCGAAGATCTCGAAGCCCATCATCTACGAGCACTTCGGCGGCAAGGAGGGGCTGTACGCGGTGGTGGTCGACCGCGAGATGGAATACGTCGTGCGCCGCATCGCCGAGGCGATCTCGACGGGTTCGCCGCGCGAGCGGGTCGAGCGCGCCGCCCTCGCCTTCCTGACATACGTGAAGGACCACCCCGACGGGTTTGCCGTCCTCGCCCACGGTGCGCCGGTGGCCTCGGCGACGGGCGGTATGTCGAGCCTCCTCAACGACGTCGCGGAACGCGTCGGCGACGTGTTCGCCGCGACGTTCAAGGACGCTGGGTACGATCCGAAGGCGGCTCCAATCTACGCACACGCCCTCATCGGGATGGTGACCTCGGTCGGTCAGTGGTGGACGGAGACCCGAAAGCCCGGCGTCGAGGACGTCGCAAATCACATCGCAGCCCTCGCCTGGATGGGGCTGCGCCACCTCCCGAAGCGGCCGGCGCTCACGACGAAGCGGTGAGTCACCGACGTCGCGCCGGGAAGCACCTGGCTCGCTATACGGTCGCAGGGCGGCCCGCTCCGTCCTGGGTACCGATCGCTCGGGAGAGATCGCGACGGAACCGAGGTGACCAAAGATGGCTGGTCGTTCACGTGATCGGACAGGCAGGCGGGGGCGGCGGTCGGCGGCCGAGGATGAGCGTCAGCGGGAGAAGGGAGAGACGCGCCGGGACGACGCCGAAGCGAAGCGGGGCGTCGCCGAGGCCGAGCGCGTGGCGGCCGAGGCCGAGCGCGGCTCCGCAGAGGCTGTGCGCCGGTTCGCTGAGTCCGCGAGGACGAGCGCCGAGGAGGCGCGGCGCTGCCGAGGAGGCCCGCCGCCACCGCGATGTTGTTCTCGGTGAACTCGAGCAATTGCGAAAGACGGCGGAGGAAGGGCGCGCCGCCGCGGAGCGCGTTCGCGGTGAAGCAACGGACCAGTTCGAGACCAGGGTCCGCCGAGCCATTCGCGAGGAGTCCGAGATCGTCGCCGAGATGCAACGCTCGGCGTACGACCTTCGCGACGCGGCGCCACGCCGGAAGGGTCGCCGTCGTCGCAACGGCTCGTCCTCGTAGCTCGTCATGTTCGGTGCCTGGGCGTCCCGCTGGCGCTCGATTGGAGGCTCGACCTTCGTGAGCACGCCGGTCATCGGACCCACGTCCCGGGCTCAGGCCGCCTCGAACTCGCCGCGAGGGCGATGCTGCCGGTCACCATGCAGCACGCCTCGCCGGCGAGGGCGGTCGGCAGGTAGACGTTCGTTCTACGCGTCGCGCGATAGAAGCGCGGTCAGCTCCTCGAGCGGCAAGGGCTTCGGGAGGTGCGCGTCAAACCCAGCGCCCTTGGCTCGCGCCCGGTCTGCCTGCTGAGCGTATCCGGTGAGCGCGATGAGGCGCGTGCTCGGAAGGTCGCCGTTCGACCTGAGCGTGTGCGCGACCTCGTAACCGTCCACGTCGGGCAGCCCGACATCACACAGGATGGCGTCCGGCTTCAGCTCCCGCGCGAGCGCCATGCCGGACATGCCATCGTAGGCGACGCGAGCTCGATGGCCGCGAAGCTCGAGGACCTGCGCCAGCGTATCGGCGGCATCGATGTTGTCCTCGATGATGAGCACGAGGCGCGACGGCCCGGCGAGGGACCTCCGCTCCTGCTGACGTTTGGGCGGTGCGGGAGCGGCGGCCACCGGCAGCTCGACGATGAACTCCGAACCACGGCCGGCGCCACCGCTTCGCGCTGCCACCGAGCCGCCGTGGAGCTGCACGAGTGCCTTCACGAGCGCGAGCCCGAGGCCGAGCCCGCCGTCTTCCGGGGCGATTCCCTGCGGGCCCTGCACGAACGGCTCGAAGATGCGCTCGAGCATTGAGGGCTCCATCCCGGCGCCCTCGTCGCTGACGTGGAGCGCGGCGCGCCTCTCGCTCGAACGGACCGCGACGCTCACCCCGCCGGGTGGGCGCGTGAACTTCGCGGCGTTCTGGAGGAGGTTGCTCACGACCTGGGCGATGCGGATCGGGTCTCCGTCGATCCAGACCGGCGCCGCGGGGACGTCGAGACGGAGGGCAAGCCTGCGCCGCTCGAAGGTCGTGCGGTGGTCATCGCAGGTGCTCCGCACCACCTCGCGCAGATCGCAGCGCTCGCGGCTCAGCGCGATCTTCCCGCGGGAGATCCGCGTCGTGTCGAGCAGGTCGTCCACGAGACGGGTGAGGTGCACGACCTGGCGGCGGATGACGTCCCTGGCGTGTGTCGACTGTTCGCTGCCCGGCTCGGTGCACTCGAGGATGTACAGAGCGTTGTGGATGGGGGCGAGTGGATTGCGAAGCTCGTGTGACAGGACGGCGAGGAACTCGCTCTTCCGCTCGTTCGACTCGCGCGCGAGCGCCGCCTCCCGTTCGGAGGCCTCGCCGATCAGGCGCTCGCGCTCGTTCACGAAATGCTCGATCGCGTCGCTGATCGCGAAGTCGAGCCCCTCGTTGAGGCGCGCCAGCTCGACGACGCGCCCGGCCATGCCCCCACCGCCCTCGCTCGCTTGTTCCGCGCTCTCCTCGCGGAGCAGGAGGTGCAGGATCGTCGCGCGGAGCAGCCGCATCTCGTGGACGAGCTGCTTGAGCTCGAGCGCCTGCGCGATCCGCTGCGATGCGTGGGCGATCGCGGCGGCGCGCATCTGCTTCGTGCCGGGGCGCCTTGTCGCCCTCCATCCAGCCCGCGAGCTCGTCCAGGAAGTGGGGGATCTGCTCTCGCAGCACGGCACTCGTCATCACGAGCTGGCGCGGCTCGCGGGCGACCAGCGCCTCCCACTCGCGCACGATCTCGTCGCGGTGCTCGCGCAGGAACGCATGTGTGGTCAGCGGCGGCATGGCCCCTGTCGACGAGGATACGCCTCGCTGACCACGAACGGGTAGCCGCGCGCGGGCGCATCCGCGCTCGCTTCCGCTTGCCTCCGACGGGGCACCTGCTCGACTGCCGCGTTGGACGCGATTCGACCCGGACGAAGCCAGCAGCAGCGAAGCGGGACGGCAATCTTGGTCGCGCACCGCAATGACGGTCGGTGATACCCGGGACCGTCGGCATCGAGATCGGCGCAGGCATCCGGGTTGGGGCGGCACTCCGGAGCGCGACCGCCCGGAACCACGCCCGGGGCTCTCGGCGGCACGAGGGTCCGACGGCTGCTCATGCCACCACCCTAGATGGCGATGCGGTCACTCGTCGTGAGAGGAACCATCGCAGGGACAGTGTACCAACGCCATCGGGCACGACATGTGCCGGAAGTCATGCCGCTAGCGCGACGCCCGCCCTATCATCGGGCCGAGTTGCTCCGGGTCATCGTCCGCTGCGAGTCGCCGCGACCAAGGCGATGGTCCCCGCGAGGCACAGAGTGGCAGCGGTCCAGAACGCGGCCGCGGCACCTGCAACCGACCAGAGCACGCCGACGAGCGAGCTCGAGAGGAGGTCGCCCGCGCCATTCACGGCGGCGAGGACGCCGTACCCGGTGCCGCGCACGTCCTGCGGGACATCGAGCGCGGCGATCGTCCCCTCGAGCGTGTCCTCGAACGCCAGCGTCAGCCCCGCGGCGAGGAACAGCGCGATGAGCATGCCGGGAGCGGGCGTCGCCACAGCAGCGAGGACGGCCGTGGCGGTGCCCACGCCATAACCGATGGCGAGCAAGGCGCGCGGACTCCTTCTGTCCGCGAGGAGACCCACCGGGTATGACGCCGCCGCATAGATGACGTTGTGAAGGACGTACAGCGACATCGCCGTCGCCGCTGCCTTCACAGGTCCGGCTCCAGGCGTGAGGAGCTCGGTCGCGCGCAGGATGAGGAGCGACCGCGCGAAGTCGCCGAGCCCGAACAGGAACACGGCCACGAGGAAGCGGCGGTACGGGCGGGGGAGCGCGCGAACGCTGTGCCAGAACCTGAGTGCTGGCCTGGGCGTCTCGCGCTGCGGGCGGACCAGGGCGAGGAACGCGACTCCGGCGAGGACGCCGGGGATCGTCGCGTACAGGAACACGTGCCGGAGCGGCACGACCGTGAGGAGCGCGGCAGCGGCTGCCGGGCCGACGATGGCACCCGCCGTATCCGCCGCCCGGTGCAGCCCGAACGCGCGACCCAGCGCTTCTCGGGGAACGGCGTCGGAGAGCATCGCGTCGCGAGCCGGACCACGAGCGCCGCGCGCGAACCAGCCGGCGCCTCGTGACGCGAGGAGATGCCACCAAGCCGTCGCGGCTCCGTACGCGGCGGTCGTGACACCCGTCGCGAGATATCCCGCAACAGCGATGGGTTTCCTCGCCGATGGACGGTCCGCCCAGAACCCGCCGGCGAGCTTCGCGAAGCTCGAGAGACCATCCGACACGCCCTCGATGATGCCCAGGGCCGCTGGCGGCGAGCCGAGGAGCACCAGGAGCGCAGGAAGCGCCGCGGTCGCAGCTTCGTGGCCCATGTCCGAGAGGAAGCTCGCCAGGCCGAAACCGACGACCGACGGCGTGAGCCATCGGGCCTTCGTGTTCTTCGCCTCTTCGAGGACGATCGGCTTCACGCCGCCCACAGCAGGTAGAACCCCGACGCGAGCAGCAACGCGCCGGTGACGCGGTCGACCCAGGTGCGCCAGCCGCGACCGTCGAGGCGCCTGGCGAGGTGCGTGGCGGCGGCCCCGAGCAACAGGATTGGAAGGCCGACGCCGAGCCCGTAAGCGAAGAGGAGCGTCCCGCCGTACGCCGCGCTCTGCTTGTAGGCGGCGAACGACAGCACCGACGCGAGCACCGGGGTGCCACAGGGTGCAAGGACCAGCGATAGGAGAAGGCCGCTCGCGAACGCCCCCAGAACGCCCTTCCTCCTCGCCGTGCCGGAGATGGCCGGGAGCGGGATCTTCATCCAGCCGAGCAGGTGCAGCCCCATCGCGAGCGGCACGAGCGCGATGAGATACGAGGCCCACCCGCCAAGCCCAGTGAGCGCTCGCCCCGCGAGCGCCGCGAGGATGCCGAGGATCGCAGTGGCGATCGCCACGCCGGCGACGAACGCTCCGGAGCTCTTGAGCGCTCCGTTCGGCTCATCACATCGCCCTGCGCAACAGGTCGCGGCGGCGGCAGGGTAGAGCGGGATGCAGCACGGGTTCAGGCCGGCCAGGACGCCGCCCACGAATGCGAGAGGCACGGCGACGACGCCGCCGGCGGAGGCCGCAGCCCGGAGCGAGTCGACGAGAGTCGTCACCGCCGAGCGCTCTCGAGCTTCGCGAGATCCGACGAGATCGCGGCCAGGATCTCGGCAGATTCTCCTTCGCGGCGGGCGATCACCTTCCCGTCGCCGTCGAGGACCAGCACGGTAGGGACCACCGTGACGCCGTAGCGCCGAGCGGCGCCAGGGTCGTCCGGAGCGAACTCCTCGACCGCGACCCCCACGGCCTTCGCCGCGCGGACACGGCGGATGATCCGACCGCAGTCGCAATCGCTGTCCGCCTCGCGGCCGTCCGCTACCAGCACCACCGCCGGGTGGCTCGCCGGTGCGACGGCGCTCGCGCGGGCCGTTGCCGGGCTCGTGCTGCGCGTGGCCTTGAAGGCGACGATGCCTCCGACGGCGAGGACGACGGCGGCGAGGGCGATCCGCTTTGCGATCATGCTCGACTCCGTTCTTCGTGCGAGACGCCGACCGGCGTCACGCGGGCGTTCACGTCTTCGGGGCGCAGCCGCAGCTTCGAGCGGGGTCGGGCTCCAAGGGCGGGCCGGGGGCGCGGTCCTGGACGTATGGCGCGCCGGTTCGCAGGCTCTCCTCGGCGCGCGCCAGCTCGCGCCCGAGGTACACGGCGTGGTCGAGGCGCGAGAGGAGGCCGCCCTCGATCGCGGTCGCCCCGACGGCGCTCGCCGTGGCGCCCTCGACGACGCAGTCGAGGACCCCGTCGGCCCGGTAGTGCTCGAGCACGAGCCCGCGCGCGGCGTCCGGGTAGACGACGAGGAAGCCCGCAGGGTCGAGCACGAGTCGCGCCGGCTCTCGCGCCGGGGTCACCGGGATCGCCTCGTCGCGGGGAGCGCCCTCGAACGCGCCGGGATCGCGCGCGGCACAGGCCGCCACCGTGCTCGCGATGCGCTCGAGGTCGAGCTCGCCAACCAGCGACACGAGCTCCACCTGGCGCCTGAACGCCTCGACATGCTCGGCTGTGACGTTCTTCAGGACTGGCCGCTTGCCGCGCGCACCGCGGATCCTGCCGCGCTCGTCGAGGCCGTTCGCGCAGAGCGCCGCGAGCGACTGTCCGGGGAGGTGTCCGATGGCCTGCTTCGTGTCGTCCCCGCAGAGGACGAGGAATCGCACGTGCGGGTTCGCGAGGACGTTCCTCACGATGCGCTCGATGCCGAGGTTCTCGGTGTGGAGCGTGCCCGCGATCGCAAGCCCCCCCGGCGCATCGGCGGCGAGTTTCTTCGCGACGGCTTCAGTGTTGAGTGTGCAGACAGCAACCGGTGCGCCGTGCCGGACGACGTGGTAGTCGCCGGGCAGCGGTGGCCAGCCCCGTCGCCCGGCGGGAACGTCGGTCGGACAGAGCGATGCGGGTGCGGCGCCAGGGAACGCGTCGGCGAACGCATTCTCGGCGATCGCCGGGAAGCACACCGGACAGCCGATGCAGTCGTACTCCCTCTCGACGAGCACGGTGCGCGCGCGGGCGAGGACGTCCGCGAGTTCCCGGCGGCCGGGCTCCGTCCTCTCGAAGGACGCGACCGCGGCCTGGAAGCACCCGCAGCGGTGGCACTTCTTCGCCGCGGTGCCCTCCTCCAGCTGCTCGGCGACGATGGCCAGCGCTCGCTTCTGGTCCGGGGTATCGTTCGTGGGAATCATTGAATGATGACCGGCTACGCAGCAGCCTGCCTCAGGGCGTGCGTCAGGAGGTCCGCGGCAAAGCGATCCCGCAGCGAGTAGTAGACCATCTTCCCGTCGTTCCGGTGCTTCAGGATCCGGAGATCGAGGAGCTTGCGCAGGTGGTGGGAGGCCGCGGCCACGCTCACGCCCAGGACGTGCGCGATGTCGCAGACGCAGAGCTCATCCGCGCGCATGAGGGCATGGAGGATGCGGAGGCGCGTGCCGTCGGCGAGCGCCGCGAAGAGCACGCGAACCTCCTCCAGCGCAGCGTCCGGCGGCATCTCCGACCTGATCCGCGAGACGAGGGCCTCCTTGAAGCACGGGACCGCGCAGAGATCGCGCCGCGTCGGGAACCGGGTCACGCCTCGTCCGGTGTTCTTGCGCACGCTTGAATGATACGCTCCACGCGCTGGGGAGCTCAAGCACTTCGTCGCGTGGGCCGGCCGCGGTAGCGGCGAGGTGGCGGCGAGAGGAGCGTCGACGCATGGAAGCTTCGCTGGAGTCGCGCGCGCCCGTGGTGCGCCGGGCTCTCACGCTCGAGTACCTGACGGTCGGCTGGAACGTTGTCGAGGGGCTCGCGTAGCGATCGGCGCCGCCCTGCTCGCCGGCAGCGTGGCGCTCCTCGGCTTGGGCATCGACAGCTTCGTGGAGTGCGCGTCCGGGCTCGTCCTCAACCCCGCCTCGTGCCGCGAGGACGCGCGTTCGCCGAGCGCGCCGTCGGACGGTGCTCCGGGGACGCCGCACGACTCCTGCGCGGGGATGCCATGCCAGACGCCCGGGGTTCATGAGGCCCCGCTGATGGCAGCTCCGTTGTTCGCGCTCGAACGGACGGTCGCATTCGCGCCTCCGGAGCCTCAGAGCGCCGAGGCACCGGCGCCACCAACCCCGCCTCCGACGGCGTCCGTGTAGCGAACGCAAGTCGCCTTCGTGAGCGCCTCACCCGCGAGGAAGCGGGTCGGGGAGCGCGAGTCGTCCACCACATCACACACGTATCGTGAGGTTTGCCATGAAGATGCTCGTCGTTGTCATCGTAGCCACCGCCGCTTGGCTCGTTCCCTGCGCAGCGTCGGCTTGCGAATGTTGCGATCACCACCAGCACGGCCATGCCGCGGCACACGCATCGGCGGCCGCGACGGCGCAGCTCGCGCCGGGCGAGGCCAGGGTCAGGATCCCGGTCACCGGGATGCACTGCGGCCACTGCGTCTCGCGCGTGGAAGCCGCGCTCGCCAAGCTCGACGGCGTGAAGCGCGCCGATGCGAGCCTGAAGGACGCGCAGGCAGTCGTCGTGTTCGAGAAGTCGAAGCTCACGAGCGCGAAGCTCGTCGAGACGATCGACGCCCTCGGATTCAAGTCAGGGACACCCGAGTAAACTGAACGGGGCACCTCGTGCCTGTTGATGGGTCGCGCGCTATGCTTCAGGGCCCGCGACCCACGCATGCCCGTCATACGAACAGTTACGCATGAGTAGCAGTCCATGCGCCGCCTGGCAGACCGTCGCCAACGGCCATCCCACGCTTCGGGACCAAGGGGTCGCAGGTTCAAATCCTGTCTCCCCGACACTGAAGGCCGCGGAGTTGCTCGCTAAATCCGAGCGGCTCCGCGGCCTTCGTCCTTCTCCGGCGCATTTTTCGTGAAACTTGCGGCAGATTGCGGCGGAAGGCGCCGGTCACGAGCCGGCGACGGGCGAACCCGCTGAATCGACGCGTCCTTCCGCCCGTGGACTCCCAGGAGGCGATCCGGATGAGTTCCCGAGCGGTACTCAGGGCGCCAGCGCCACGCACTCGATTTCGACGCGCGCACCCAAAGCCAGCCCATTGGTCCCGAACGCGCTGCGCGCCGGCAGGTGGTCCGGAAAGAACTTCACGTATTCTGCGTTCATCGCCTCCCACTCGCCGATGTCGGCCAGCATGACGGCTCACGAGGTACACCCGCAGAGCGGCGGCCAGACGGCGACCTCCAGACATGGCGCCGCGGCGAGGAGCGCGAGGCCGCCGAGCAGGCTCTCGGGGTGGAGGGGTCGGTCCCACCCGCCCGGCCATCGTGGCGAGCGAGTCGCCCGTTCCTGCCGAGCCTCGTACGCGTCCGGAACTCCTTCGGCGGCGTCGTTTGGCCGCTGGTCGGCCAGGGTCTCCCCGAACGGCGCCAGGAAGCTCGAAGACACCGCCTCAGCGCTCGCGCGCCCTGTAGAGATGCCGCGCAGGACGGCGATGCGCGAAAAGCGCGGCGAGGCGCCGCCTCTCGCGGCATGACTCCGTGTGCGGCCGTTGTGGAGCAGCGGTCCTGCTCCAGTAGTGCCTTCATCCAAGGAGTCTCCCGTGTCCGAGCGCCTCAAGGTGATCTTCGACGGCAACGAGGCTGCGGCCTCCGTCGCGCATCGTGCGAGCGAGGTGATCGCCATCTACCCGATCACGCCCTCCTCCAACATGGGCGAGCTCTCGGACGAGTGGTCGGCAGCCGGGAAGAAGAACCTCTGGGGCACGGTCCCCGAGGTGCTCGAGATGCAGTCGGAGGCTGGCGCGGCGGGCGCGGTGCACGGAGCGCTGCAAGCCGGCGCGCTGTCGACGACGTTCACTGCGTCGCAGGGCCTGCTCCTCATGATCCCCAACATGTACAAGATCGCGGGAGAGCTGACGCCGTTCTGCATGCACGTCTCGGCGCGCACGCTCGCGACGCACGCGCTCTCCATCTTCGGCGACCACTCCGACGTGATGGCCTGCCGCCAGACCGGCTTCGCCATGCTCGCAGGCGGCTCGGTGCAGGAGGCGCACGACCTCGCCGCCATCTCGCACGCGGCGACGCTGCGCGCGCGCGTGCCGTTCCTGCACTTCTTCGACGGGTTCCGCACCTCGCACGAGCTCGCCAAGATCGAGAAGCTCGACGACGACGACCTGCGCAGCCTCCTCGACGACGACCTCATCGCGGCGCACCGCAAGCGCGCGCTCACCCCCGACCGCCCCATCATCCGCGGCACCGCGCAGAACCCCGACGTCTTCTTCCAGGCGCGGGAGGCGGCGAACACGTTCTACCTGGCCTGCCCCCGCATCGTGCAGGAGACGATGGACGCCTTCGCGAAGCGCATCGGGCGCCCGTACCGGCTGTTCGACTACGTGGGGCACCCGCAGGCGGAGCGGGTCCTCGTCATGATGGGCTCCGGCGCCGAGGTGGCGCACGACGCCATGGAGTGGTTGAACGGGCGCGGCCAGAGGGTGGGCCTGCTCAAGGTGCGGCTCTACAGGCCCTTCTCGGTGGAGGACTTCGTCCGCGCGCTGCCAGCGAGCACGAAGAAGATCGGCGTGCTCGATCGCACGAAGGAGCCGGGCGCGGTGGGCGAGCCGCTCTACACGGACGTCCTCTCCGCGCTGCGCGAGGCGCGCGAGGACGGCCTCACGCAGCTCGACCCGCTCGTCACCGGGGGGCGCTACGGCCTCTCCTCGAAGGAGTTCACGCCGGCCATGGTCGTCGGTGTCTACGACGAGCTCGCCAAGGCGCGGCCGCGGCGCCACTTCACCGTGGGGATCGTCGACGACGTGACCGGCCTCTCGCTCGACTGGGACCGCGAGCTCGACATCGAGCCCGCCGACGTGGTGCGCGCGGTATTCTTCGGCCTCGGCGCGGACGGCACGGTCGGCGCAAACAAGAACTCGATCAAGATCATCGGCGAGGAGACCGACAACTACGCCCAAGGCTACTTCGTCTACGACTCGAAGAAGTCGGGGGCCATCACCACCTCGCACCTGCGCTTCGGGCCGCGACCCCTGCGCTCGAGCTACCTCGTGCGGCAGGCGAGCTTCGTCGGCTGCCACCAGTTCAGCTTCCTCGAGAAGTTCGACGTGCTGGAGTACGCCGCGCCCGGCGCGGTGTTCCTGCTCAACGCGCCCTATCCGACGGAGCAGGTGTGGGACCACCTCCCGCGCGAGGTCCAGAAGGCGATCATCGAGAAGCACCTCAGGTTCTACGTCATCGACGCCTTGGCCGTTGCGAACGCCACCGGGATGCGGGGCCGTATCAACACGGTGATGCAGACCTGCTTCTTCGCCATCTCCGGCGTGCTGCCCAAGGACGAGGCGATCGCCGCCATCAAGAAGGGGGTGCAGAAGACCTACGGCAAGAAGGGCGCCGCGGTGGTGCAGAAGAACTACGAGGCCATCGACCAGACGCTGGCGCACCTGCACGAGGTGAAGGTGCCGGCGGAGGTCACCTCGCGCTTCTCGATGCCGCCCACCGTGCCCGACGCCGCCCCCGACTTCGTGAAGCGGGTCACCGCGGTGATGATGGAGGGGAAGGGCGACCTGCTCCCCGTCTCCGCCTTCCCGGTGGACGGCGGCTTCCCCACCGGCACCACGCGCTGGGAGAAGCGCAACATCGGCGCCGAGATCCCGGTCTGGGACGAGGGCATCTGCATCCAGTGCAACAAGTGCGCGATGGTCTGCCCGCACGCCACCATCCGCGCCAAGGTGTACGACCCGGCGCAGCTCGCGGGCGCGCCGCCGACCTTCAAGTCCACCGACTTCCGCGGCAATGAATGGAAGGGGAGCAAGTACACCATCCAGGTCGCCGCCGAGGATTGCACCGGCTGCTCGCTGTGCGTGATGGTCTGCCCCGCCAAGGACAAGTCCAATCCCAAGCACAAGGCGATCGACATGGCGCCGCAGCTCCCGCTGCGCGAGGCCGAGCGCGCCAACTACGACTTCTTCCTGGGCCTCCCGGAGCCGGACCGCACGAAGGTGCGGCTCGACGTGAAGGGCGCACAGTTCCTCCAGCCGCTGTTCGAGTACTCGGGCGCCTGCGCCGGGTGCGGCGAGACACCGTACATCAAGCTGATGACGCAGCTCTTCGGCGACCGCACGCTGATCGCCAACGCCACGGGCTGCACCTCGATCTACGGCGGGAACCTGCCCACCACGCCGTACAGCACCGATCCCAATGGCCGCGGGCCCGCCTGGTCGAACTCGCTCTTCGAGGACAACGCGGAGTTCGGCCTCGGCATGCGCCTCGCGGCCGACAAGCACGAGCAGCAGGCGCACGAGCTGCTCTCGCACCTCACGCCCAGGCTCGCCTCGGAGCTCGTCCAGGGCCTGCTCACGGCCGATCAGTCCACCGAGGTCGGAATCGCGGCGCAGCGGGCGAGGGTCGAGGAGCTGAAGAAGGCGCTCCCGGCCCTGGGCGGCGGCGAGGCGGAGCGCCTGCTGGTGCTGGCCGATTACCTGGTCAAGAAGAGCGTCTGGATCGTCGGCGGCGATGGCTGGGCCTACGACATCGGATACGGCGGGCTCGACCACGTGCTCGCGGTGGGACGCAAGGTCAATATCCTCGTGCTCGATACCGAGGTGTACTCGAACACCGGCGGCCAGGCCTCGAAGGCCACGCCCATCGGTGCCTCGGCGAAGTTCGCCGTCGCCGGCAAGACGCGCCCGAAGAAGGACCTGGGCATGCTCGCGATGAGCTACGGCAACGTGTACGTGGCGCGCGTCGCGTTCGGTGCCAAGGACGTCCAGACGCTCAAGGCCTTCCAGGAGGCCGAGGCGTATCCGGGCACCTCCCTCATCATCGCCTACAGCCAGTGCATCGCGCACGGCTACGACATGGCCTACGGCGTCGAGCAGCAGAAGCTCGCGGTGGAGACCGGATACTGGCCGCTCTACCGCTACGACCCGCGGCGCCCGCTCACCGGCGAGGGGGCATTCAAGCTCGACTCCGGCGCGCCGAAGGGCGATCTCGCGGCGTACATGCGCAACGAGACGCGCTTCCGCATGGTCGAGCAGCAGGGCCCCGAGCGCTACAAGGAGCTCGTGGCGATCGCCAAGGCCAACATCCAGGAGCGCTTCCGCATCTACGAGCAGCTCGAGAAGGTCCTCCCCCCCACGCCGGCTGCGAAATAGGAGCGCCTGCCATGAACCTCGAGACCGAGTACCTGGGGCTGAAGCTCGCCTCGCCGCTGATGGCGGGCGCCTCGCCGCTCGCCGACAACCTCGACTCCGTGCGCCGGCTGGAGGACGCGGGCGCCTCTGCCATCGTCATGCGCTCGCTCTTCGAGGAGCAGCTCGAGAGCGAGCTCGCCGACGTGGTCGCGTCGGTCGAGTCGCACGAGAACTCCTTCGCCGAGGCCATCACCTACATGCCAAGGGCCGCGGACTTCGCGTTCGGACCCGACCAGTACCTGGAGCACCTGCGGAAGATCAAGGCGGCGGTGAAGCTCCCGGTCATCGGCTCCCTGAACGGCATCACCGCCGCGGGCTGGCTCCGCTACGGGAGGCTCCTCGAGCAGGCGGGGGCGGACGCCCTGGAGCTGAACGTCTACTACCTCGCGACCGATCCCACGGAGGAGAGCGCCGCCGTCGAGCGCCGCACGGTGGACATCGTCCGGGCGGTGAAGGCGGCGGTGAAGATCCCCGTCGCCGTGAAGCTCTCGCCGTTCTTCTCCGCGCTCCCGCACTTCGCGCGAGAGCTGGAGCGGGCCGGCGCGAACGCGCTCATCCTGTTCAACCGGTTCTATCAGCCCGACATCGACGCGGTGAAGCTGGAGGCGGCGCCCACGCTGCACCTCTCCGATCCGTCGGAGCTGCTCCTGCGCCTGCGCTGGCTCGCCATCGTGAAGCCTGGCGTGAGCATCCCCCTGGCCGTCTCGGGCGGCGTCCACTCCGGGCTCGACGCCGTGAAGTCGGTGATGGCGGGCGCGAGCGTCGTGCAGGTGGTCTCGGCGCTGCTCATGAAGGGGCCGGAGTACCTCCGGCGTCTGCGCGACGAGATGGAGCTGTGGATGCAGGACAACGAGTACACCTCGCTCCGGCAGATGCTCGGCAACATGAGCCTCGCGAAGTGTCCCGACCCGTCGGCCTTCTCGCGCGCGAACTACATGCGCATCCTGCAGAGCTGGCGCGCGGCATGATGATCCCCACGGAGTCGCATTGCCGATTCGGCACGCGGCGGAGCCGGCGGAATTTCGACGCGGCAGATCGCGGCGCAGCGCACGGCGGCCTGACATCGCCGTCCGCGCGATTCCGTGTGGTCCGGGTGAGCGGGCGGCGCACGTCGATTGGCGCGGAACGTGCTTCGTCACCGTCCGAGGAGGGGCGAACGCGTGAGCTCAGCCCGCACGAGGACGCGTCGGCGCAGCGGCGAGTCGCCGCAGGCGGCCATCGTGCTCGTACTCCTCGCGGGCCCGGCGGACGAGCTCGTCGTGGAGCTGCAGGTGCGGAAGGACCTGCGGCTCGTGCTCGCGTGGGAGCCTGAGCAGTCGCTGCGCCTCGTGGAGCGTCACCAGCCCGCGCTCGCGGTCGCGACCGCCGACGTTCCGGCGAGCTGGGTGGACGCGGTCGCCGCGGCGATCCGGCGGCACCGCTCTGGCACGGCGCTGCTTGCGGTCCGCGACGGCGGCGCCGAGGAGCCCACCTCGTGGAGGGAGTCCGGCGTCGCGGTGCTCCGCTGCCCGCTCGTTCCGTACGCTCTGAGCCGGTCGATCGACGTGATCCTGCAGCTGAACGAGGTGACCCCGCAGCCCGGCTGATGCGCGGAGGCGCGATGGCGCTCGGAGGCGTACGATCTGTCTCGGCACGCAGCCACCGGCCGTCACCGGGCGCGACACCCGTGGCCGCTTCGCTCGCCTGGCTCCGCCGGATCGCGAGGACGGCGCGCGCCTTGTGCGCCGACGGCGCGAGGGGGCAGGCGCCCCGAGGGCCGGTCCCGCCCGACGTCCTCGTGTACGAGGTCTCCGGGCCGCTCCGGCTCGGGGCGGCGCAGCGCGCGATGGCGACGCTCCGACACGTCGGCCCTCCGGTGCGAGCCGTCGTCTTCCTCCTCGATGGCGCGCACACGCTCGACGCCACGGGGCTCGTCGCGCTCGAGGGGGCGCTCGACGCGGTGGCGAGCTACCCGGCCGTTGCGGTGCTCGCCGGTGTGCACCCGCAGCCGCTCGCGATGCTGCGCTCCGCCGCGGTGCTCGAGCGGCGGGACGTCCGGCTCGGGGTGGACGCCGAGGACGCGCTGCGGCTCGCCGCGCTCGCGGCGCGCGGCGAGGTCAGCCCGAGGACGGCTCTGCGGCCCGTGGTTGGGTGACGGCCGCCGCGTCCTCGGGCTCCACGATCCCGGTGCTGGCGAGCGCGAGGCGTTCGCCCTCGACGCGGCCGAGCAGGCGCAGGAGGCCGTCGAGCACCGTGATCGGGTGCGGCGGGCAGCCCGGGATCCAGAGATCCACCGGGATCTCCGGCACCCCCGGCATCCCACCCGCTTGCGCGGGGCTGCCGCGGAAGATCCCGCCCGAGCAGGCGCAGGCGCCGACCGCGACGACGATCCGCGGCGCGGGCGTCGCCTCCCAGGTCTTCAGAAGCCCGAGCCGCATGTGCTCCGAGACCGGGCCCGTCACGACGAGGCCGTCCGCGTGACGCGGCGACGCGACGAACTGGATGCCGAAGCGGGAGAGGTCGAACTGGATGTTGCCGGAGGCGTTCAGCTCCGCCTCGCAGCCGTTGCAGCCGCCGGCCGAGACCTCCCGGAGGCGGAGCGACCGCCCGAAGAGCGAGCGCGCGCGGCCGTCGAGCGCACGCGCGAGGATGGCGACGTCGCCGCGCGCGAGGAGCTGGTCGGGGCCGCGCGCCGCGAGCCGGTAGTCGCGCGTGAAGCGCAGCGCGCCGTCGCCGCACGCCTCGGCACAGCGGCCGCAGAACGTGCAGCGCGCGAGGTCGACCGCCATCGACGGCCGGCCGGCGTCGCGGATCGCCGCGGTGGGGCACGCCTCGTCGCACCGGCTGCACCCGGCCGCGCACCGCGAGGGATCGAGCGCGGGGCGGCCGCGGAACCGCTCCGGGAAGCGCGCCGGGCCGCCGGGATAGGCGACCGTCTGTCGGCCCATCCGCGTCCGCGCCTGCAGGATCTTCAGGAAGTCGTCGAGCATGTCAGAGGTCGTGCCCGCAGTACGAGAGGTTGAAGCTCTTGTTGCAGAGCGGGAAGTCGGAGATCTGCTGGCCGCGGAGTGCGACGGCGAGCCCCATCCAGTTGTGGAAGGAGGCGTCCTTCACCTTGTAGCGCGCGAACCGGCCGCCCTCGCCGGTGACGGCGACGTGGGTGAGCTCGCCGCGCCACCCCTCGACCATCGAGACGACGAGCCTCCCGGGAGCCGGATCGGCCTCCGGGGCGCGGACGGCGCCGCCCGGCAGCCGGCGCAGCTCTCGCAGCACGAACTCGATGCTGCGCTCGCACTCGAGCTGGCGCACCCACGCGCGCGCGAACACGTCGCCGCTCTCGCCGGTGACGACCGGCACGTGGCGGAACTGGAAGATGCCCGAGGGGTGATCGCGCCGGACGTCGCACGACACCCCGCTCGCGCGCGCCGCCGGCCCCACGAGCCCGAGCGCCACCGCGTCGCCGCGTGTGACCACCCCCGTGCCGTCGGTGCGGTTCCGGACCGAGGGCGAGGCGAAGAAGAGGGCCGTCGACTCCTGGACGCGGGCCCACGCCGCCTCGAGCCTGTCCGCGAGCCGCACCGCCGCGCCCGCCGAGAGATCGAAGCGCACTCCGCCGGGGATGACGAGGCCGCGGCCGAAGCGGTTGCCGCACAGCTCGGCGAGCGCGTTCAGGAACTCGGCGCGCAGCGCGCCGCAATAGGACGCCGTCGGCAGGAAGCCGACGTCGCCGGCGAGCATGCCGAGGTCCCCGACGTGGTTCGCGAGCCGCTCCAGCTCGAGGGCGACGCCGCGCAGGGCGAGCGCGCGCGGGGGCGGGGCGACGTCCGAGAGCGCCTCCATCGCGGCGACGTGCGCGAGCGCGTGGCCGACGGCCGTGTCGCCCGCGATGGACTCCGCGAGCGTGAGGGTGCGCGCGTCGGGGCCGGCGCCGAGGAGCCGCTCGACGCCGCGGTGCTGGTAGCCGAGCACGATCTCGAGGTGGAACACGTGCTCGCCATGGCACTGGAACCGGAAGTGGCCGGGCTCGATGATGCCGGCGTGCACCGGGCCCACCGCGACCTCGTGCACCTCCTCGCCGCGCATGGCGAAGAAGGGGTACGCGCCGGGGATCGGGCCGTCGCGGAGCGCCGGGGCCACGTCCGCGCCCGACGGCGGCTCGAACCGCAGCGGCTTCGGCCAGGGGTGCCCCTCGGGCCGGACGCCGAACTGCTCGAGCAGCTCCCGCTCGAAGCCGTGCAGGGCCGGGTGCTCGGGGACGAGCGAGGGCCATGCTCCACGCACGCGGGTCGAGAGCAGCCCGAGCCTCCCCTCGCGGTCGTCCGCGAGCGCGGCGACCACGAGGACGCCGTCTGCCGCCTCGGCGGCGCCGAACATCGACGTGACACGACCCCCGGCCGCGGCGACGTCGGAGACGATCTGCTGGAAGTCCGCGGTCGGCAGCAGGGGGACATCCCGCGCGTCCACGGCGGTGCCGTTCCAGGCTTCGAGGACGTGGTTCGCCATCTCAGGACCCCACGACGAGCGCCGCCGCCGAATCGAAGAGCTCGCGGAGCGACCGCGGCAGGAACAGGCCGAGCAGGAGCACGGCGACGAGCAGCGCGAGCGGCGGCCCGGCCGTGATCCACGTGTCCGAGGTGTCCGGGCGCTGCTCCCCGCGAGGCTCGCCCTGGACGATGTGGAGGACCGTGGCGCCCATCCCCACGAAGATGACGGCGAGGAAGGCGAGGAAGAGCGCGCCCACCACGAGGCGGCCGCCGCCGAGCGCGCCGTTCAGGATGGCGAACTCGCTGAAGAACGGGCTGAACGGCGGCGTCCCGGTGATCGCCAGGAACCCGGCGAGGAAGAGCGGGCCGGAGAGCGGCAGCCGCCGCGCCGCCCCCTGGACGTCGGCGACGAGCTTCGAGCCGAACGCCCGGTGGATGTTACCGGCGGAGAGGAACAGGACGCCCTTCGTGAGCCCGTTGCTCATCGAGTGGAAGAAGGCGCCCGAAGCGGCGGCGCCGCCGAGCCCGAGGCCGAGGGAGAGGATCCCCATGTGCTCGACGGACGACCACGCCAGCATCCGCTTGAAATCCCGCTGCCCGACCATGAACACGGCCGCGACCGCCATCGAGAGGAGCCCCATGGCCACGAGGGCGTCGCGCGCGAAGGCGTCCTCGCCCGCGGCGCGGCAGACCTGGTGCACCCGGCCGAGGGCGACGAAGGCGAAGGTCGTGACGCCGCCCGAGAGCAGGGCGCCGAGCAGCCCGGGCGCCTCGCCGTACGCGTCGGGCTTCCAGCTGTGCAGGGGCGCGAGGCCCATCTTCGTCCCGTAGCCGACGAGCAGGAACACGAACCCGGCCCGCACCCACGGCTTCGAGAGCGCCGGGCCGGCGGCGACGAGCTGGTCGACGAAGAGCGAGCGGGGTCCGTCGGGGGCGGCGCCCGAGAGCGCGAGGAAGAGCGTGCCGAGGAGCGCGAGCGCGATGCCGAGCGAGCAGACGAGGAGGTACTTCCATGCGGCCTCGAGCGCGCGCGCGTTGTGGTTGAAGTAGATGAGCGGCGCGGTGGAGAGCGTCGTGAGCTCGATCGCGACCCACATCACGCCGAGGTGCTGCGCGAGCCCCACCGCGGTCATGGCGGCGAGGAGCAGGAGCAGCCCGCCGACGAAGACACGGTTGTCCTGATCGCGGCGGCGCCGCAGGTACCCCTGCGCGTACACGGCGCAGACGAGGAACAGGGTGGTCGTGGTCGTGAGCGCGATCTTCCCGACGGGGTCGAGCGCGAGGTAGCCGCCGAGCGCGGCGGGCGGCGGCGCGGCCCAGATCGCGGCGACGCCCAGCGCGTGCAGGACGCCGCCTGCGAGCAGGAGCAGCGGGCGGTGGAAGCCGTCGCGGACGAGCAGCGCGAGCGCGCCGAGGCCGAGCGGGACGAGGACGAGGGAGAGGAGCATGGGCGCGCTAGTCCTTCAGCGTGGAGAGCTTGGCCGTGTCGAGCGAGCTGAACTCCCGGTTGATGTGGAACATGACGATCCCCATCACGAACACCGCGACGAAGAGGTCGAGGAGCACGCCCGCCTCGATCATCGTCGGCATGATCCCGGTGAGCAGCATGCCGAACACGAAGACGCCGTTCTCGAGGACGAGGAAGCCCATGACCTGGGTCACCGCCTTCTTCCGGGCGACGACCAGGAGGAGGCCGGTCCAGACCGTCGAGAGGGCGGTGGGCACGATGAACGCGTGCTGCCCCGCGCTCGGGAGCGGCAGCCCACGCGAGAGCACGAACGCGAGGGCGATCCCGGCGGCGCCCAGGATCATCGACGGGACGAACCCGACGACGGGCTCCATCTCGCGGCGGATCGCCGCCTCGCGGATCGCGCGGAAGAGGAGCCACGGGATGGCGACCGCCTTGATGAGGAGGGCGCCGACGGCGAGGAGGAGCGTGTGTGCCGTGTCGTGCTCCGAGGTCGAGATGAGCGGGGGGAGCGCCGAGAGCAGGGCCCCCTGCAGCGCCACGCCGCGGATGGCGGCGTTGAGCCGGCTCGACGAGAGCAGGAAGAGATCGAGGACGACCACCAGGATGAAGACGGAGTCGGTGAGCGAGGCCATGGCGGTCACCCGAGGAGCAGGACCATCGCGAACACCGACAGGACCGACGCGCCGACGAGGAGCTGAGGGATGCGGACGAGGCGGAGGCGCGCCATGGCGGACTCGACCACGCCGACGAGCGCGGCGAAGCCGAGGAGGCCCAGGACGAACGCCGCCTCCGCGGCGAGGAGGCTCTCGAAGCGGAAGCCGAGGACGAGGCGGGTGAAGATCGCGCCGAACAGGAAGAGCTTCAGGGAGGCGCCGTAGAGGATGAACGCGAGATCCGGCCCGGAGTGGTCGAGGACCATGACCTCGTGAATCATCGTGAGCTCGAGGTGGGTGTTGGGGTCGTCGACCGGGATGCGCGCGTTCTCGGCGAGCGCGACCACGAAGAGCGAGAACGCCGCGAGCACGAGTGCGGGCGCGGCGTGCCCCCACGCCGTCGCGAGCCCGGGGCCGAGCATGCCGGAGAGCGAGAGCGTGCCCGTGGCGCGCGCGAGCACGACGAGCACGAGGAAGAGCGCCGGTTCGGCGAGGCTCGCGAACGTGACCTCGCGCGCGGCGCCCATCCCCTCGAACGACGAACCGGTGTCGAGAGCGGCGAGCGCGGTCGCGAAGCGGGCGAGGCCGAGGAGGTACGCGAACAGGATGAAGTCGCCGGTGAAGGCGACGAGCGCGCGCTCGCCGGCGACGGCGACGACGAGCCCCGCCGTCGCAATGGCGGCGAGCCCGACCACGGGGCCGGCGCGGAACACCCACGTCGTCGTCCGGCTGTAGACGGTACCCTTCCGCAGGAGCTTCGAGAGGTCGAAGTAGAGCTGGAGGAGCGGCGGCCCCTCGCGGCCCGCGAACCGTGCCTTCACCCGGCTCACCACGCCGGGGAGCAGGGGCGGGAGGAGCAGGAGCAGGCCCACCTGGAGGATGGCGCGCAGGATCATGGCTTTTCTCAGGCGAGGAACCGCCACGCGAGGATCAGCACGAGCGTCGCGACGAGAAGCGCGACGTGGAGGTGGATGAGCGGCTGGAGCAGGATCGGCCGCAGGAGGGCCGAGAGCCGGCCCGCCGCGCGCGTCGCGGGCAGGAGCAGCCGGTCGAGCACGGTGTCCGGCACGTGCGAGGCGAAGAGCGCCTCGGTCGGGAACGGATTGCGGGGCGCGTGCAGGGTGGCGCGCGGCGCGAGCGCCCACGAGAAGCGGCCGACGAGCATCTCCGCGAACGAGGACGCGGTGTACTGCATCCGCGCGGTCGGCGCGGCGAAGCCGCAGCCCCAGGTCTCGGCGCGCGGCGCGGGGGCCCGGGCGAGCCGGCGCCGCAGGAGGACGAGACCGATCGCGGTGGCCAGGAGCACCGCGGCGATCGCGCTGACCCGCGC
>DASTGH010000684.1:0-15313 GCA_035719345.1 Anaeromyxobacteraceae bacterium
CGCGGCCTCGCGCGAGTCGACGGACGCTGGATCGGCGCCGGTGAGACCGGCGAGCGCTTTTTATCCGACGACCATCCGTATGCCGCCGATCTCGATCTCTTCGGACGCGGCTCGCTCTTCGAGCTGCTCTGCACGGCCCGGACGCTGCCCGGCGCGGACCTCCTCGCTCGCTGGCTGCTCGCGCCTGCGGCGGCGGCGGAGGTGCGCGCGCGGCAGAGCGCCGTGCGGGAGCTGGCGCCGCGGCTCGACCTGCGCGAGGACCTGGCGGTCCTGGGCGAGGACGTGCGGGCCGAGGTGCACGCCGAGCGGCTCCCGGCGTGGGCGGAGGCGCCGCGCGCGCTCTCCTCGGCGCTGGCGGTCCCGGCGGCGGCGCTGGCCGCGGCGGCGGTGTCGGCGCTCGTGCTCTGGTTCGCCGGCGTCGTGCACGGCCTCGCCTTCGCGGCCGCCGTCCTGGCGGAGTGGGCGGTGCTGCGCGCCGTGCGCGGCCGCGTCGAGTCGGTGCTGGGCGGCGTGGAGCGGCCGGGGCACGAGCTGGCGGTCCTCGCCGAGCTGCTGGCGCGGCTGGAGCGGGAGGGGTTCGAGGATCCGCGGCTGGTGGGGCTGCGCGCAGCGCTCGTCGGCGACGTGCGGGCCTCGCGGACGATCCGGCACCTCTCCAAGCTCGTCGAGCGCGCCGGCTGGGCGCAGAACCAGCTCTTCGCGCCCATCGCCTTCCTCCTCCTGTGGAAGCTGCAGGCGGCGCTCGCCATCGAGCGCTGGCGCGCGGCGCACGGGCGCGAGGTGCGCGCCTGGATCGCGGCCGCCGCCGAGCTGGAGGCGCTGGCGGCGCTCGCCGGGCACGCCTTCCTCCACCCCGACGACCCCTTCCCCGAGATCGCCGACGCCGGCGCGCTGTACGAGGCCGAGGCGGTGGGCCACCCGCTCCTGCCGGCGGCGCGCTGCGTCCGCAACGACGTGCGCCTCGGGCCGGAGGCGCGCCTGCTCGTGGTCTCCGGCTCGAACATGAGCGGGAAGAGCACGCTGCTCCGGACGGTGGGCGCGAACGCGGCGCTGGCGCTGGCGGGCGGTCCGGTGCGCGCGCGCCGGCTGCGGCTCTCCTCGCTGCAGCCGGGGGCGACGCTCCGCATCCAGGACTCGCTGGCCGAGGGCCGCTCCCGCTTCTGGGCCGAGATCACGCGCCTGCGGCAGCTCATGGACCTCGCCGCCGGCCCGATGCCCGTCCTCTTCCTGCTCGACGAGCTGCTCGCCGGCACGAACTCGCGCGACCGGCGCGCCGGCGCCGAGGCGGTGCTGCGGGCGCTGCTCGCCCGCGGCGCCATCGGGATGGTGACGACCCACGACCTCGCCCTCTCCGAGCTGGCGGCCGCGCTCGGGACCGCGGCCAACGCGCACTTCGAGGACGAGGTGCACGGCTCCGAGGTCGTGTTCGATTACCGGCTCCGGCCGGGGGTGGTGACCCGCTCCAACGCGCTCGCGCTCATGCGCGCGGTCGGGCTCGAGGTCTGAGGTCGGGACACGGCGCGGGACACCGCGGAGCTTCGTGCGCCCAGCGAGGTCGACCCACGCACCACGGTCGCGGGACGCAGCGCGCACCCGCGACCACCTGCCGCGCGGAAAGGCGACCGCCCCCGTTCGATCTCGAAGCGGGGGCGGCATATGCTGGACCTCGGGATTATCCTTCGGATCTCGCCGCCCGCTAGACGTGCGAGAGAGGGCCGCCAGCCGGACACCCGCTTCCTCCGGGTCCGGCGGCGGCCCTCTGCTGTTCCTCGCTAGGCGGCCTTCTTCTCGCTCCGCGCCTCCAGCGCCGGCGGCGCCGTCCGCTCCGCGCGGCGGAGCTTCAGGTCCACGGCGATGGCGCGCACCAGGAAGGCGACCAGCGCCAGCGCGCCCGCGTCGAAGACGACGTCGGGGACGACGCGCAGCCAGGTCACCGTGTGGATGAAGCTGCTGCCGGTGACGGCCGGGCTCCGCGCGTACCACATGCCGTGCCGGATGGCCTCCATGAACTGGTAGAAGCCGGCCGGCACCAGCGACAGGAAGATCATCCCGGCCAGGCCGATGTTGAGGCCCCAGAAGGCGTACTTGAGGAGCGTGTCGCTCCAGGCCGCCTTGCGGACGATGTTCCGGACGCTGAAGAGCATGAGCGCGATGGCGAGGAAGCCGTACACGCCGAAGAGCGCGCCGTGCGAGTGGATGGGCGTCGTGTTGATGCCCTGCGCGTAGTAGAGGACGATCGGCGGGTTGATGAGGAAGCCGAAGACGCCGGCGCCGAGCAGGTTCCAGAACGCGACCGCGGTGAAGAAGTAGAGCGGCCAGCGGTACGGGTGGGCGCCCTCGCCGGAGCGGGCGAGCTTGAGCGTCTGGAAGACCTCGAAGCCGAGTAGCGTGAGCGGCACCACCTCCAGCGCGGAGAAGGTCGCACCGAGCGCCGTGATGAAGAGCGGCGAGCCGGTGAAGTAGAGGTGGTGGAAGGTGCCGACGATGCCGGCGCCCAGGTAGAGGATGATGGAGAAGTACGTGGCGCGCGTGGCGGAGGCCTGCTTCACCGCGCCCACGCGGGCGAGGACGAAGGCGAGCGCGACCGTCGCGAACACCTCGAAGAAGTTCTCCACCCAGAGGTGCACCACCCACCAGCGCCAGTAGTCGGCGTTCGAGATGTGGCTGCCCGGCGAGTAGAAGAGCCCCACCGAGTAGAAGAGCGGGATGGAGACGGCGGCGTAGAGGAGCAGGTGGGTGAGGCCGCCGGCGTCCTTCTCCGCCTGGAGCGCCGGCTTGATGGCGCGGTAGACGAGGACCAGCCAGAGCACCATGCCGGCGATGAGCGCGACCTGCCAGACGCGGCCGAGCTCGATGTACTCGTAGCCCTGGTGGCCGATGAGGTAGTCGTTGCCGACCTTGCCTGCGATGCCGAGCCAGGTGCCGGAGAGCGCGCCGACGACGACCACCACCAGCGCGCCGAGCAGCGTCACGACCAGCGCCTTCTGGCCCTTCGGCTCCTTGCCGCCGACCGCCGGGCCGATGACCAGGCCGGTGGCGAGCCAGCAGGTCGCGATCCAGAAGACGGCGAGCTGCAGGTGCCAGGTGCGCGTGGCCGCGTAGGGGATGACGTGCGAGAGGTCGATGCCGAAGAGCTTGTTGCCCTCCACCGCGTAGTGGCCGGTGACCGAGCCGAGCACGGCCTGCAGCACGAACAGCACCAATGCCACGAGGAAGTAGGGCAGCGAGGCGCGCTGCGAGGGCGTCGGGTTCGGCTCGGCGAGCGGCGCGAAGCGCGGCTCCTCGTCCTCGTCACGGCCGCGCATGTAGAGCCAGATGGCGAGGAACGTGCCGAAGATGAGGAGGACGACCGAGACGATCGACCAGACGAGGGCGGAGGGGAGCGGGCCGTTCCCGACGAGCGGGTCGAAGGGCCAGTTGGCGGTGTAGGTGTGCGCCTCGTCGGGGCGGTTCGTCCCGGCGGCCCACGCCGTCCAGAAGAAGAACGAGGTGAGCTGCCGCGCCTCGGTCGCCGTCTTCACGACGCCGCTCGGGATCGACATCGCGTCGGAGCCCTTCGACCAGAGCTCGCCGTAGTAGCGCACGAGCTCGGGGATGGCGGCGGACTGGCCGGCCGAGAGCACGAGCGTGTCCGTCGCCTTGTCGTAGCGGTTCGCCTTCAGCTCCTGCGCGACGAGCGCGGTGACGCGGCCCTTCTCGCCGGCGTCGAGCGCGTCGAGGTCGGCCTGGCCGAAGGCGCGGGCGGCGTCGGGCGAGAGGCCGCGCGCCAGGCCCGCCGCGACGAGCCCGGTGCGGTGCAGCGCATCGGCGCTCCAGTCGGCGGCGAGGTAGGCGCCGTGGCCCCAGATCGAGCCGATGTGCTGGCCGCCGCGGGCGAGGTAGAAGCGCTGCCCACCCATGAGGTCGTCGTAGGTGAAGACGAGCTGGCCCTGGGCGTCGACGACCCTCGCCGGCATCGGCGGCTTGTACTGGTCGATCTTGGCGCCGCCGAAGATGAGGACGGAGAAGCAGGCGACGAGGACGAAGAGGAGGATGGCTTTGCTGCGGGCGTTCGGCATGTCGAGACGGGTCTCCGGTAGGTGAAGGCTGGTGGGTGAGGGCGCTGCTCGGTCGAGATGAGCCGCGCGATGGGGGGTCTTGGGGGGAGAGTTTCTCCCCCCAGAGTGAGGCGCCGTCAGGCGCCGGATCTCGATCATGGCGGCGGAAACGACGGTGAGGCTCGGTTCAACCGGGCGCCGCCATGAAGGGCTAGGCGTGGCCGCAGCCGCCGAACGGCGGCGGGGGCCGGTGCTCGGGCGCGTTGAGCGGCGCGTGGCGGGAGAGCAGGTCCTCGGCGAGGCGGGTCAGCCGGTCCTGCACGCCGGCGGCGGCCTGCCGGGCGTCGTACGCGCGCGCGTCCGCGTCGACGCGGTCGAGCAGCGCCGGGTCGAGGCGCTGCTCCGCCATCGGATAGAGGATGGCGTCCTCCTTGTGGATGTGCGCGTGGAGCAGGGCCGCGAAGCCGTTCGCCGCCTCCGCCACCGCCTGCCGGTCGTCGGCGCTCCAGGGCGCCTCCTGCGAGGCGAGCGCGGCGAGCTTGCCCACCAGCGCGCGGCCGTGGTCGTGCTCCATGAGCATGACGGCGACCGGTCCGCCGTGGCGCGGGAAGCCGGCCTCGACCATGGCCGTGAAGAGGAGGTTCTCCTCCTTGCCGTGGTGGTGCGCGTCGGCGAACTCCCGGATGAACGTGACGAACCGGCCCAGCTCCGCCTTGTCGTCCGCCGTCTTGCGGCGGACCTCGTCGGCGAACGCCTCGAGGGCGTCGAGGGCGCGCTCGATGAGGCGGTGCTCGGACATCAGGGTGTCGATGGCGATGGTCATGGCCGGCTGCATTAGCGATGGCCGTGCCAGGTGTTCAACCAGCCATGAACACTGATGTTTATCGTGACTCTCGGTCGTGCGGCACACCGGTGTATCGGTGCCGCGCACCCGGATTTCGGTGACACCGGAATGCCGGTGCCGCGCCCGCGGGTTTAGACTCGCGTCCCCATGGCGATCCTCCCCGTCCTCCCGCAGCACGACGTCCACGAGAAGATCGTCGAGGAGGCGATCGAGGCGGTCCTCTCCACGGTGGACCTGGAGACGGTGCTCGCCCGCACCGGCAAGCTCCTCAACAGCCGCTTCGGCACGACCCGCGTCGCCATCCACCGCATCTTCCCCGAAACGCCCGGCCGGGCGCAGGTGGCGCTCGTCTCCGACCCGCGCCACCCGGACACGAAGCTCGGCGACTGGTTCGACGTCGAGGGCTCCCTCGTCGGCGAGGCGCTGCGCACGCGCGCGCCGGTGGTGGTCGACCCCATCGACAGCGCCCAGCCCCGCTTCCGCGAGGAGTCGTGGCTGGCGGAGCTCGGCTACGGATCGGTGATCTCCTTCCCGCTTCTCTTCGAGGACGAGGCGCTCGGCGTCCTCAACATCGCGCACCCGCCGCGCGAGGGGCTCCTCGACTGCTGCTTCCAGGTGGCGCGCCAGGTGGCGCACCTCGTCGCCATCGCGCTCCACAACAGCCTCATGGTGAGCGAGGTGCAGCGGCTCAACCGCCTGCTCGACCGCGAGAACACGCTGCTCAAGGAGGAGATCCGTCAGTTCAAGCGCGACGCGCGCTACGTGGCGGAGAGCGAGGCGATGAAGGCGGTGCTGGAGCGCGTGCGGCTGGTCGCGCCCGGCCCGACCACCGTCCTCGTCCGCGGCGAGACCGGCACCGGGAAGGAGGGGCTGGCGCGCATGGTGCACGACCTCTCGCCGCGCTTCGGCGCGCCGTTCGTGCCGGTGAACCTCGGCGCCCTCCCCGAGTCGCTCATCGAGAGCGAGCTCTTCGGCCACGAGAAGGGCGCGTTCACCGGCGCGGCGCGCCGCCGGGCCGGGAAGTTCGAGCAGGCGGAGGGCGGTACCATCTTCCTCGACGAGGTGGGCGACGCGCCGCCGTCCGTGCAGGTGCGCCTGCTGCGGGTGCTGCAGGAGCGCGAGATCGAGCGGGTGGGCGGCACCGAGCGCGTGAAGGTGGACGTGCGCGTCGTGGCCGCCACGAACCGCGATCTGGAGAGGCTGGTGGCCGAGGGCAGCTTCCGGCAGGACCTCTACTACCGGCTCTCGGTGTTCCCGCTGCAGCTCCCGCCCCTGCGCGACCGGCGCGAGGACGTCCGCGCCCTGGCCCACCACTTCCTGGAGCGCGAGTCGCGCGTCATGAACCGCCGGCTCCCGCGCGTGCCGGAGGCAGCCTGGGCGGCCCTGGAGCGGCACCCCTGGCCCGGGAACGTGCGCGAGCTGGAGAACTTCGTGCAGCGGGCCCTCATCCTCTCTCCCGGCCCCGAGCTGCGGCTGCCCGAGCTGCCGGCGGCGTCGCCCCGCCGTGCCGCGCCCGCGCCGGCCGCGAGCGCCGTGCCGCGGGCCTTCGCCGACGAGGTGAAGGAGGTGCTGGAGCGCGCGCTCGCCGCCTGCGGCGGCCGCGTCTACGGCCCGCAGGGCGCGGCGGCGCTGCTCGGCCTCAAGCCCACGACGCTCCAGGGCAAGATGAAGAAGTACGGCGTGGCCTCGCCCTCGGAGCGGTCGGCGCCGACCTAGCGCGCGGCCGGGCGCGTCAGCGCGCGCCGTGCCCCGCCGCCAGCGAGAAGATCTCGGCGAGCAGCCCGCCCGCGGTGAGCGCGCCGCCCACGCCCGCGCCCTGCACGACGAGCGGCAGCTCGTAGTGCCGATCGGTGGTGAAGGCGACGTAGGCCTCCACCCCCTGCAGCCCGGCGGCGCGGTGGTTCGGCGGGACCTCCACCGGCCCGGCGCGGAGCCGGGCGCGATCGCCGTCCACGCGGATGCTGAAGAGGTAGCGGAGCGCGAGCCCGCGCTCCCGCAGCGCCGCGCAGCGCGCCGTGAGCGCCTCGTCCGCCCCGCGCAGCGCCTGGTAGAGGTCCTGGATGGTGCCGGGGCGCAGCAGCTCGTCGGCGACGAGGCCCTGGCGCTCGACGTCCTCGAGCTCGGCCCGCAGCCCGAGCTCTCGCGCCAGGATGACGGCCTTGCGGGCGGCGTCGAGGCCGGACAGGTCGTCGCGCGGGTCGCTCTCGGTGTAGCCCAGCTCGCGCGCCCAGCGCGTGACGAGCGAGAGCGGGAACCCCTTCATCGCCTCGCTGGTGACGAAGCCGAGCGTGCCGGAGATGGAGCCCTCGATGGCGTGGACCCGGTCGCCCGTGCGCACCAGGCTCGCCAGCGTGTCGATGACGGGCAGGCTCGCGCCCACCGTCGTCTCGTAGCGGTAGGTGCGATGGTGCTCGCGGCGGGCGGCGGCCAGCGCCTCGCGCGCCGCGCCGGGGACCGAGAGCGGGCGCTTGTTGGCCGAGACGACGCTCGCGCCGCGGCGGAAGGCCTCGGCGTAGACGCGCTCCATCCCGTCGGCGGCGGTGGCGTCCACCAGCACCGGCGCCGGGAGGCGCCCGAGCCGCTCCAGCGCCGCGGCGGAGGCGGGCAGGCCGAAGGGGCCGGTCTCCGGCGCGGCGGCGAGCTCCTCGCGCCAGCGCTCGAGGTCCACGCCCCCGTCCTCGAGGAGCGTCGCCCGCCGGTCGGCGACCCCCACCACCGAGAGCGCCACGTCGTAGTCGCGCTCCAGCCCGGCGCGCTGCCGGGCGATCTGGTCGAGCAGCTCGCCGCCCACCTTCCCCTTCCCCAGCACGAGCAGGCTCACCTCCTGCCGCCCGGCGGCGGGTCCGCCGCGGAACGGGCTGCGGATGGCGGCGCGGCGGGCGGGGGTGCGGCCGCGGAACTCGGCGACGCGCTCGGACAGCCAGTCCACGTCGATGAGGAAGGCGTCGTGCCCGTCCTGCGAGGCGAGCCGGACGAGGCGGGCACCGGGGATGCCGCGCGCGATCGCCTCCTGCTCATCGGGGAGGTACAGGACGTCCGAGTCGATGGAGACGACGAGCGTCGGCTGCCGCACCGAGCGCAGCACCTCGTCGAAGTCGCCCCGGGCGCGCGCCACGTCGTGCGAGTCCATGGCGCGCGTCAGCGCCACGTAGGTGGCCGCGTCGAAGCGTTCCACCAGCTGCTCGCCCTGGTAGCGCAGGTAGCTCTCCATGGCGAAGAGGTCCTGCCCCTGCAGGCGCCGGCCGAAGCGCTCCTCGAAGCTCCCCTTGTGGCGGTAGGTGCACATCGCCATCATGCGCGCGGCGGCGAGGCCGGCCGCGGGCGGGTCGGCGAGGTCGTAGCGGCCGCCGCGCCAGCGCGGGTCGGCGAAGACGGCCTGCCGCTGCGCCTCGGAGAGTCCGATGGCCCAGGCCGAGTGGCGGGCGCTCGTCGCGATCGGCACGATGGCGTCGACGAGGTCGGGGTAGAGGAGCGCCCACTCCAGCACCTGCATCCCGCCCAGCGAGCCTCCCACCACGAGGCGCACGCGCCGGACGCCCAGCGCGTCGAGCAGCGCGCGCTGCGCCCGGACCATGTCGCGGATGGTGATGGCCGGGAAGTCGCCGAGGAACGGGCGGCCGGTGCGCGGGTCGAGGGAGGTGGGGCCGGTCGTCCCGTAGCAGCTCCCCAGGATGTTGGAGCAGACGACGAAGTCGCGCTCCGGGTCGAAGGCGCGCCCCGGACCGAACATGCCCGTCCACCAGCGGTCGGCGTCGGCCGAGCCGGTGAGCGCGTGACAGATGACGACGCAGTTCGCGGCCTCCGCGTCGAGCCGGCCCCAGGCGCGGTACGCGACGCGGACGCCGGGCAGCGACCCGCCCAGCTCGAGCGGCAGCTCGCCGGGGAGGTCGAGGAAGAGCGTCTCGGGCGCCACGAAGGCGGCGCGCGCCGGGGCGCCGGGATCTCCGGAGGAGGGGCTCGCCATCGCGGGAGGGCGGGACGTTAGTGCCGCGGCGGATGGGGCGTCAAGATGGCGGCCCTTCGACTCCGCGACGCTGTCGCGTCGCGCAGCCCGTCCTGAGCGTAGGCCTCGCCCTTCGACTCCGCTTCGCTACGCTCAGGGCGAACGGAGGCGAGGCCGAAGTCGAAGGGCTCAGGGCGAACGACCTCGTTCGCGATCGACGACGAGGACGAGGTCGAGGTCGACGCCGGCGGTCGAACCCATCCCCGCTTCAGGCGGGGGAGGGACGGGGAGAGGGCGGCTTCCTCCCGAACCACCACCCTCGCGCGCCACGCTCCTCGCGCCCCCGCGTCACCTCCCCGCCGCCCACATCCTCCCTCCGTGAACGCCTCCCGCCGACCTCGCCCTCGTCACCATCGCTCGGGACGCGCCGCAATCCCCCGCGATCCCTGGGATCCCGCGCCGGACCCCGGGTCCGCCCTACTCGCCCTGCGCCACGGCGCCAGCGCGCGGCAAGTCCGCGTTTCCACGTTGACGCCAGCCGGCTGACGAGGTGGCCTCGCCCTTGCGTAGGACCGCCGCGAACGTGACGGAGACGACATGACCGCGACGGCCCCCCTCCACGGCGACTCGACTGCGAAGACGGCGCTCGTCCACGGCCCCGACTCCCCCCTCCTCGACCTCGTCCGGACCTGCGGCCGCATCGCCGCCAGCGAGGCCACCGTGCTCATCACCGGCGAGACCGGTGTGGGCAAGGAGGTCTTCGCGCGCCTCCTCCACGAGCGGAGCCCGCGCGCCGCCCGGGCGCTCGTCCCGGTGAACTGCGGCGCCATCCCGGAGGCGCTCCTCGAGTCCGAGCTCTTCGGGCACGTGAAGGGCGCCTTCACCGGCGCCGTCGCCGCGCGCCGCGGCCGCATCGCCGCCGCCGAGGGCGGCACGCTCTTCCTCGACGAGATCGGCGAGCTGCCCCTCTCCCTTCAGGTCAAGCTCCTCCGCGTCCTCCAGGAACGCTGCTACGAGCCGGTCGGCTCCACCGAGTCGGTGCCGGCGAACTTCCGCCTCGTCGCCGCCACCAACAAGGACCTCGCCGCCGAGGTGGCCGCCGGCCGGTTCCGCCGCGACCTCTACTACCGGCTCCTCGTCTGCCCGGTCGAGGTCCCGGCGCTGCGCCGGCGCCGCGGCGACATCCCGCACCTGTTCGCCCACTTCTGGCACGCGCGCGGCGAGGCCCGCCCCATCGAGCCCGCCGTGCTGAAGCTCCTCGAGGAGCACGCCTGGCCGGGCAACGTGCGCGAGCTGGAGAACCTCGTGGAGCGCCTCTCCGTGTGCGCGGAGGGCACCGCCATCCGCGTCGCCGACCTCCCCGCCCACCTGCGGCCGGACAGCGCCGAGGTGACGCCGCTGCTCGCGCCGGCGCCCGCGCTGCCGCCCGCGCCCGAGGCGCCCACCTCCGCCGCCGACGTGCGCGCGCTCTTCCGCGTGCCCGAGCCCGCCCCCTCCCCCGCCGCGGCGCCCACCTTCGACGACGACCATGCGGTCGACCTCCCCGCCATGCTGCGGCGCCTGGAGGACACCTACATCGACGCCGCGCTGGCGCGGACGCGCGGCAACAAGAAGGCGGCGGCCGACCTCCTCGGCCTGCAGCGCACGACGCTCGTCGAGAAGCTGCGGCGGCGGCAGCGCGACGCGGCCGCGCCGGCGGCCTGACCCCTCACCTCCCCCGAGCGCGTCCGTGACCACGAGACCGACCTCCAGGCCCGAGGTGTGCCCGGACGCCGACGCGGCCGGCGCGGCAAGCCGGTTGCAATGCGTGACTTCCGTGACGGCTCTCGTCGCGCTCCTGACGCTGCTCGCCGCCCCGGCCGCCTCCGCCGCAACCCCGGCGATGGACGGGTACGAGGCGCTCGAGCACGTGGCGCTCCCGGACGTGGGCGCGCCGCTCGAGCTCCGCGTCCGCTCCCTGGAGCGCGTCGTCGAGCTCTCCGCGCCGCGCGGCCTCGACCGGCTCGCCCAGGCGGCGCGCCGGGCGCCGCGCGCCATCTGCCCCGAGGTGACGCGCTCCGGAGCGAGCGTGCTGCTCCGCTGCCGCTCGACTCGCCTGGTGGCGCGCCTCGTCCCGCGCTCCGCGGGCACGCTGCTCGAGATCGGCGAGGCGCGCGGGCTGCCGTGGTCCGGCGAGGACGCGCCTCCCATCGCCCCCTACGACCCGGTGGCCGCCCAGCTCGGCGAGGCATGCCCGGGCTCGACGCCCGGCGGCCGCGCCGAGTGCCTCCTGGCGCAGGGCGACCTCGCGGCGGCCCGCGCCGCCCTCGCGCTCGACCCGGGCGGCGCTCACGCCGAGCTGCGCCTCGGCGATCTCGCGCTGGCCGGGGGCGACGCGCGCGCCGCCGCCACCCACTGGGCGCGCGTGCGCGGCGCGCCCTGGGAGCGCGTCGCGGCCGCGCGCATGTGCGAGCTCGCCGCTCCCTGCCTGGCGTCGCCGGCCGCGGACGCGCTCTACGCCCTCGACGACCTCCCCGCGCCCGTGGCGCGCGAGCTCCTCCTGCGCCGGGCGCGCGCGCTCGCCTTCGCCGGCCGGCCGCTCGATGCGCTGCGCGGGCTCGTCGCCGCCCCGCCCCAGCTGGCGGGCGCGTGCGCCGGAGCGCCCGCGACCTGCCAGCGCGTCGCGCTCGCGGCGCTGGCCGGACCGGGCGCCGGCGTCGAGGCGCTCACGCTCTGGATCGACCTCCCCTCGCGCAGCACGGGCCCGTCCGCCTACCCGGCCGAGGTCGCCGCCGCCGGCCTCGCCGCACGCGAGGGGGCCCCGGCCTTCGCCGCCAACGTCCTCGCCGCGGCCGCGGCGCGCGCACCGGCGGCCGACCTGCCACAGCACCTCCTGCGCACGGCCGAGCTCTACCTCGAGGCGGGCGACCGCGTACGGGCCGGCGTGGTGGCCGAGTTCGCCCGGGCGCGCAACGGCTCGAAGGCGCTGCCGGGCGCGCGCTGGTCGGCCGTCCGGCGCCAGCTCGCGGCGCCCTCCCGCCCGCGCCCCGCCTCCACCCCGCCGCCGCGCGACGACGGCCGGGAGCTGGCCGTGCTCGTCGCCGACGCCGCGCGCGCCGTGCGCGACGCGCAGGCGCTCCCGGAGAGAGGTCGCCCGTGATCGCGCCCGCCGCCGCACCGGCCCTGGCTCCGAGCGCGCCCGTCGCGGTCGGCCCGCTCATGCGCGAGGTGATGGAGGCCGCCGCCGACGTGGCCCCCACGCCCACCACCGTGCTCCTCCTCGGCGAGAGTGGCACGGGCAAGGAGCTCGTGGCGCGCTTCCTCCACGAGCGCTCGGAGCGGCCCGGCCCCTGGGTGGCGGTGAACTGCGCGGCGCTGCCGGGAGAGCTCCTCGAGAGCGAGCTCTTCGGCCACGAGCGCGGCGCGTTCACCGGCGCCACCGAGCGGCGCGCCGGCCGCTTCGAGCAGGCGCACCGCGGCACCCTCCTCCTCGACGAGATCTCGGAGCTGCCGCTGCCGCTCCAGGCGAAGCTCCTGCGCGTCCTGCAGGAGCGCGAGGTGGACCGCGTCGGCGGCCACCGGCCGCTCCCCGTGGACGTGCGGGTGCTGGCCTCGTCGAACCGCGACCTCGCCGAGATGGTGCGGCGCGGGCTCTTCCGCTCCGACCTCTACTACCGGCTGAACGTCTTCCCCATCGTGCTGCCCCCGCTGCGCGAGCGGCGCGAGGACCTGCCCGCGCTCGCCGCGGCGCTCCTCGCCGACGCGGCGCGCGCGCTCGGGAGGCCGGTCCCGGCGCTCGATGCCGGCGCGCTGGCGGCGCTCGGCGCTCACCCGTTCCCGGGGAACGTGCGGGAGCTCCGGAACCTCCTGGAGCGCGCGCTGGTGCGGGCGAGGGGGGCGGTGCTCACGGCGGGGGATCTGAGGATGGGGGCGGTGGCGGTCGCGGCGAATGCGATCTCGTCCTCGTCCCCGACGCCGTACTCGTCCCCGATCGCGGACGAGGTCGTTCACCCTGAGCCCTTCGACTTCGGCCTCGCCTCCGTTCGCCCTGAGCGTAGCGAAGCGGAGTCGAAGGGCGAGGCCCACGCTCAGGACGGGCTGCGCGACGCGGCAGCGTCGCGGAGTCGAAGGGCCTACCCCTCCGACCTCCCCCTCGACCTCGCCGCCCTGGAGCGCCTCGCCATCGAGGAGGCGCTGCGCCGGGTGGGCGGGAACCGCACGCACGCGGCGCGGCTCCTCGGCATCGGCCTGCGCACCCTCCGCAACAAGCTGCGCACATGGCGCCTGTCCGGCGCCGAGGTGGAACCGGCCGATCCGGCCGGGCGGCCGGTTTCGCCCGCGGTGGACGTGCGCGCCGGCGCGATCCCGCGCGCCGCCCCGCAGGCACGGGCCTCGCAGGAGGAGAGCCCGTGAGCATCTTCGACCCGACCCTGCAGACGCTGGAGCGCGCGCTCGACGCCCGGCTCCTGCGCCACAACGTCCTCGCCGGGAACCTCGCCAACGCGAACACGCCCGGCTACGTCCCGCGCGACGTGGACTTCGGCGCCGCCATGCGCCGGTCGCTCGAGGCGCCCGGGCGCCCCGCGCCGGCCCCGGCGCCCGCCGCGGACCCGGGGAGCGCCCTGTTCGCCAGCTTCGACCCGCGCGGCGCCGCGCCGGTGCGCGCCGCCTCCGCCGACCTCCCGCTCTCGCTGGCCGACGGCTCGGCCGACGGCGCGCTCGGCTCCCCCATCGTCGCCGCGCCCGGCGCGGCCGCCGGCCTCGACGGCAACGCGGTGGACGTCGACCGCGCCCTCACCGCCGTCGCCGAGAACGCCATCCAGTACGGCGCGTCCGCGCGCGCCGCCCAGAAGAAGCTCGCCATCCTGCGCTACGCCGCCTCGGACGGCACCGCCTAGCCCGGAGGACCCGCGCCATGGACTTCCTCTCCGCCCTCCGCATCAGCTCCTCCGGCCTCGCCGCCGAGCGCGTGCGCGTGAACCTCGCCTCCTCCAACCTGGCGAACGCCGAGTCGACCCGCGGCCCGGACGGCAAGCCCTACCAGCGGCTCGACCCGGTGCTGGAGGCGGTGCCGTTCGGCGACCAGCTGGCCCGCGCCGACGGCGCCGAGCCCATGTCCGTCCGCGTCGCCCAGGTGAAGACCGACGACGGCCCGGGCCGGCGCGTCTACGACCCCTCGCACCCCGACGCCGACGCCCAGGGCTTCGTGGTGCTGCCCGACGTGAACCCGATCCACGAGGTCGTGAACCTCATGTCCGCCTCGCGCGCGTACGACGCGAACGCCTCGGCGGTCGAGACCCTGAAGACGATGGCGCAGCGCGCCCTCGACATCGCGAGGTAGCCGCATGGCCCCCATCACCGTCCCCGCCATCCGCACGGCCGACCTCCGGCCGCTCGACGGCGCCCGTCCGCTCGCGCCCGGTGCCGACGGCGGCGGGAGCTTCGCCGACGCGCTCGGCCAGGCGCTGCAGTCCGTCGACCGCCTCCAAGTGGACGCCGACCGCGACGCCCAGGCCGTGGCGCTCGGCGGCGGCAACCTGCACGAGACCGCGCTCGCGCTGGAGAAGGCGGACGTCGCCATGAAGCTGGCGGTGAAGGTCCGCAACAAGCTGGTCGAGGCCTACCAGGACGTCATGCGGATGAGCGTGTAGCGCCATGGAACCGCTCGCGCGCCAGCTCTCGCAGCTCCCCTCCCGCCTCTCGGCGCTCCCCGCCACGGCCAAGGCGCTCCTGCTCGTCGCGGTCGTCGGCCTGGCGGCGGGCGCGGTCGCGCTGCAGCTCCAGTCGCAGGAGTCGTTCCAGTACGCCTTCACCAACCTCGGCGCCGAGGACTCGGCCGATGCCGCCGCCGCGCTCAAGGCCGCCGGGGTCCCCTTCCGGCTGGAGGCGGGCGGCTCGGCGCTGGCGGTCCCGGCGAACAAGGTCTACGACGCGCGCCTGCTGCTGGCGGCCGCCGGCCTGCCGCGCGGCGGCGGCGTCGGCTTCGAGCTGTTCGACCGCGGCGACCTCGGCGTCTCCGAGTTCACGCAGAAGGTGAACCTGCGCCGCGCCACCGAGGGCGAGCTGGCGCGCACCATCTCCCGGCTCTCGCCGGTGCGCTCGGCGCGGGTGCACCTCACGCTCGGCGAGAAGGGCCTCTTCAAGGACGAGGACCGGCGGGCGCAGGCGGCGGTGGTGGTGAACCTGCAGCCGGGCCGCTCGCTGGGCGAGCGCGAGGTCGCCGGCATCCGACACCTGGTGGCCTCGGCCGTGCCCGGCCTCGCGGCCTCGGCCGTGACGCTCGTCGACGGCAAGGGCAACGTCCTCTCCGCCGACACGCCCTGGGGCGAGGCCAGCGCCTGGCAGCGGAAGCTCGAGCACGATCTCGAGACGCGCGCCGTCGAGCTGCTGGAGCAGGCGGTCGGCCCCGGCGCCGTCGTCGCCCGGGTCACGGCGCAGGTGGACGCCTCGGAGGTGAGCACCAGCGCCGAGGTGGTCGACCCGGACGCCACCGCGCTCCGCAGCGAGCGC
>DASTGH010000685.1:0-3589 GCA_035719345.1 Anaeromyxobacteraceae bacterium
GGGCAGCTCCTCGGGGGCGGGGTGGCGGGCGCGCTCCAGCCGGACGAGCGCGGCCGCGACCAGCTCCGGCGCGCGCCCTGCGAGGAGCCGCCGCGCCACGGCCCGCTCCTCCTCGGTCGCCTCGACCGCCAGCGCCGCCACCTCGGCCGCCAGCCGCTCCTCGTCGCGCGCGCGGATCTCCTCGGGGCCGGGGACCGGTCCCCACTCCGCGGCGACGCCCGCCTGGTGCAGCATCCGCTCCAGCCGGAAGCGCTCCGCCGGCGCCGAGAGCAGCACCGCCAGGCCCTTGCGCCCGGCGCGGCCGGTGCGCCCGCTGCGGTGCTGCAGCGCGGCCGCGTCGCGGGGCAGGTCGGCGTGCAGGACGAGGTCGACGCCCGGCAGGTCGAGCCCGCGCGCCGCCACGTCGGTGGCGACGAGGACCCGGGCTCGGCCGTCGCGGAGCGCCTTGAGCGCCTTCGTCCGCTCCGCCTGCCCGAGCTCGCCGGAGAGCGCCACCGCCTCGAAACCGCGCTCCGCCAGGCTGGCAGCGGTGTGGTGCACGGTCTCGCGCCGGTCGCGGAAGACGAGCGCGCTCGCCGGCTCGAGCCGCCGCAGCACGTTCACGATGGCGTGCTCGCGCTCCCGCGCGGCGACGAGGTGCGCGCGGTAGGCGATGTCGGCGTGCGCCTCGCCGGGCGGCGTCGCCGCCACCCGCGCCGCCTCGTGCGTGTAGCGCCGCGCCAGCTCCAGGATGGGCCGCGGCAGCGTGGCCGAGAAGAGGAGCGTTCGCCGGCCCTCGGCCGGCGCCGCGCCCAGGATCGCCTCCAGCTCCTCGCGGAACCCCATGTCCAGCATCTCGTCCGCCTCGTCGAGGACCAGCGCCTGCAGCGCGGCGAGCTCGAGCTGGCCACGGTCGAGGTGGTCGCGCAGGCGGCCGGGCGTCCCCACCACCACGTGCAGGCCGCCGGCCAGCGCGCGCGCCTCGCGCCGTGGATCCATGCCGCCGACGCAGGCGCCGACGCGAGCGCCCGCTCCGGCGAGGAGCCAGGAGAGCTCGCTCTGCACCTGCAGCGCCAGCTCGCGCGTCGGCGCCACCACCAGCGCTCCGGGGAGGCGTGGCGCCGGGGGCGCCAGGGCCATCTCCTCCCCGAGGAGCGCCTCGGCCAGCACCAGCCCGAAGGCGACGGTCTTCCCCGAGCCGGTGCGCGACGAGACGAGCAGGTCGCGGCCCCGCAGCTCCGTGGCGAGCACGGCCGCCTGGACCGGCGTCGGCTCCCCGTACCCGCGAGCGGCGAGCGCGGTGCGCAGCGGGGGCGAGAGCGAGAGCGCGTCGAAGGTCACGCCTCGCTTCTACCGCCCGCGCCCCGGCGGCGCCGCTGCGCGCCGCGGAGCGCGGCCTCGACGTCAGCGCGCGGCTCTCCCGGCGATGGCGGCCAGGAGCTCGCGCGCGCCGACCGGCTTGAAGAGGACCTCGGAGACGCCGAGGAGCCGCTTCAGGTGCTCGGAGCGGACGCCGGTGACGACCACGACCCGCGGCGCCGGCGAGGCCACGCGGCGCAGCTCGTCGAGGAAGCTCGGGCCGTCCATGCCCGGCATGAGGAGGTCGAGGACGACCACGTCCGGCGCGAACCCCCCGGCGATGACCCGCAGCGCGGCCGCGCCATCGCCTGCGGTGGCGACGTCGTGCCCGGCGAGCGCCACGAGCTCGGCCGTCGTCTCGCGCAGGATCTGCTCGTCCTCGACGACGAGCACGTTGCGCTTCACCTCGTCCACGTCCGCCCCCGCCACGGCGGCCCCCCGCCGACGGGTCGGGACTATACGCTCCGTCCAAGCCGCGAAGGGCGCGCGCGGCCGTCGGATACTCCGGTGACGAGGCGGGAGCGGGTGCGGCCAGCCCCTGCGGCGAGACGCCCCGCTAGCCGGCAGCGCCGGCGGTCTCGGTGCGCTCGCGCCAGCCGCCGCCCAGCGCCTTGTACAGCTCGACCAGGTTCACGAGGCGCGCCAGCCGCGTCTGGATGAGCCCCTGCTGCGCCGCGAAGAGGTCGCGCTGCGCGGTGAGCAGCGTGAGGTAGCTGTCGATCCCGGTCCGGTAGCGCAGGTCGGAGAGGTGATACCGCCGCTCCTCGGCGGCGACGCGCGCCGCCTCCGCGCGGAGCTGCGCGTCGAGCGACTCGCGCGAGGCGAGCGCGTCCGCGACCTCGCGGAATGCGGCCTGGATGGCGCGCTCGTACTGGGCGACCTCGATCGACTTGCGCACCTCGGCCACGTCCAGGCTGGCCCGGAGCTCGCCCGCGTGGAAGATGGGCATCGTCAGCCGGGGCGAGAACGTCCACGTCCACGGGCTGCCGCTCACCAGGCCGGAGAGGTCGCTCGAGGCGCTGCCGCCGAAGGCGGTGAGCGAGATGGTGGGGAAGAAGGCCGCCCGCGCCGCGCCGACGCTGGCGTTGGCGGCGCGCAGCGCGTGCTCGGCGGAGAGGACGTCCGGCCGGCGCACGAGCACCTCCGAGGGCACGCCCGCCGGCAGCTCGGCGACCATGGGCTGGGCGTCGAGCGCCAGGCCTGGCGGCAGGTCCACCGGGAGCGGCGCGCCCACCAGCAGCACCAGCGCGTTCTGGGCCCGGACCCGCTGCTCCTCGGCCGCCGCCAGGTTGAAGCGGGCGGTCTCCACCTGCGACTCGGCGGTGCGGAGGTCGAGCTCGGAGGTCCGGCCGGCCTCGGTGGTGCGGCGGGTCACCTTGAGCGACGCCTCGACCGTCTCCAGGGTCTGGCGCGCCAGCACCACCTGCTCCTCGAGCGAGCGGAGCGAGAGGTACTGCTCGGCCACCGAGGCCACGAGCGAGAGGTGCGCGCTCCGCCGCGCCTCCTCGCTCGCGAAGAAGGTCTCCAGCGCCGCGTCGGAGAGGTTCCGGACGCGGCCCCACAGGTCGAGCTCGAAGGCGCTGACGCCCAGCCCCACCGACCAGGCGGTGGTGGTGCTGATGGTGCGCGTGGTGGAGAGGTCGGCGGGCGTGCGCTGCGCGCTCAGGGTGGCGCTGCCGTCGAAGTGCGGGAGCTGCTGGGCGCGCTGGATTCGGAACTGCGCCCGGGTGAGCTCGACGTTGAGCGCGGAGACTCGCAGGTCGCGGTTCTGCTCCAGCGCCAGCGCCACGAGCGCCTGCAGGCGCGCGTCGCCGAAGACGTCGCGCCAGCCGAGGTCCTCCGCCGCGCGCGCGCCCGGCGCGGCCGCGCCCTGGGCCGGGAACGCCTGCGCCACCGGCGCCTCGGGCGCGGCTGGCAGCGCCGCCTGGGCCTCGTCATCGCCCTCCTCGGGCTCGGCGAGCTTGGCGACCGCCACGACGCGATCTCCCTCGTCGAGATCGATCAGGCGCACGCCCTGCGCGGCGCGGCCCGTCTCGCGGATGCCGTTGACCTTGATGCGGATGAGCTGGCCGCGCTCGGTGATGAGCAGGAGCTGGTCGGCGTCGGTGACGGACTTGATCCCCGCGACCGGGCCGTTCTTGTCGGTGACCTTGATGTTGATGACGCCCGAGCCGCCGCGCCCCTGGAAGCGGTACTCCGACGCCTCCGACCGCTTCCCGTACCCCTTCTCCGTCACGGTCAGCAGGTGCCC